>CAZWZC010000269.1:0-1518 GCA_964638755.1 uncultured Aeromicrobium sp. | reverse complement strand
GGCCTCGAACTTGACGACGTCTACCAGGGCGACCGCTCCTTCACCGAGATGCGCCGAGCCGCAGGGCTTCTTGTGACTCCTGCATCCGGCGGCGAGGACCGCCTCAGCCGGGGCGTAGGACGGCTGCTGCACGTGGACGACCTAGACCGAATCGAGACATACGGAGCGCTGCTCAGCGGCCAGGAGCCGGTCAAGGAGCCCGACCTCGATGAGCGGCAGATCCGGCAACTCAACGGCTTGCTGTTGACCTTGCTCGGCCTCAAGAAGGGCGAGTTCTCGTCCCTCGACGACGCCGCCCGGCACCTCTGGTCACACGACGCCATTCGCGCCGAACTGCTACAGCTGCTGCCACTCCTCGATAGCCAGGTGCGCCATCTACACGCGCCGCTTGGGGTCTTGCAACCGGTGCCGCTCCAACTCCATGCCACCTACACGCTCAAGGAGGCCATGGCAGGGTTCGGCGCCGCGACAGTGCCCGCTCCGAACGACATCCGTGAGGGCGTCTTCTGGCACGAGCCCAGCCAGACGGACCTCTTCTTCATCACGCTGGAGAAGACCGAGAAGCACTACTCACCAACCACCCGCTACCGGGACTACGCCATCAGCGACCGGCTGTTCCATTGGGAATCGCAGTCAACCACCTCAGAGGCGAGTACCCCAGGCCAGCGCTACATCAACCAAGAGGCGCGGGGCACGAACGTGGTGCTGTTCGTCCGCTCCAGCCGCAAAGACGTCCAGGGGCGCACGCGGCCGTATTTCTGCGCTGGTCGAGCGCGCTACGTCGAGCACCGATCGGAACGCCCGATGCAGATCACCTGGGAGCTGCATGACCCACTCCCTGGTGACGTCTTCAGCGCCTTTCGTGCCGCCGTCGCCTGATGCGACTGGCGGTGCAGAGGGTCACAGCGAGAGGCCCGGAGCGTCTCGATCGAGGCTCCGTCGTGGCAGCTCGACGGCCTCCCCGAGCGCGGCGATCGCTCGGTTGGCGGCGTAGTAGCTGACCTCGTAATCGGGCTGGCCGAGTGGCGGCAGCGGGCCGACGGGCGTGGTCTCGGGGAGATCCCAGAGGGCACGGTGTTGCGCGACGCGCCCTGCGGCCGCGACCCATCGCTCGCGTGCGGCCGGCTCGTCGGGCACCGGTCCGAGGTGATCCATCAGGAGCTGAGACGGGTGCTCGGCACTGTGCTCGCCCCGGATGCGGGCGTCCTCGGCGAGCGCCTGCCCGACCCGCTCGGAGTCGGCGCCGTGGCGGTCGGCGTGCAGCTCGGCTGCCTGATCCCGCGCCGCTCGCTCGGTCTCGATCCTCGTGGGCAGCTCGTCCATCTCGCGCTCGAGGTCATCGATGTGGCCGGGGAGCGAGTGGGCATCGTTCTTCGCCTGGGCGATCTCGGCCGTGTGGCCTCGGCGGCGGAGGGGACGGTCGTGCTGTTCAAGTGTTCGTGTCGCATGGGCGAGACGCGTCTTGGCCTCGTCGACCAGATCGGGTAGCGCATGCTTCCGACGAGCGAGTGCGGCGAG
>CAZWZC010000268.1:0-1520 GCA_964638755.1 uncultured Aeromicrobium sp. | reverse complement strand
TCGGTAGACAGCGCCGTGATTCCCAATGACCGCAGTCGCTCTGCCAAAGCTTGTGCACTAGCAATGGTGGAGGTGAACACGAGCGTCCGCTCAGCAAGGTCGATCGCTGGCACCAACTGCTCCACGCTGGCAGCCTTGACGCCGCTGTTGCCGAGCAGCCTGCGTCGCTCGAAGAGCGCCATACGGAATCGATTTGCAGCCGCGCCGGCGTATTCGGAGGTCGAGGCGAGTCGGTTCACGCTGCGCATGAACGACCCGAACGAGCTGGTGTCCACGCCGAACTGCCCGACGAGCGCTCCGTAAGCGCTGGAGATCTCGCGTGTCATCTCGAGGTACGCCGATGCCTCCTGGTTGCTCATCGGAAGCCCGACCATGGCGATGGAGAACGGGGCAATGACACCGTCGCTGAGCGCCTTGACGAAATCGATGGTGGACACGATCGGGCCGAAGTAATCGATCAGTCGTCGATGGCGCCCATCGACATGTTCGAGGGTCGCGGTCAGGCCTAGGCGCCACTCGAAGTCAGGAAGCAGTGCCTTAGAGTGGGCTGGCGCCGCATAGTGGTGGCACTCGTCAGCCACCAGCAAGGAACCTTTGGGAACGGTCCTCAGCTCGCGTGCCGAGTGCACGATGGCGACTAGCAATCGCGCCGAGTTCGGGCTCGAGTTGTTACCGTTCCCAAGGAGCTGGACCTGAGTTACGCTGCCGAATTCCGCAGCGAGAATCGCAGCCCATTGCTGTTGCAGCTCCTGGCTCGGCACTAGCACCACCACATGACGGCGATCCGCGAGCGCCTCACGGATCGCCTCAGCGCCGATCTGGGTCTTGCCCGACCCAGTCACTGCCTCGACGATTCCCCGCCGACCCGCGGTCCGCCACGCGTCCAACGCCTCCGTCTGCAGCGCATACATCCTGGTCGTCATTCAGTCCACGCTAGGCAGCTCACATGCAGGTTCATCGACGCGTGGACCCTGCCGGTGGTGTTCGTTTCCGCGGTCCCATGGTCGACTGCCAGCCCAGCCCAGGCCACTAGCGGGTTCTTGACCGAGGAACTCGCGCCGGGAGACGCTTGTCAGCAATCAACATCCGACACCACTTCGCCGGGTCCCGACTGGCACGGCGTTTGACAACTGGGACGATGCGGTCTCGTCGACCCGTCGCAACACAGAATTTGTTGATTGCGTTTGGGTGGGTCAACCGCTACGAGAGCTCGGGTGACCCCGGATCATTCGTCTGACGGCCGTTCGAATCTGTCGTGCCCTCCTCTTGATCAGCAGCAAGGCGCCGGCTCCTGGCTCGGACTGATACTCCCGCACGGAAGCCAGCGACGACGCGACCGTCGGCTAGGTCGTCCTCGACGTCGCGTTCGCAACCGACTCGGGACGGACACACGTGGGCGCAGACCCAGCGCATCCTCTCGACGTCGCGCTTGGACGAGTCGTCGCTCCACGGCAACGTAGACCATTCGGTTCGAGCACAGGCTGCGAACTCGCTCCACATGCCACTTCGGTGGTCACCGT
>CAZWZC010000267.1:789-1537 GCA_964638755.1 uncultured Aeromicrobium sp. | reverse complement strand
GGTCCGAGGAAGCAGCCATCCTCCCGCCGCGGCCGCGGCCACGACGACCAAGCGGGCCAACAGACCCCACCAGCGCTGGTCCTCGCGACGCCAGGCGATGGCAACAGTCAGGCCGGAACTGACGACCGTCGAGGCGAGATAGCCCCACGCGACCCCGAGGACTCCCAGGGAGCGAGCCGTTCCGAGCCAGACGAGACTGCCGACCACGGCACCGACCACGCCGAAAGCAGTCGTGATCCTGGCCTGGGCTGCGCCGCGAGTCACCAGCGCGCTCACGCTGGGCACCGCGGTGACGTAGGCGAGGATGGCTCCGAGCATGACCGGTAGGAGAGGCTCGGCCGGACGGAAACGGTCGCCCCACACCAAAGCCAACACTGGAGAACTCAACACCATCAGCAGACCGATGGCCCCGCTCATGACGACGACCACGACTTCGGTCGACTGGTGCAACTGGCGGCGAAAGGACCCTTCGTCTGAGCGTCCGAGAGCTTCCGCCATGGACGGGAACAGCACCGAGTTGGCCGCCCCGACGAGGATCGAAAGCGGGGCCGAAATGGTCAACGCGGCTGAGTAGAACCCAGAGCCTTCAGTCCCGCCGACAACCCGAGCGACGACCAGCGAAGCTTGGATGAAGCCGGCGCTCGTCAGGGTCCCCAGGGCGGTGACGACAACAAAGTGGTTGATCTCGCTCCGCACTGCGGCCGAGGCTAGACCTTCCGCCCCCCGCGGCCATCCCGCCCAGGTGTAG
>CAZWZC010000267.1:289-779 GCA_964638755.1 uncultured Aeromicrobium sp. | reverse complement strand
GGCCATAGGAAGCAGCGCGAGGACACTGTGGACCCCGACGACAAGCAGCGCCGCAGAGCCCACGACGCCGATCACGCCGACGAGGGCGTCCCATACCCCCGACGGACCGATATGTCGGTGCCCGAAGAAGGCGCCACGCGCGACGGTGTAGGTCGACAAACTTGCTGTCATCACGGCAACCGCCAGCGACTCGGCCCAGTCGCCGTCGAACCAGATCCTCCAGATGAGACCACCACTGAGGCCGAGAACGAGCGCACAAGCGAGGGTCGTTCGCCAGATGTGTCGAGCGACCGCGCGAGTGCCGCCCAGGTCGTCCTCGCCCAGGGAGAGGGCCATGTACTTGCTCGCCGCGGATCCCAGCGAGGTCGGACCCACCAAGGCGAGCAACTGCACGGCCGACATCGCGACCGCAACGTGACCGAGGACCAACGGCCCGCCCAAGCGACCCGCGACGAGGTTGACCAGGAACCGTGCCCCGCTCTGCGAGACC
>CAZWZC010000267.1:0-227 GCA_964638755.1 uncultured Aeromicrobium sp. | reverse complement strand
GGGGTCTCGGCCAGCCGCAGCACGGTCAGGGCCCGAAACAGGGGACGAGGGGCCGAGGTGATGGGGACTCCTTGAGTAACAGGCAGGCCGAGGCGTCCACCCCAGCACCGCCGCACTCTACCAACGTCCCTGCCGCCGATAGGCTTTCCGTCGTGCCTGAGCATCGCCAACCCACGGCTGTCATCGTCCTGGTCTCCGGTTCGGGGACCCTCTTGCAGGCGCTCATC
>CAZWZC010000266.1:0-1545 GCA_964638755.1 uncultured Aeromicrobium sp. | reverse complement strand
CGAGCAGTGTGTTGCCGTCCAAGAACCCGGAGTACTACACCGGGGCGAAGTACACGACGGCCGGAACTAAGCATGTGACGTTGACGGTGACCTGGCGGGTGACCTTCCGGTTGGAGGGTGTGCAGGACATCCCGCTGCAGCCGATCGTCATGACCGCGAGTGAGGACAAGCAGATCGCCACTGCGCGCGCAGTCCTGGTCAACTGACCGACCACCGCGTGGCGCGGGCGGCGGTTTGACGAGACGGCACGGGGTAGGCCTACCCTGACTCGTCCGCACTGGGACCGCGGCAACTCGGCCGCTCCGCCCGGATTACGACAAGGCCCCCTGGGAACCCACCCGGGGGAACAAACCCGTGAGGGTCGGCTGTTGCCTCCCTCGAAGCCCGACCATCGACCGTCGTCACGAAGGAACCTCGATGAGCCTGCAGGACCAGACCGTCAGCACGACCGAGACCCAGACTGCGCCCGCCCACGGCGTCGTCCTCACTGATGTCGCTGCCTCCAAGGTGAAGAGCCTGCTGGCCCAGGAGGGTCGCGACGACCTGCGCCTGAGGGTCGGCGTCCAGCCGGGCGGCTGCTCGGGCTTGATCTACCAGCTCTACTTCGACGAGCGCACGCTCGACGGTGACGCGGTCCGCGACTTCGACGGCGTCGAGGTCGTCGTTGACCGGATGAGCGTCCCCTACCTCGACGGCGCCACGATCGACTTCTCCGACACCATCGAGAAGCAGGGCTTCACCATCGACAACCCCAACGCGGGCAGCTCCTGCGCGTGTGGTGACAGCTTCAGCTGATCTCGCTCGGCTGTGACATCCAGCCGACACGGACCGAACGCCGCGCGACCATCGGGTCTCGCGGCGTTCGGCATGTCCGGCAGCGCCCGGCAGCGTCCGGCGCAGCGGGGGAGTGCACTAGCGTTGCGACCCATGCAGGTTGCCGTGACTGGATCCATTGCCACCGACCATTTGATGACCTTCGCTGGTCGCTTTGCCGACTCGCTCGTCGTCGAGCAGTTGGACAAGATCTCGTTGTCCTTCCTGGTGGAGTCTCTCCAGATCCGGCGGGGAGGATGCGCGGCCAATATCGCTTTCGGCATGGCCAACCTCGGCCAGCGACCACTCCTGGTCGGCGCTGTCGGTGCCGACTTCGAGGACTACCGCTCATGGTTGGAGCGGCATGGTGTTGACTGCGACTCGATCCACACCTCGGAGACCGAGCACACGGCTCGCTTCGTGTGCACCACCGACGTCGACATGGCCCAGATCGCGACCTTCTACTCAGGGGCCATGGCCGAGGCGCGCGAGATCGAACTGCAACCCATTGCCGAACGCGTGGGTGGCCTTGACCTTGTGCTCGTGGGACCCAACGACCCAGTGGCGATGGACCGGCACACGGAGGAGTGCCGCACCCGCGGGATCCCGTTCGCGGCCGACCCCTCGCAGCAACTCGCTCGCGTCGATGGTGAGGCGATCCGCACGCTCATCGATGGGGCCGCCTACCTGTTCACCAACAAGTACGAATGGGCGCTGCTGCTGCAGAAGACC
>CAZWZC010000265.1:0-1546 GCA_964638755.1 uncultured Aeromicrobium sp. | reverse complement strand
TGCTGGTCAGCAGTCGGCCAATGCGAGCTCATCGTCTCCCATAGCCTGCGTCCGTACAGCGACAGATGCGTAGCCCCCACACGGTCGGACCACCACTGGAACAGCTCGTCGCTCGGCACGCCCCAGCTCAAGTCGTCGCTGGCCGCGGTGATAAAGCCGTCCACGCTCACGTTCATGCCATAGGTCAGCTTCCGCATGGCGTCCCCCTCCAGTCCGGTTCGTGTCGGTGTATAGACCGCTGCGACGGTAACGACTCATCGGTTCGGGCAGCCACCGAGGTTGGCGGCGATCCCAGGTGACGCCCGGAGGAGTGAGCCTGGAATGGCAGGGTGGTCGGATGGGCGCACACGGAGTCGGTGACCGGCTCTGGCACGTCCTGCGGCCTTGGCCCAGAGCTACGCGGTGGGCACGGCTGAGACAGACCACCTACCGGACGACGGTTCGCGCGGTGGTGAGCACCCACCTAGATCACGGCCCGCCGGTGATCCTGGACGACGACCTACTGCCGGGCGTTCTCAATGACGGGCGGTTCGGGCCGTCGGTTCGCGTCGTGTTCATCCACGAACCGGATAGGGACCAGATCGCGGCCAATCTCGCCCTTCGCGAACCTGGCACGCCGAACCAGGACGCGCGAGCGCACGTCAGCTGGCTGTATAGCGAGCATCTGCGCGACGAAGCGGCCGTGCGCGGCATACCGATCCTCGCGGCGCGTCCCTGGGCAACCCAGCTGGAGCGGATCGTGGACCTCCTTGCCACAGCATGAACAGCCTCACCCCGCCAAGCGAGCGAGCCTCCACCCGCGGCGCTGATCGCCGGCCCATTTCCGAGGTTCCGGCGCACAGGGGTGGCCGAGCGGTTGGACACCGAGGGCTGCGGCCCAGTTCAGCGGATTGCCAACTGATCGAGGTCGCCGGGGCCCGGTACCGCACGGACGTCTCGCGCGGACATCTGCTCACCGCACGCCGAGCAGGTCAGGACCGCCCGGGACACCTCGCCGCAACTGCGGTGGACCACCTGGAGCGGCGGCCCGTCCGGCGCGGCGTACGTGTCACCCCACTGACGCATGGCATTGAGGACCGGCCACAGGTCCCGGCCCTTGTCGGTCAGTCGGTAGTCGTAGCGCGGCGGGTGCTGCGAGTACGCATGCTTCTCCAGCACTGCTTCGTCCACGAGCCGGCCTAGGCGCTGAGCCAGGATGTTGCGGGAGATTCCCAGCCGCTGCTGGAACTGGTCGAACCGGGTCACGCCGAGGAAGGCGTCGCGAAGGATGAGCATCGACCACCACTCGCCCACGACCTCGAGGCACTGCGCGACCGAGCAGTGCATGTCGGCGAAGCTCCTCCGTTCCACGCGTCGAACATAGAGAGTTGCTTCATAGAACGCAATGACCCTAGTGTGCGTTGCGTGTCGCTACTCGCTCGACCGTCACTACGGAAGCAGGCCAGACCTACAGCGCGTCCCGCTGAGGTCCTCACGATCGTCTGCGCCGGAGTCATCCTGGCCAGCCTCGACCTGTTCATCGTGAACGTGGCGCTGCCGCAGATCG
>CAZWZC010000264.1:0-1549 GCA_964638755.1 uncultured Aeromicrobium sp. | reverse complement strand
ACGCCGAGGCCTGGCTCGCTTCAGAACGCCGACTCATGCAGAACGACGAATGGTCGCCGACCAAGTCACGGCGCGCCAAGGTCGTGCGGTCGACGGAGATGTTCGGGCCCTATGCCGAGGCGTGGCTCGAGCAGAGGGAGCTCAAGCCGCGGACCAGGGCGCTGTATCGGCGACTCCTCGATCGGTTCATCCTGCCCGCCTTCGGGGACGTGTCCCTTCGGGATATCACCCCGCAAGTGGTGAGGACGTGGCACAGCGGCTTGGATTCGAGCCGACCGACCCAGCGGGCGCACACCTACAGCCTGTTGCGCTCGATTCTGTCGACAGCGGTCACCGACGAGATCCTCGCCTCGAACCCCTGTCGAGTGCGCGGCGCTGGTTCGGCCAAGCGCGTCCGGTCGATCGAGCCGGCCACCCTTGGCGAGCTCGAGGTGCTGCTGGAAAAGATCCCTGCGCCGTATCGCGCCCTGGTGCTCATCGGCGCGTGGTGTGGCCTCAGGTTCGGTGAGGTCTCGGAACTTCGTCGCAAGGACGTTGATCTCAAGGCCAAGACCATCCACGTCAAGCGCGGAGTCGTCCGCATCGGCAAGGAGGTCACCGTCGGCAAACCGAAGAACATCGCGGGGGTCCGGGACATCGCGGTGCCTCCACACCTGTTGCCGATCCTCGAGCAGCATCTCAAGGAGCATGTCGCGCTCGGTCGCGAAGCGCTGCTCTTCCCGTCCGTCAAAGATCCCGATGTGCAGGTGCACACGAACACGCTGCGACGACACTGGTTGAAGGCTCGGTTGGCCGCTGGCCGCCCCGACCTGCGCGTGCACGACCTGAGGCACACCGGAGCCGTTCTCGCGGCACAGTCGGGCGCGACTCTTGCCGAACTCATGGCGAGGATCGGGCACTCCACTCCGCAGATGGCGCTGCGCTACCAACACGTTGCACGGGGGAGGGACGCCGAGATCGCGGCCCGGATGTCCAAGGCTGCCAAGAAGTGGGCGAAGCAGCGTGAAGGTCGTGGGCGCTAGGCTCACAGCCCGTAGGGCGCTACGCGTGGCGTGCCACTGTGAGCCTAGCGCCCCCGAGTGACGAAACCCCGGCGATGTGGCTTCCGCCAGGGATCGTTCCGGGGTCTTCGCCACCGATCGTAGGGGCAAGCGGCCGCGGGCGGCGCGCGCGGGGGGTGTACAGTTACCCCATACCGCCCGGCCCCTCAGGGGCCGGGTTTTTTCGTGTTACCAGCCGACAGGTCTGCTGAGCCGACCGACGATGGTAGGCATCTGATGTCTCGTGAAGTCTGCGGCCGTGAGTTGGTACCACCAGTGGACGCCGACCCCGGTCGTGGAGTCAGCGTTCAGAGCCCCCGCGGGATAGCCCTTGGTCGGGTTGATCAGTCCGAGCGGCACGTGCTGTCGGACAACGTCAACAGGCATCTTCAGGTCACTGTCGTTGCTCACGACGACGGCAGCGTCCACGGCGCCGCCCAGGACGTCGACGAGCATGTGGCTTGCGACGTTGACGTCGCTGCCCTTCTCTTCACGCCGCGCGACAGAGG
>CAZWZC010000263.1:0-1554 GCA_964638755.1 uncultured Aeromicrobium sp. | reverse complement strand
GCACTTCTCGGCCTTGCCCGTGCGGTGGTTGAAGTAGACCTTCTTGTACGGGCAGTTCGAGACGCACATGCGCCAGCCGCGGCAGCGGTCCTGGTCGACCAGGACGATGCCGTCCTCGGAGCGCTTGTACATCGCGCCGGACGGGCACGACGCCACGCACGACGGGTTGAGGCAGTGCTCGCAGATGCGCGGCAGGTAGAACATGAAGGCCTTCTCGAACTCGAACGACACCTGGTCCTCGATGCCCTTGAGCATCGGGTCCTTGTGGCCGTTCTCGGCGGTGCCGCCGAGGTCGTCGTCCCAGTTCGCGCCCCAGCGGATCTCCATGTCCTTGCCGGTGATCATCGACTTCGGCCGCGCCACGGGCACGGTGTCCATCGGCGGGGAGCTGATCAGCGTGTCGTAGTCGTAGGTCCACGGCTCGTAGTAGTCGTCGAGGCCGGGGAGCTTGGGGTTGCTGAAGATCTGGGTGAGCCGGTGCCAGCGGCTGCCGCTGCGCAGGCGCAGCTTGCCGCGCTTGTTGAGGACCCACCCGCCCTTCCACTGCTCCTGGTCCTCGTAGCGGCGCGGGTAGCCCTGACCGGGCCGCGTCTCGACGTTGTTGAACCACACGTACTCGACGCCGCGCCGGTTCGTCCACGTCTGCTTGCACGTGACCGAGCAGGTGTGGCACCCGATGCACTTGTCGAGGTTCATCACCATGCCCACCTGGGCCATGACTCTCGTCATCAGTACTGAACCTCCTGCGAGCGGCGACGGATCGTGGTGACCTCGTCGCGCTGGTTGCCGGTGGGGCCGTAGTAGTTGAAGCCGTACGACAGCTGGGCGTAGCCGCCGATGAGGTGCGTCGGCTTGAGGAGCAAGCGCGTGAGCGAGTTGTGGATGCCGCCGCGCTTGCCGGTCTTCTCGACGCGCGGTACGCCGACCGTGCGATCCTTGGCGTGGTACATGTACACGGTGCCCTCGGGCATCCGGTGGCTGACCACCGCGCGCGCGACGACGATGCCGTTGCGGTTGTGCGCCTCGATCCAGTCGTTGTCGGCGACGCCGATCTTCTCGGCGTCCTCCTTGCTCATCCAGATGTCCGGGCCGCCGCGCGAGAGCGCCAGCATGAACAGGTTGTCCTGGTACTCCGAGTGGATCGACCACTTCGAGTGCGGCGTGAGGTAGCGGACCACCACGTGCGACTCGCCGTGCTCACCGATCTTCGGGTAGCCGGACAGCGCCGCGAGGTTGAGCGGCGGACGGTAGGTCGGCAGGCACTCGCCGACCTCGGCCATCCAGTCGTGGTCGAGGAAGAAGTGCTGGCGCCCGGTGAGCGTGTGCCAGGGCTTCCCGCGTTCGACGTTGATGGTGAACGGCGAGTAGCGCCTCCCACCGTGCTCGCTGCCGGACCACTCCCACGAGGTGATGACAGACTGCGGCCGGCTCTGCGTGTCGGCGAAGG
This sequence comes from uncultured Aeromicrobium sp., assembly GCA_964638755.1. GTDB lineage: Bacteria > Actinomycetota > Actinomycetes > Propionibacteriales > Nocardioidaceae > Aeromicrobium. Next base: position 107 of record CAZWZC010000263.1, on the reverse strand, counting down.
TGATCTGCTTGCCCTCGTGCTCGCGGGCGAGGTCGGCCAGCTCCACCCCCGTGCGCTTCTCGAGCTGCTCGAAGCCCGCGACGGCGACCGCACCGTTGGAGACGCCG
>CAZWZC010000262.1:0-1555 GCA_964638755.1 uncultured Aeromicrobium sp. | reverse complement strand
GTCTCGCGGACCTCGTTACCGATGGCCCCTCTTGCTTGTGAACACGACGAAACCGAGGATCGTCGTGTGAATCAGTCAATGGTGGCGGCGCTGCTCGACCACTCAGATCCGAGTGTCGCGGCGCTCGCGGCGCGGGAGCTGTGGGTGCGGGGCCCGCAGGCGGGCGTTGATCCATTGGTGAGTCCTCGCGGGGCGGCCCTCCTTGCAGGGCCAGACGACCCGTCGAGGGACCCGTACCGGAAGTGGACGGGGGCTCACTGGCGGCTGCTCTCCTTGACCGAATTGGGCGTGCACACTGTTTCGGTCACTTTCGAGCCGCTAGTCGAAGAGGTATCGGTGTGGCTTGCCCGCTCGTTGCGACGAGAACCTGTGAGAGTGGGTGGTCTTGCCCGCGCTCATGCATCTGTGCAGGGCAACGCGGTCGGAGCGCTCTCACGGCTGGGACGGCATGCCGACCCGCGAGTGGCCGCAGCGGCGGATGCGCTGGTGCGTTGGCAGTGGCCCGACGGTGGGTGGAACTGCGACACGAAGGCGAGCGGACGACGATCGTCGTTTCACGAGACGCTGGGAGCCATGTGGGGCTTGTTCGAGTACGGTCGGGCCGCCAGTGACGATCAAGCCTTGTATGCCGCTCACGCCGCTGCAGACCTCGTGCTCGATCACCTGGTGCTCTACCGGTCCGACCGGGACCAGGCGATCCGCCCGCAGTGGTTGAAGCTGGCCTACCCGTGGTACTGGCACTACGGGCTGCTCTCGGCCATGGTCGTGCTGGATCGCATGGGCATGGGCGACGATCCACGAGCGGACGCAGCCAAGCAACTGCTGGCCGAGAAGCGGCGTGCTGACGGGTGGTGGGCGACCGAGCACCAGTGGTGGAAAGGCCCGGGGAGCCGCATTGCTCCCGAGGTCATCGACTGGCCCTCCGTCGGCGAGCCCAATCCGTTCGTCACGATCCACGCCCTACGAATCCTCGAACCACGCCGATACTGACACCGCCGCGGACATTCCCCGAGCGCTCCCGCGTCGGTACCGTCGGGGGATGGTCCGCATCGGAGCAATCGTCCTCAACGTCACCGACACCGAGCGGGCTGGAGCCTTCTGGTCCCAGGCCTTGGGCTATGCCCCCGGCGAGAACCCCGACTTCCTCCTTCCGCGCGTCGAGGGCCCTCGCCTACACCTCGACATCACCGACCGCACGCACCTGGACCTGTGGACCTCTGGCCCTCAAGAGCAGGAAGCCGAGGTGCAGCGCCTGATCGGTCTCGGGGCCACCCGAGTCGACTGGGATTACCCGGAGGACGCCGACTTCGTAGTCCTCTCCGACCCCGATGGAAACCTCTTCTGCGTCATCGCCTAGCGCTGGAGACGGACCGATTGTCAAACGAGAGATGTCTCCGCGAGCCTTGCAGTACTCGGCGCTGTAGAGCCAAACGTGCAAAGTACCCCGCACAGGGTCGCGCACTCTTCACTGCATCTCGACAACTCTTGTCGAGATGCAGCATGTAACATAAACGTGCCGTTATGGGTAGGCCGCATGTTGTCTCTCGACGTTATG
>CAZWZC010000261.1:0-1567 GCA_964638755.1 uncultured Aeromicrobium sp. | reverse complement strand
ACGGTCGGCGTCTCAGCCATCGCGGCGATGACGTCGTCGGTGAAGTCCTTGGGGTGTGGGCTGGTGAACCGTATGCGCTCAAGCCCCTCGATCTGTCCGCAGGCGCGGAGTAGCTTGCCGAAGGCGAGCTTGTCGCCGAACTCGACGCCGTAGGAGTTGACGTTCTGGCCCAGCAGGGTGACCTCGACGACGCCATCGGCGACGAGCGCTTCGATCTCGGCGAGGATCTCGCCGGGGCGGCGATCCTTCTCCTTGCCGCGCAGACTCGGCACGATGCAGAACGTGCAGGTGTTGTTGCAGCCGACGCTGATCGACACCCAGGCGGCAAACACCGAGTCACGCTTGGTCGGCAGCGTCGACGGGAACACCTCGAGCGACTCGAGGATCTCGACCTGCGACTCCTCGGCAATGCGTGCACGCTCGAGCAGCACGGGCAAGGAGCCGATGTTGTGGGTGCCGAAGACGACGTCGACGTACGGGGCACGCTTGGTGATCGTGTCGCGGTCCTTCTGGGCCAGACAGCCACCGACGGCGATCTGCATGCCGGGATTCTTCTCCTTGACCGAGGCTATGTGGCCGAGGTTGCCGTAGAGCTTGTTGTCGGCGTTTTCGCGCACGGCGCAGGTGTTGAAGACGACGAGGTCAGGTGTCTGGTCGGTCGCGGCGGTGTAGCCGGCGGTCTCGAGCAGGCCCGACAGCCGCTCGCTGTCGTGCACGTTCATCTGACACCCGTAGGTGCGCACCTCATACGTCTTCGTCATGACCGTTCAAGGATACGGGCGCCTGCGCGCCGCGACGCCGGAGGCTGATGAGGACGACCAGCGCAAGCATCACGGCCGCGACGACCCACACCCAGTTGTCGACACCGTCGACCCAGCGTGTGACCTTCGACTGGATCGTGGCGAACGCGTCGAGCACCGGATCAGAGGTGTCGGCTCCCCCGAAGGTCGACCGCAGCTCAATCACGCCGTAGTAGGCGACGTACGCACCCATCAGCAGCATGATCGCTCCACCGAACCTGCCGATCACCGGCATCAGCGCCCTGAAGCGACTCACGGCGCTCGAGCTGGCCAGTGCTGTTGACACGGCCAAGACACCGACGAGGACGGTCATCCCGCCGGCATACGCGGCATAGGACAGCACGCCCGCAAAGAAGGAGTCGCTCCGAAAGGTGGAGAAGGTCACGGCGAGGAACGGGCCGATCGTGCAGGTCAGGGACGCGACGGCGTACGCGATCCCGTAGAGGAACATCGAACCCAACCCCTCTGACGGTGAGGACGAGACGCGGGGGATGACGAAACGGATCTCACGACCAGCGAGCATCGCGATCCCCATGAGCACGAGCGCAACGCCGATCACGACGGTGGCGTAGGGAAGGTACTTCTGCACCGACAACGAGATCGGCGCGATGGCGAGGGCGAACACGCCGAAGACGAGCAGGAACCCGACGGCCATGACGACGGTTGCAGTGAGTGCGCGGAGCAGCGCCGCGGACCTGGACCGTGCCTGTCCACCGGAGACGACCAGAGCCAGGTAGCCCGGGAGCATCGCGAACCCGCAGGGGTTG
>CAZWZC010000260.1:0-1583 GCA_964638755.1 uncultured Aeromicrobium sp. | reverse complement strand
ACTTAGCGTGTGGATGACAGTGATACGATGTTGTCATACACGATCACAAGGGAGTGCAATGGCCGTCTTGAACATCCGGGTAGAAGACCGGATACGCGATCAGCTCAAGGCGCAGGCCGACGCCGAGGGGGTCACGGTCAGCGAATACGTCCGTGACCTGGTGATGGAGGCGATCGTCCCCATCTATGAGCCAGAGGTGGACCACGGCGACGAGGAGCCGGCGCCAGAGACCATGCGGATTGCCGACCGGCAAGTGCTCTCACTGCTCCACCGCATCCTTGCGCGCGTGCTGCCCGAGGATGCCAACGACGTTGATGGCGACGCGGAATACCAGTTGACGCGCGCAGAGGTCATCGAATCGGGCTTCACTGGGGAGTACTGGCGGGAGGTCGCGGGGTTTCGCACGGAATTGTCCAAGCGGGACTGTGACCGCGTCTTGGACATTCTCGACATGTTCCGTGTGATCACCTACAGCATCAAGCGGTTGAAGGAGCAAGGCGCCACGATCGACGACGATGTTGCCTATGAGCTGGAGTTCCAGGGCTTCGACTACCGCGACGGCCTTGAGGGCCACATGGCCAGCTACGTCAAATTCTTGATGAGTGACGGCCGGTGGGCCGAACTGAAACCGCAGCTCGAACGCCACGACAACGGTAATTCCCACCATGAGGTGCTCGACGGCTACCTACGGATGTTGGCCGAGCACCGCCGCATCAAGGACAGCCGCGGCCGAGGGTTCCGCCGAGATGATTACTTCCTGTCCATGGACGAGCTGGAGCAGATCGCCACAGCCCGAACCCACCCCTCGAACCGTGGATAGCCCTGTCGATTTACCGCCGCGACGCCGGGAACCAACATTCCCAATGCCTAGATCGGCAGGTCAAACCAAAAATCCGGGGTCCTTAATCGTGGCGCGCACATCCCAGCGCACCCCTCCCCTGTAAACCTCAGAGCGGTCGCCCAAGAATCAGCGACCGAGTTACCACTACCCGCAGAAGAGGATCTGATCTCGATGGACGCCGAAGCCGCCCCGTTCGGGACTCTGGCGCGAGGTTTCGCGTGCTAACCGCCTGGGCCGACGAGTCCGGTTCGCGTCCTGACCTTGACCCCGGCGCATATCTGCTGGCGGCTACTTTGTGCGATGACGACGATGTTGCCGAACTGCGCGGAACCCTCGAGAGCCTGCGCATCGGTGAGGCAAAACTGCACTGGCATGGCAGTAGCCCTGAACGCCGCGCCGAACTGGTCGCCACCTATAATGATCTGCTCGTCCAGATCGACGACCTCCCGGTCACTGGGTTCGTCGTCGTCCACATGGACAAAGACGCTGACGACCGACGTCATCGTCGAAAGTGCATGGAATTTCTGCTGCCGCACCTGGCGCTGATGCCCTGTTCAACCATCACCTTCGAATCCCGCGGACAACTCGACGCAAGCGATGTGGACATGGTGCAAAAACTGCGCTCGCGTCGAGCAATCGAGTCGACGGTACGGATTGAGCACTCCATCGGTCGCAACGAACCCGCGCTCTGGGCCGCTGACATCGTGTGCGGAGCTGTGGTTCAGGCCAGAATAGGCAACAG
>CAZWZC010000259.1:0-1594 GCA_964638755.1 uncultured Aeromicrobium sp. | reverse complement strand
ATCGAGTTCAGTCGGGTCGTGCAGGAGCTCACCGAGGGTGAAGCTGGCGAGATCGAGCCCAGCGAGATCTGGGCGGCGTTTCAACGTGAATACCTCGACCGGGAAGAGCCCTACCTCTTGCAGAGCTTCAGCTCGGTCACGGCCGAGGACGGCAGCGACCGGCAGGTCGTCGACCTGCGCGTACGTGGTGAGGTGCGCTCGTTCAAGGGCGAGGGCAACGGTCCCGTTGCCGCATTTGTCGACGGCATGCGACAGGCCGGCGCGGACATCCAGGTGCTCGACTACTCCGAGCACGCACTGTCCACCGGCGGCGACTCGCTCGCTGCGGCCTATGTCGAGTGCGATGTTGCAGGGGAGACCGTCTGGGGTGTCGGCATCCACGCCAACATCGTCACCGCGTCGCTGAGAGCCGTGGTGTCCGCCGCCAACCGTGCTGTGGCGATCACGCTCCCGAATTGAGCGTTCGGAAGCATTGCTGTACCGCTCGGTACAGTTGCTTGCGCTAGGATTTCGTCAATACCGAACGTTGGTTCGGTTTGGATGAGGAGGATTTGTGGCGCGCATCATCAACCAGGTGGCCGTGTTTGGTCTTGGCAAGGTCGGCGAGCTCGTGGCCGTCATGTTGGGGGAGTCCGGATTCAAGGTCATCGGCTATGACGCAGCGCCCCGAGATGACTTCGGGTTCGAGGTACGGGCACTCGACGTCAAGGACGTTGCCGCGCTGCGTGAGTCTTTGCGTGGGGTCGACGCGATCATCTCGTGCCTGCCCTACCACCTCAACGTCTCTGTTGCTGAGGCTGCTGCCGACACCGGCGTGCACTACTTCGATCTCACCGAAGACGTGCCCACGACCAATCGCGTCATCGAGCTTGCTGACGGCGCCGACATTGCCTTCGCGCCGCAGTGCGGACTCGCACCCGGCCTGATCGGCATCATCGGCGCTTCAATTGCCAAGACTTTCGACGAGATCCGCTCGATCGAGCTCAAGGTCGGCGCGCTCCCGCAGAACCCCACTGGTCTGCTCGGCTATGCCATCAACTGGTCACCAGAAGGAGTCGTCAACGAGTACCTCAACGACTGTGAGGTCCTGCGTTCTGGCCACCGCCAGATGGTGCCGGCGATGACGGAGAAGGAGCGGGTCTTCATTGGCGGTATCGAGCTCGAAGCAGCGCTGACTTCCGGAGGCCTCGGCACGATGTGTCAGACGTACGAGGGCGGTGTCCACCGGCTTGACTACAAGACGTTGCGCTATCCCGGCCACTTCGATCAGATGCACTTCCTGTTCGACGAGCTCAACTTGCGTGACCAGCCTGAGCTGGTCGGCAAGATGCTGGTCGACGCCAAGCCGCCAGTCAACGACGACATCGTCTTCATCCACGCCGCGGTCGAGGGCGTGAAAGCCGGACATCCGTTCCGCGAGAACTACGTACGCGGCTACAAGCCACTCGACATCTCGGGCCGCATCTGGCGCGCCATCTCGTGGACCACTGCCGCCTCAGCGGTCAGTGTCGTCGAACTGGTGGCCGATGGCGTGCTCCCCGGCGCAGGATTCATCAAACAAGAAGACATCCCCCTCGAGCAGGAACGCGTGGTC
>CAZWZC010000258.1:0-1597 GCA_964638755.1 uncultured Aeromicrobium sp. | reverse complement strand
CCAACGACATGATCCCGGTGCGAGAGAGTGTGAGGATCACGCCTGCGGTTACGACAACGATCAATATCTGACGCACCCGCCTGCTTTCCAAGATGGAAAGTGCGACGCAGGCCAGCGCGAGCATGTAGAAACTGCCGCCATTCGGGTCGGCGAACTCGCCTCGCAGCCGATCGCTGAATGCCCCACCGCCAAGTTCGGCGACGCTGATGGTGATGCTCACTATGAGGCCAAAGGCGAGCCCGGACGCCGCAGAGCGCAAATGGAGCCGCCCTGTCGCCAACATGTGTACCAAGGCGAAGAACCCGGCGATGTGTATGAGCCTGCGGAGATCCCATTCGTCGTTAAGGCCAGCCGAGATGAGATAGGTCCCCATCAGCACGAGTCCGAGGGTGGTCACGACTGGCAACGCTCGGTAGTGCGGCGTCCTGATTGCGGCGATCAGAATCGCCAGGCCGATCATTAGTTCGCTGAGCGGAAACCCGCCAACCCCTCGCAGAGGAAACGCTAGCGAGGCAAAGCTGAGAAATTCGGCAAATCTGACTTCGTTGCTTCGCCGTACCTCCTCGGCAGTGGCTGGCACGTTCCACCCTGCCGACTCGGCCCGGTTGAGGGCACCCTGGCTCATCGCGCGATCCGCTCGTAGACGTCAGCTAGCTTGTGCGTCATCTCGGAGACGGTCGGCCAATCGGAGCTCAGTCGGGGACGCGCAGTGGGATCAAGTCCTTGTGTGAGCAGCGTGTCTGCGACACGTTGAGTGTCATCAGCGTCCACGAGTGAGCCCTTCGGGAGAATTTCGGGGTTGCCTCCCACCGGTGTTGCGACGACTCCCAGTCCGTAGGCAACCGCGTCCAGAAGAGAATACGAGCAATTCTCAAAGACAGACAATTGTGCGACCACGTCGCTTTCGAGCAGCAGTTGCCCCGCGTCAACGTAGCCGGGCAAACTGACCTGCGACCCAAGCCCTAGTGCCTGCACCTGGGCAGTGATCTCCTGATGGAGGGGACCGATTCCTGCCAACGTCAAGTGTGCTTGGGGATGCTCGGCGGCCACCGATGCGAATGCCTCGACGAGGCGGTCTAGGCGCTTCTCGGGCGCAAAGCGAGCTAACGACGCGATGCGAAGTCCAGGATGGCTGGTGACCTCGTCTGGTCGGTCGACCCCGTTGTAGACCACAGTTCGATACAAGGACTTCGGCAGAACCCATTTCTTTTCCGCGACCCGCAAGGTGGCCTCAGACACCGCGACGAAGGCGTCTAGCCGACGCATGCGCAAGGAGTGGAATCGGGCGGCGATTCGTGATCTGGCCGCAGACCCGTGATAGACCAAGTCGTTGTCGGCGATGCCATGCTCGGTGGTCACTAATCGAGTTCCCCGAGCCTTCGTGAGAGCCGCAATCACGTCGGCGTACGACAGGTGCGAGTGCACAACTGTGGGCCGCAGCTGCTTGATGACCCGCCGCATGGTGGTGATGGATTCACGAAGCCCATGGTTGGGTCCGAGATTTCCCTCGATGTGCTCGGCGCCAAGGAGTGCGAATTTCTCTCCGATGGGTCCGGGCGGCGCCACGAAGGTAACGTCCCATCCCGGAATACCGACG
>CAZWZC010000257.1:0-1632 GCA_964638755.1 uncultured Aeromicrobium sp. | reverse complement strand
CCACGTGCTTGGCGCCGATCAGCGTGCCGGGCATCAACATCAGGCACAGCTCGGCAGCGTGGTACAGCGGGGCCACGTCATTCTGGCTGATGCTGCTCCTCGAATCCGAGCTGCCAGGGCGCTTGCCCGCGGTATCCTGACGTGATGGGCCCGAGGCGCAAGTTGGTCGAAGAGAACCGGGACGCGATTGCGGCCGCGGTCCGGCGGCACCGAGGCACGTCCGTGGCCATTTTCGGATCGGTCGCCCGCGGCGATGATGGCGAGGGGAGCGATATCGACTTCTTGGTCGAGTTCGCGACGGACAGCTCGCTGTTTGATCTGCTCCACCTGCAGGACGAGTTGGAGAGCATCCTCGATTGCCCGGTTGACGTGGTTTCCGCCGGGGGTCTCAAGGAACGCGATGATCACATCCGTCGCGAGGCGGTTGGCCTGTGAGTCGCAGCGACATGCAGCGCATCGCCGACATGCTCGAGGCGGCAGCCGAACTGGCTCAGATCGTGCGCCGAGGTCACGAGGAGTTCATGGCGAACACGATCCTCCAGCGTGCAGCTGAACGGCTTCTTGAGATCATCGGCGAGGCAGCGAACGTTATCGCCGACGATACGGCAGCGGATTTTCCGAGAGTTGCCTGGCGCGACATTGCGAGGCTGCGTATCGTTCTCGCCCACCACTACCACCGGGTCGACTCTGAGCAGGTGTGGGCCATTGCGAGTGACGAAGTGCCAAAAATGGTCGAACTCCTTGGCTCAGGGCCAAACCCTGGGACCCACCGGTAGCGGCGGTCGACGATGTGGCGATCGGTGCCGTCCACCCGGTGATCGACTACAACATCGCGTTCCGCGGCCCGACCCGAAGCTGCTCGACACGCTGGACGAGTTCCTGGGCACAGGAACCGTCGGCGAGAAGCCGACGATGTTCTTCGACGCCCATGAGGACGGCGACGGGCAGTTGGTGCTCGTCACCGACTACGAGTTGAAGTTCCTCAGCCTGGGGCCCCGCCTGCGTCAGCTCACGTCGGTGGTCAGCGAGTATGCGGTGTGGACTCACAGCTGTGCGGCGCTGCACACCGGTGTGGTCCGTTCGCCCGAGGGCGAGGTGGTGTTGTTGCCCACCCCATTGGGGGACGGCAAGTCGACGATCACCTGTGCGTTCGTGGCGGCCGGTTGGGACTATCTGGGCGACGAGGCCATCGGTGTTCGGCCCGAAACCGGGGTGGCCGTCGGGTACCCCGAAGCGGTTGGCGATCGACCCCGACAGTCGGGCGGTGCCCTGGGATGTGGTCCGGCGGGCGTTGGACGCCGGTGCGGCTCCGGGCCAGTTTCTGCTCACCGGCTCGGCTTCGTCGTTCAGCCACAGTGGCGCCGGAAGGATCTTGATGGTGCGCATGCGCCCACTCAGCCACACCGAACGTGGCCTGAGTTCTCCGACGGTCTCCCTCGTCGCCATCCTGACCGGCACCCAACCGGAGGTGTCCGGCGAGACATCGGTTGGGCTGCCGGAGTACGTCGAAGAGATCTGCGGTTCGGGCTTTCCTGGCATTCGGGGACTGCCACATCGGGTGCGGCGCGCGCAGCTGAGCGGCTACGTGGATCGCGTGGTGGATCGCGACATGGTGGAGGCGGGACTCAGGGT
>CAZWZC010000256.1:0-1642 GCA_964638755.1 uncultured Aeromicrobium sp. | reverse complement strand
ATCGGCACGGGCGTTGGTACTACAGAGATCCATCGAATCTGGGGCATCTACCGGCAACCCTCAACCTGCCCCCAGGGCATGTCAAAGGAGACCGCCGTCGGGGTGATGGTGATGCCAACCCTGGCGGAGGGGACCGCACGAAGGACTCCGGTGGTGCGGCGCCCGATCGGGAGACACCCGACCGGTGACCCGGGTCGGGGCACACGCCACACCGGCGGTCCCGCCCTGGTCTCGTCCGGCGACACGGGGGCAGCCCGCGAGACATCCCGCCTCACCCATAGCACCAGACCATCGTCCAGCCGCGCACACCCCACTGTCGAGGCCCCCACCCGTCCCGCGAGCGTTGGTACGCATGCTGGGGCGCATCCTTCATCGAAGCACCGCTTCAGATGATGAAGAGGAAGTTGCGACGATCACCTTTCCGTCGTGCCGTTCGAAGCATGCCGCGAAAGACAATTTGAGCCGCTGCGTACCAGATTGGCAGCGTGACAAAGGGCGACCATCTGGTCGTATCGAAATCCCCTCGAATAACGTTCACTATTTCTGCTGTTATCATGAGACATCCAACAAGGCCAAGAATCCCACCGCATTGCGCGATGCCGAGAAGAAAGTAGTCCGTACCATCGTGTTCTTGGCCTTCCCGGTGATTCATCAGCGATTTCCTCTCATGAGAGCCGCCACACGTCAGATTCACATGTGTCTTAACTTCGCGGCCTGGGTCGGATCGAGACCACGGCCACGAAATCTGTGCCTGGCGTGGCGACCATTTCAGCGCCTCCCACCCATCTCTCTGGGACCACTATCCACCAGGAGAGGACGTGGCGTACGAGAGGGGGCGACATCCGGCTCGAAGATGCCGCCCCCGGCGCTCGCGCGATCGTGACCGTGCGGCGAGCCTCCCCCGAGGATGACTCGAGCACAGACTTAGCCGAGCCCGAAGGCCGTGAGCTCCGCGTCGGTCAACAGCCGCGACCGGATCATGAACCGCACCCCCTCCGGCGCCTCCACCGAAAACCCCGACCCACGGCCGGGCACGACGTCGACGGTGAGGTGGGTGTGCTTCCAGTACTCGTACTGCGGCACCGACATCCAGAACGGCACCGCCCGTTCTAGGCCGACGTCGAGGTCGCCGAGGTGGACGTCGGCATCGCCGACGAGCAGGTCGCCATCGGGATAACACATCGGCGACGAGCCGTCGCAGCATCCACCGGACTGGTGGAACATCAGCGGCCCATGCCTGTCGGTGAGCTTGCGGACCAAGGCCGCGGCTTCTGGGGTGATGTCGACGCAGCGGTATGCCGCCCGCTCACCGTGAGCGGGCGGCATACCGGAGTGTTGTGTCATCGGTTTAGAAGAAGCCGAGGGCGTCGGGGCTGTAGGACACGAGGAGGTTCTTCGTGTTCTGGTAGTGCGCGAGCATCATCTTGTGGTTTTCGCGGCCGATGCCCGAGCTCTTGTAACCACCGAAGGCGGCGTGCGCGGGGTAGGCGTGGTAGCAGTTGGTCCACACGCGACCGGCCTGGATGGCGCGACCGGCGCGGTAGGCCTGGGAGCCGTCGCGGCTCCACACGCCGGCGCCGAGGCCGTAGAGGGTGTCGTTGGCGATCGCGAGCGCGTCGGCCTCGTCGCTGAAGCGGGTCAC
>CAZWZC010000255.1:0-1645 GCA_964638755.1 uncultured Aeromicrobium sp. | reverse complement strand
TCACGAGCCCGGGTCTACTGGCCAGCCGGCTCGTTGGCCAGCTCGGTCAGAACCTCTCGTAACTGGGTTCGATCAACTTCACCCAGAACCCGACCTGCCACCCTGCCCTGCTTGTCGACGAGCACGGTCGACGGAATCGCCTGAGGAGGTAGTGAATCGCGGAAAGCCAATTGGAGCTGTGCGTCTGGATCCCAGACGTTCGGATAGGGGACCTCAAAGCGCTGAATGAAGGCCTCGGCGGACGCCTTCGAATCGCGAGTGTTCAATCCGATGAATTGCACATCCTTGGACTGGAGCTCTCGCGAAACCTGGTTGAGCGCTGGTGCCTCCGCCCGACATGGGGCACACCATGACGCCCAGACGTTGAGGGCAACAACCTTGCCGCGATAGTCCTTGAGGGCAAACGGCTGATCAGCGAATGTGGTGCCGGTGATGTCGGGTGCAGGCTGACGCTGGTCCGGTGGCAGCAACACCAACGATCCATCTCCGGCCACAAACCGAGACTGCGACGAGGAGTTCGTCTGGCTGGATGACGAACTGCATCCGGCCAGGAGCGCACCCAGGCTGAGCATGGCTGCGACCGCGACGAGAACCCTCGGCCATAGGCGTGATGCCGCAGCACCATCGCCAGCCGAAGTGTTCATCAAAGTCGCAGACATTGTCAGGCGCCGGCGCCCTTCTGCGCCTTGGCCACTAAATCAGCGGCTGGTTCGGTGTAGACAATCGCCTTCAGCTCATCACCTTCGAATGCCAACGATGTCAGCGAAGCGAGATTGCACTGACGGTGTCGTGGGTCATGCCACAGTCGACGGTTTTCGAAGTTCAGCCGCGAAATCCATACCGGAAGTTGGTGGCTGACAAGCAGAATCTCGTGGCCACGAGCGGCCTCGCGTGCCGAATCGACAGCACTCTTCATCCGAGCGGCGACCTCTTTGTATGGCTCACCCCACGATGGCGTGAAGGGGTCGTACAGGTAACGCCACGCCTTGGGTTGGCGCAAGACGCCATCGCCGACGGAAACGCGTTCACCCTCGAAGACGTTGTCGGCTTCAATGATCCGATCATCCGTCAAAATGTCGAGCCCCTTGGCGGCGGCGGTTGGTGCAGCAGTCTGCTGAGCACGCTCAAGTGGTGACGCCCAGATTTCGACGATGTCTCTGTCTTTGATCGTGTTTGCCACTCGGTCAGCCATCTCATGACCAAGATCCGAGAGGACAAATCCAGGCAACCGGCCGTAGAGGATCTTGTCCGGGTTGTAGACCTCGCCATGGCGCATCAAGTGGACGATTGTCTGTTCGGTCATTGTGTTTCCCGTCGGATTCGTGGGTGTGGCATCGGCAGGTGGGCGTGGTTCTTGGCACTGGCTGTCTGTCAGGCGGGTTCGGTAGCGGCCGCCGCTGCGGCTGCTGCCGCAGGGAGGGCCGCAGCGATCCTCTCAATTGCACGCCCATCGTGAGCGCCCGACACGAACCAAGACTCATAAACCGATGGGGGCAGCGATACACCCGCATCCAACATCGCATGGAAGAAAGGCGGATACCGCCAGGCCTGCTGCGCCTTGGCGGCCGCATAGTCAACGACGGGTTCATCGGTGAAGAAGATGCTGAATAGGTTGCCGCCCGTCTGCAGTTGATGGGTGACACCA
>CAZWZC010000254.1:0-1656 GCA_964638755.1 uncultured Aeromicrobium sp. | reverse complement strand
ATCCAGGTGACGATGGCGATGCGCAGCTCGTCGCGCGTGGCCCATCGGCGACGGTCGAGCACGTTCTTCTGCAAGAGGGCGAAGAACGACTCCATCGCCGCGTTGTCGCCGGCGGAGCCGACCTGGCCCATCGAGCCGACCATCTCGTGGCGGGCCAGTGCCCGGTGCAGCTTCCGAGCGCGGAACTGACTGCCCCTATCCGAATGCAAGATGCATCCGGCCACGTCGCCTCGGCGAGCAACCGCGTTGTCGAGCGCCGAGACCGCGAGGCGGGCCTGCATCCGGGAGTCGATCGAGTAGCCGACGATCCGGTTCGAGTACACGTCCTTCACCGCGCAGAGGTAGAGCTTGCCTTCGCCGGTCCAGTGCTCGGTGATGTCGGTCAACCAGAGCTGGTTGGGCTCTGAGGCGGTGAAGACCCGGCGGACGAGATCGTCGTGCGCTGGGGTGCCGGGCTTGGTGCTCTTGCGGTTCTTCCGCTTGCCGAACACCGACCACCAGCCGTTCTCCGCACAGATCCGCCACACGGTGCGCTCACAGACCTCGAACCCGACGTCGCGGACCTCATCGGTGAGGAACCGGTAGCCGAACTCCGGGTCGTCGCGGTGTGCGTCGAAGATCGCGTTCGCCAGGTGCGCCTCGTCCCACTCGGCGTCGGTGACCCGCTCGTTGAGCCACCGGTAGTAGGGCTGTCGGGCGATCTTGAGAACCCGGCACGTCACCGTGACGGGCACACCGTCTTCGGCGAGCTCGCGGACGAGCGGGTACATCATTTTCCCGGCAGGTTGGCCTGCGACAAGTAGGCCGCAGCCCGGCGCAGGACCTCGTTCTCCTGCTCGAGCAGCTTCACCCGCCGCCGCAACGCTCGAGTCTCCGACACCTCGTTGGTCGTCGGTCCGGGGCGGACGCCCTCGTCTCGGTCAGCTCGGGCGAGCCAGTTGTTCAAGCACGACTCGGAGATCCCGAAATCCGCGGCGATCTGCTTGAGCGTCACGTCGGGATCACGGCGGCGAGCCACCGCGATCACATCGTCGCGGAACTCCTTGGGATAGGGCACAGGCATGGTGAACATCCTTCCAGCGGCACCTCTCGGCACCACAGATCAGATGTCACCAGATCGTGCAGCAGTCCCCTGGGTAGCCGAGGTAGGCGGTGCCATCGTCTACGAGGCGAACAAGTTCCTCTGCAAGCCGTGAAGCCATCGCCCGATGCCGTACCTCACCGTGAATGACATCTAGAGGCAAGCTGCTCCGATCCTCGTTTGGGTCGAGAGTGTAGAGGACTCGTCCCCCAAAGTGCCTCGGTGATCCCCACTCCCGACTGGTCCTCGCCTCGGCTGATCCCGTTCGCGCCTCCCCCACGATCCGCCTAGACATGCCGCCTCATCAGGGGTAACCTCTCAGGCCCCCGGGGACTAACCGCTTCCCAAGAAAATGACTTCAGGTTTCGCTTGACATAGCCGTTACGATCAGCACAAGATCGGGGGTGGTTCAGGGGGCCCTAGTTTGTCGCGCCTTGTATCGCTCCCACGTCTGTGATATGATGGGAGGGTAATGGAGCGACCGACTGACACCACCACTGCGCCTGAGGACGAATCTACGTCCTACGCTTCGGATCCCGTGCTTTGGCCTCCTGGCGCTGAGGGTCTCTGGGAGC
>CAZWZC010000253.1:0-1714 GCA_964638755.1 uncultured Aeromicrobium sp. | reverse complement strand
TGCGGAGACTCTTCTTCATGTCGCTGACGACAAGCTCGGGCAGCTCTGACTCCAAGGCCCGTGCCAGCTCCTTGGCGAACGCGTTGACGTAGTCAGCATCTTGCGAGCCGTCGAGCCCTGCGTACAGGTGGATGCCCTTGCTGCCGCTGGTGACGGGCACAGCTTTGAGGCCGATGTCGTTGAGCATCTGTCGGGCAACCCTGGCCACCTCGGCGCATTCGGGCAGGCCGGCGCCGGGGCCCGGGTCGAGATCAAGCACCAGCCGATCAGGGTTCTGCGGGGTGCCGCGGCGGTTGACCTTCCACTGTGGAACGTGGAGCTCCAGCGCGGCGACCTGGCCCGCCCACGCCAGCGCCGCCGCGCTGGTGAACACGGGATAGTCCTTGGTGTCCTTGCTGTGCTGGATCGTCACCCTGCGGATCCAGCTCGGTGCCGAGTCCGGGAGGTTCTTCTCGAAGAAGACCTCGCCGGGCTTGTCCTGCGTCCCAACGCCGTTGACCCAGCGTTTGCGGGTCGCCGTGCGATCGGCGAGGTGCGGAAGCATGATCGGTGCAATCTGCACGTAGTAGTGGATGACCTCGGCCTTCGTGGTGCCCGTCGCTGGGTATATGACCTTGTCGGGATTGGTCAGGCGGAGGCGATGGCCCGCGATCGACACGGTCTGCGGCGCATCGGCCATCGGTGGTCCTTTCCGTCCATACCGTTTCTATCGGTAGTCGACCACCCGTGCTTCGCTGCGGTGGATCTTCGGGCGATTCGGGTAGTTGTGTAGTCCTAAAGAGCTAGACCTAATAGTTACATTTAATGACCAAACCCTTGTGGTCCCAGGCCGCCCATGCAATAGTCGTAGAGCCGGTTGAGCAAAAGCCGCGCACGGTAACAAGACTCCTTGGAGTGTCCCGTGAATGCTGCTCCCGCAATTTCCATCGACAACACCACCACCCTCCTTGAGAAGGCTGCTGGCGCAGATCGTCAAGAGCGAATCCTGCTTGAGGATGAGCTCGTTCAGCGCTATCTCGGACTTGCCACCCACCTTGCCGGCCGGTATGCCGGCCGCGGGGCCGACCGTGAGGACCTCGTCCAGGTCGCGAGTTTCGCGCTCGTGAAGGCGATCAGAGGCTTCAACCACGACAGGGGCGAATTCGTACCGTTTGCCACGGTGACGATTCTCGGCGAGATCAAGAAGTACTTCCGTGATCACTGCTGGGGTGTACGTCCGCCGCGTCGCATCCAGCAGCTGCAGGCCGACATCGCCGCGGCAACCGAGCGGTGCATGCACACCAACGCCCACGCACCGAAGGACGCTGACCTCGCCGCGGAGCTGCATGCCGATGTCGCCGACATACGAGAGGCACTCGCCGCGCGTAGTTGCTTCAGCCCGGCGTCGCTGGACCAACCGATGAGGGCGGGTGGACGCCCGCGTGGTGAGAGCATCTCGATCGAGGAGAGCGCCTACAACTTCATCGAGGAGTGGGTGACGATTGCACCTTTGTGCCACCAGCTCAATGAATCCGAGCGCGAGCTTCTTCGGCTGCGCTTTGTCGAGGAGAAGACGCAGCAGGAGATTGCTGCGATTGTCGGTGTCAGCCAGATGCAGGTGTCACGCCGGCTCGCCAAGGTGCTGGAGACCTTGCGTTCCGTGGCAACGCACCCGACTGCAGCCTGAGGCGTTCAGCCGAGGTTGACGAAGCTTGTCGTGAACGATGAGCCATCC
>CAZWZC010000252.1:0-1715 GCA_964638755.1 uncultured Aeromicrobium sp. | reverse complement strand
TCGTAGCGCGCACCGATTGCTAGGTCGTCCGCAAGGTCAGCAAGCCCTCGGGCCACGTAGGCGTCCAGCTCCATGCCCGACAATGCGTCCAATGCACTTGTGAGAGCGAGTTCCGTAAGCCGTGGGTCGTCCAGCACCATTCCGTCGCCCGAAGGCGGTGCCGAGGGTGGCGCATGTAGTTGAACAGCGACACTTCCGGCGTAGATCCCGTCGAGTACGAAGCGCGTTGCGTTCTCGGTGGCACTGCCTCGGCGTCCAACCTGCCCTGGTTCGCGTCCAGCGATCATCTCAGCCGCACGGGCAATAGCTCTGATGGAGCCTTCAATGAGGCGAGCGACGTCAAGTGCCGGGACCTCGCCAAGGCGCGCTAACCCGCCTTCGAGCACCAGTTGCAAGGACGGAGCGTTGTCTGGGCGGTCCTCGATCGTCATGATCACTCCATTCTTGCTGCATCTTCGCAGGCCAACGAGGCATCAGTGTCCCTCACCCTCGTAACTGTGTTCGGTGGGTGTCACAGAGAGGGGCGTTGACCCCCGAGGCGCGCTTCCGCCACCGGGTCCAACATCGACGCAGCCATCGCGGCCGTCGCCTTCGGACGCTCACCCAACGATCGCACGTAGCCGGCTGTTGTCGCCTCGCCCTTGTGGCCGACGTATCTGGCGATGTCGCTGAGGTCGAGGCCGGCTTCGGCGTACAGCACGGTCACGGCTGTCCGTCTGCCGGTGTGCGTCGCGATGCCCTGCGGGTCGAGGCCCGCTTGCGTTGCCGCACGAGTCACCGCCTTCGCCGCCGCCTGCCGGTTCACCAAGCCACCGCGCGCGTTGGTGAACACCAGCGACACGGTCTGTCCCTCGTAGGTGTGCGTTGGCCACGCCTCGCGACACGCGAGTCGCTCTGCTGCCTGTGCCTCGCGGCGAGCACGCAACAACTCGACCACTCCGGCCGACAGGTGGTGGGTGCCGGACGCACCGGCGTTCTTGGTCGGGCCGAGCACCATGCCGACATTGTGGACGTAGATCGCGGCCCGCCGCACCACAGCAACCCCGGCGTCGAGATCGAGATCCTCCCAACCGAGCCCGAGTGCCTCGGAGACACGCCACCCCTGCACGAACAGCAACGCGACGACTGCGCCGAGTCGATCGTCTGCCGCCGCACCGACCAGGTGGCGCGCGTCGTCTGACACGAGCGCGCGTCGAGCACCACGGACCACCTTCGGCGCGGCCACGCGATCGACCGGGTTGGAGGCGATCAGTTCGTGGATCACGGCCTGCTCGAGCACTTGGTGCAGCGTCACTCGCACGTCGGCGACCGTCCCTGACGCGAGCCCGGACTTCAACAGGTCGGACTGCCAGCGGGCGATTCGCTCCGGCTTCAGTGATCGCGCCGGCAGCTGGCCGATCGTGTTCGTGATCCGCTCGACGCGTTGGCTGTAGGTGCCCAACGTCGAGGCTCGCACGCGATGCCGCGCGACCACGTCGAGCCACCAGGCCGCCAGCTCGGCCACGGTCGCTTCGCGATGGAATGTCGACGACTGGATCTGCGACAGCTCCTCCAGCTTCACGGCCCTGCGAGCGATCGCTTCCTCACGGGTTTTGCCGCGAACTCGCTTGGGGCGGGCGCTGCCGGGAGCAACGAACGTCGCCCGCCACGAACCGTCGGCGTCGAGGTACACCGATCCCTCGCCGTTCGATGCCTTGCCGTGCACCCGCACGCTG
>CAZWZC010000251.1:0-1719 GCA_964638755.1 uncultured Aeromicrobium sp. | reverse complement strand
GATGCACCAGCACCAGCCACGCTGGCGACAATCACATCAGTCGGCTGCGACTGGGGCGATATATTGCGCGTTCCCCCGCAGTTCCCTTGGCGACCAGCGACCGTCCCGCACGTACCGAAGATGTTCCAGTGCCACACTGGTTCCTGCTCGGCGGAGGCGGTTTCCGCGAGGCCTGCGCTGATCGCCAAGACCAGAGCCGCGATGACGGCAGCCCGGAACACTCTCGGCGTTCGCCTGCGGCTCGGTCGCCGCTGCTCATTCACGAGACGACCTCGAACGTATTCGTGTCGGGCCTGAAGCTCAGAACCTCGCTGTCGGTACTGAACACACCCGAAGACTTCTGACCCGTGTCGATCCAATTGGCGTTGTCAGTAGTCCGCACAAGCCGCCCATCGGATAGAACTGCAATCGTTGCGTTACCGCTCGGGCTCTGTGCTATTCGCCCGGCCCCCGAATAGAACACTGAAGTGCCATTCAGCGCAGCGTAGTTCGACTCACCGATGGCCCACTCGCCAGTCTTCACATTCAAACCGACGGTCTTGCCATCGCTGTGAAAGGTAAGAGCGTCACCAACACACTCGTCCCCATAGGTCGTCTCGACACCGGATGGGACCGACGCAAGCTTCTGCCATCCGGCCCGGACGTCCTTCGGATCCAAGCGGATCGCGACGCCGTGCAGTGTCATTCTCACAGTTGCGTCACCCGCACCCTGGACCGGGACCTGCCGCCACGGCACCAGAACCGCCAAGTCGCCTGTGAAGCACCGAAAGGCCGTCTCACTATCGGAATAGGGCGACTCTGGCACCTGCTGCACCGTTCCGTCGCCCGAAACCACGTAGGCCACCGAGCCGACCTCGAACCATGCGAAGGCCTGTGGCGACCGGCCTACCGCTACCTCCGTATCGGCGGCCACGCTAACCGACGGGCCTTTCAACGGGCGCCAGGACGATAGATCCGCATCCAGAGTCGAGAACTCGAGTCGGCCATTCCCCAGGCACTCCGAGTCGCATCGAATGGACGCCATGACGATCGAGTCACCAGCGCTTGCCAGCATCGAAGGGCCGGCTGGCGGGTCTGGCAGCTCTTGCCAACCGCCGTCGCTCCTCCGGAGGAAGGCCAGCTTCTTCGAGAGGTCGTCGGGAGCAGCAGTCAGGACGACCAAGTCGTCGCCCAGGCCAGCCGCCGATGAGACGCCGACACTTAGGTCGGGTTCAGCTCGTTGGCTCTCGCCTGAACCGTTGGTCGACTGCGACTCACTCGGGTCGCCGCATCCAGCCAAGCCGATCAGGAGGACGAGCAGCGCGCAGACGGCGACGCGGGGAAGATCGCCCCCTGCGATCGTCCGCCGAGCGACAGGAAGGAGCGCATCCGTCCACGCAAACACCGTCTTGGTCATCAGCAGCCCTTCCCGTGCACCTACCCGACCTGTCTACACCTTCGCCGCCAATGCGTTGACGGCCGGTTGCGCGCCCGAATGCCGAACGGCTCCGTCGAGGGGGTTACCGCGAGCCGACCAATAGCGGACCTCTCGCGGACCGCACGGGCGTCGCGGCCCCGTAGGGATGGCCATCGACGCCGTCACGACCAGAGCTGATCCCCGCCTGCACCACCGACCCAGCCGCAGAGCCCTCAACTCGCCCGTCCCAACACACTCGTAGGCGGAGGAGCGCGAGATGCCGAGCATCTGCGCTGCCTCCTCCACCGTCACCGTCCACCGAT
>CAZWZC010000250.1:0-1743 GCA_964638755.1 uncultured Aeromicrobium sp. | reverse complement strand
GGGCCCCGCGGCAGCCCGCCGCACCATCGCAGTCCTCGACACCGGGGCACGAACCCGGCTCGTCCTGATCAACACGGGAGTCCTCGCCGCAGCACTCCCGCTGCCGGCCACCATCCGCACGGTTCTCGGACTTGCTGCACTCGGCGCGATGGCTGCCTTCCTTCCGCTGGTCGTTCGAGCGGTCCTGCTCAGGCGCGCACACGAACCGCTCCAGACCGAGCCGGCGCCGTCATGACCCACTGGGAGCATCACGGCTCTAGCGAGTACAGGGTGGTCCAAGCGGCGCGACGCCACCACGCAGCCTTGTCCCGAAAGTTGGTCGAGCGCGCCGAGGAGCTCCTCGGAGCCGTCGAATCGGGATCCGTCGACGTTCCTGAGTCGCGACGTCGGCTGGTCGAGTTCTGTGACATCCAGCTGCTTCCCCACGCGAGGGCCGAGGAGAGCTCGATCTACCCCGCGGCCGCGACCGATGGTCGCACCCGACTGCTGATCGAAGCGATGATCGCCGAGCATCGGATCATCGCCGAGCTCGTCGAGGTGGTGCGCTACGCGTATCACCCGGTACGAGCCGCCGCGGCCGGGGAGGCCTTGCGCGTGCTGTTCGACACTCACGTCGCCAAGGAGGACGGCATCGTGTACCCACTCGTCGCTGCCGTCCCTGGCCTGTCACTCGAGAACATCCTGGCCGGCTTGCACGACATCCTCACCGGGCCTGAAGTGGTCCAGCCCAGGAGTATCGAGTAGCGCCGCGGGGCACCGAGCGGGCTCCGACATGCCCTGACACCAGCGAGCACGAATCTGAGCCTCGGCCAGATCGTGGCGCGTCGCGAGCTGGTTCGTACACGCCCGTGGCGACAAGCAGCATCGGCCCCCGTCTTGCACTAGCAGCCAGCTGCCCGCATCCGCTTCCCACGGCAACCGCAGCTCGTACTCATCTGGCTCCGCGGAGCTCCACGCCCCACATGCGGTCACCGCGCGTAGGCCTAAACGGCCAGTGCAAGGCGATCCGATCGGACACGGGCATCACGCTGTGAACGGTCTTCTCTCACGAATCAGTGCCCGACAAGTTCACAGCTTGTGTCCGTTTCCTTGAGCTCCGCACAGCGACTGAGCGCCGCGCTCGTGGGTTCATCCTGGGTTCGGACGAGCGACCAGCCCTCGAAGCGAGCCGAACCACCGAGACAGAAGACTCGTTGTGCCTGAACATGTTTCGGCCCCAGTCGGGAAAGTCCAACATGCCCTGGAACGGCTCAGGCGCGTCTTCTAGGAAGGTGCAACCGCGGACTACGTGGTTGATGGCCCTGGCTGGGTCGCGCAGCCACCGGCGGCCCGCGGGACCGACGTGCTCAGCCCACGTGCGTTTGCCGGTCCCACCTTTTCCCGGCGCGAAGGGCGGCCCACTGCGGTCCCCTGGTCAAGGACCCAACTGCGCGGTTCGGAGCACTCTTACGGGCGCGGCGGGGCGACTCTGTTAGAACTCGATGCGGTACCGGGGTTGAAATGGTTCGCGGGTCACGGCGACGCCGGCGATGCGGTCCGCGCGGTAGGAGCGCAACTCTCCGCGGTCGTTGACGACGAACAGCACGACGTGGCCGTCTCGCGTGCGACGCAGCGCGTAGGGCTCGACGATGCGGCTACCGCGGCGTCCCGCTTCGGCGCGGTAGTCGATGTCGACCTTGAGGCGGTTGGCGCCGGCGAACCGGACCAGCTCGAGGGGTGAGCCTGTGCGCCACGAGGTCATGG
>CAZWZC010000249.1:0-1777 GCA_964638755.1 uncultured Aeromicrobium sp. | reverse complement strand
AGGTTCTCTAGCGAGCAGCGAACGTTTCGCCGCAGCCTCAGCGGCGTTGACCAGCTCGGCGTGACTGAGACCACCGACGCTCGACCGGACGGTGGCCCATCGGATGCCCTTGCCAATCGGCCCCAGCCGAGCGTTGAGGACCGCAACCGACTCCTCGGCAGTTGGAAGTTGGTACCTGATCACAGTGTCGAAGCGCCGGAACAGCGCCCGGTCGAGAATTGCCAGGTGGTTGGTCGCAGCGATCACAACGCTTTCGGGGCTGGACTGCTCAAGGAACACCAAGAACGAGTTGAGGATACGCCGCGCCTCGCCCACGTCATTTCCGGCGCGATCCCCACCGAGGGCATCGAACTCATCGAAGAGGTATACGGCGCGCTGAGAAGCCACCGCATCAAACAGAAGTCGCAGCTTGCTTCCCGTTTCACCAAAAAACTTGCTCAACACACTGTCCAAGCGGATGGTCAGCAACGGCAGGCTGAGCTCATGAGCCAACACCGCGGCTGTCATTGTCTTGCCAGTGCCTGGCGGCCCCTCAAGCAACAAGCGGTGGATCGGATCGAACCCTTGCTCCATCAGAAGATGCCGTTGACGCTGTTCTGCGAGTACCTGCTCCAACTTTGCCCGCACCGAATCTGGCACGACCAGATCTCTCAGTCCGACCTCAGGAAAAGACGCAACCACCAGATCCGCGATCTCACCACGCGGTTGCGCAATAGCAGTGACCACCGTGGGAGGGGACTGCTGCCGGGCGGAATCAACCAGCTGTTTCAGATCGCCAGCCAATCGGTGATGCCCCTGACGCGCAGCCTTGGCAGCCACCTGAAGGGCGACCGAATAGAAGCCCTCGTCATCACCCGACGAATGGCTCCGCACCATTGCTTTGATGTGGTCGGCTGACGCAGCCACAGCGGACCTCCTCGTGTCACACCCTACGGGCCCCGCTAGATCCCGGCGAGGCCGATGCGCACCCCCTTTGGTCCGGCTCGCATCTGGGTACCGGTTCGGCCCCGCTGCATCATCGGTTTAGCGGCTCATCGGATTTCAGCGGGGTTGAGGGTGGGGAGTAGGTCCCAGTTGGGGCCGCCGGCGTAGAGCAACGCTCGGATCCGGTAGTTGGCGAAGTTGCGGAACCCGAACGCGGCTCGCTTGACGCGTTTGATCAGGTTGTTGACGGCTTCTGTCGGGCCGTTGGACACCCATGAGTGGTGCCACGCTGCGATCTGGTGGGACCAGCGTTGCAGGGTCCGGCCGAGCTGGCGGATCTCCGGTGGCGCCTCGTCTTGAAGGTCGGCTGCGAGCCTGGTGACCCACGCCAGGGCGGTGTCGGGATCCCGGGTCAGATAGATGTCGCGTACGCACTCTTTCGCGATCCACGCGGTGCGAACTTCGCCGTCAGGATCACCGGCGAGCAGCAGGCCTCGCAGGCGTTCTTTGCGGTCCTCTGGCAGCCGCTCGTCGGCGATCACCAGCAGCTTGCGTGCCCGGTAGAGCGGGTCACCCTTGTGGCCCCGATGGCCGAGCTGTTCGGTCTGAACCCGTCGACGAACCAGATCGAGTTTCAGGTTGGCAAGCTTGACGACGTGGAACGGATCGGCGACCTGGGTCGCGTTGGGCAGCGCAATGTCATAGACCCGCCGGTAGGGCCCGGACAGGTCGAGCGCCGCCCATTTCACGCTCGAACACCACGCCTGTCCTTGGTTGGTGAACCATTCGATCGGCCCGGCAGAGTTGCGGCCGGCCACGACATCGAGGAGCCGTCCGGCACGGACATCGACGA
>CAZWZC010000248.1:0-1780 GCA_964638755.1 uncultured Aeromicrobium sp. | reverse complement strand
CTTCATCGCCGCGACCCGGCCGACCAATGCCGACAAGGGCATCCGCTACGCCACGCTCGCAGGCGACGCCGCCATGGACGCGCTGGCTGCGGAGGACGCCGCCAGCTGGTTTACCCAGGCCCTCGAGCTGCACCTCGCCCGCCCCAATTCCGATGAGGGCTTGCGCTGCAACCTGCTCATCAAGCTCGGGACCGCCCAACGAGACGCCCGAGACCCTGCATTCCGCGACACGCTGCTCGACGCCGCAGCCAGCGCGGACCGCCTCGAGGACCCATATCGATACGTCACGGCTGCGCTGGCGATCACCCCCGGGGGATCGCTTTCCATCGAGGCCGACCCCGAACGACTGGCCGTCATCACCCGTGCCGCAGAACTCGTCGGCGATGACAACCTCGAACACCGCGTCATGTTGCTGGCCGCCTTCGCCAGTGAGACCGACCTTGCCAGTGCCAAGGAACCACGCGAGCTCGCCGCCCAGGCCCTCGATCTCGCCCGTTCGAGCGGCGACGATCAGCTCGTCCTGTCGGTCTTGGCCGCCACCTTCTTTGTTGACGCCGGGCCCACCGCCCACGAACGCTGGCTGGGCGACACGGAATGGGCGATGACCGCAGCTGCCAACCAGGACGACCGCTCCCTCGAGTTCTGGATAGCGATCGCCCGCATCAGAGTCCTCGGCGAGGCCGGCCGGACCGACGACTACGAAGCCGCCATCGCCCACGCTACTCAGCTGATCGGTGACACCGGGACCCCCCGGCTGTTCAACGCGCTGCGACATCCAACCACCGCGTCGATGGCGCAACGAGCCGAGCTCGTCGACGCCGAGCGGCTCGCAACCGACAGCTACGCCAGGGAACGTGGCCTGCCCAACGCACTCATTCGTTACGCGTCACAGCTTTTCGTGATCAGGCTGCTTCAGGGCCGGTTGGATGAGCTCGTCGACCTGTTCGTCGACGCCACTGAGCGGACCTCAGGTGTCGCCACGATGCAGGCCGCCACGGCGTACATGTTGTGTGACCTCGGACGCTTCGATGAGGCTCGCGTCGCGTTCCCCTTCACTCGCGAGAGCATCGAAGGTTTCCCCGATGACTTCGCCTGGACGGTCGGCGTGAAGTGCGTCGCGCACTGCATCGCTGCGCTCGGTGAAGCCGACCTTGCCGAGGTGCTCTACGACAAGATGTTCCCCCACAGGCACCTGTTCGCCAACAGCTTCTTCATCCTCACCGGGTCACTCGAGCAGAACCTCGGCCAGCTCGCCGCCACCATGGGTCGCCTCGATCTGGCCATCGACCACCTCCGCGCCGGGGTGCATGCCAACGAGTCCGCGCGAGCGACGTACTGGATCGCCGAAACCCAACTCGACCTCGCCGACGCCTTGGGACAGCGTCACCGGCCCGCCGACCTCGAAGAACGCACAGCCCTCATCGCCGCCGCCCTGCAGTGCGCCGAGACCCACGGATTTGCCGGCCTCGAACGGCGCATCAACACGATGAGCAGATAACCGCTGGGCGGGCCTTCAGTCGGGAACGTCGTTGGGGCGCTGCTCGTGGAAGCGAGCGCCGTGGGTTCGGCGTCGCTCCTTCATCTCGGATTCGAGGACGTGGTGGCGCCCGTCGACGAGCTGTTCGCGCAGGTCGTCAGCGGCAGCGCGCACCGCCGACCAGTAGATGGCGTCGTACTCCTCGACCAGCTGGAACGACCATCGGCCCTCGATGGCGTTGCGTCCGACCAGGTCCGCTTCGATGTGCCGGGCCTGGGCGCTGTGCCCGGCCTCGCGCAGTTC
>CAZWZC010000247.1:0-1798 GCA_964638755.1 uncultured Aeromicrobium sp. | reverse complement strand
GCTCGCTGATCTTGTCGACCAGGTCCAGAGCGGCCTTGAGTGGTTCCTTCACGGCCGCGGTGGCCAGTCCCAGTTCAGCTGCCCGCTTGCCGGTGATCTGCTCGCCGGTCATCGAGAGTCGCATCACATCGTCGGCCTTCATCTGGTCGACGAATGGCACCGTGCCACCCATGTCAGGGACGAGTCCCCATTTCGCCTCGAGGATCGACCAGGTCGCGTCGGGAGTTGTGTAGCGGAAATCTGCACCTGCCGCCAGCTGCAGGCCGGCGCCATAGCAGTGGCCGTGGACGACGGCGATGACCGGAACGGGGACCTCACGCCAGATGGTCGTGAACTTCTGGAACTTGTTGACAGCACGCGGTCCGGCGATGAAGAACCTCGCTAAGCGCTTGCGATCCTCGAACGCAGCGCCGAAGTCGAGACCGGCACAAAACGAGCGGCCCTTGCCCTGGATGATCACCGCACGGATGTCGCGGTTGGCCTTGAGTTCCTCCGCGGCCGCGATGAGCTCCTCGATCAGCTCAAGGTCGACGCCGTTGAGCTTGTCGGGTCGGTTGAGCCACACGTAGGCGATCGCGCCGTCAATCTCGGTGAACACCCGCGGTTCGGTCATCCCGTGATGCTATCGGCAGGGTTTAGGACCCAGCGTTTCGGGGAAATAGCGTGCATGGTCAACATCAAGAGGCTCCCCCTCCCCCTGATGGACATGTACGAGTGGCAGTACGACGGCCTCTGCATGGACATGGACTCTGAAGTCTTCTTCTCCCCCGAGGCAGAGCGCGGAGCCAAGCGGGTCCGTCGAGAGAACGCTGCCAAGGAGCTTTGTCGACAGTGCCCCGTGATCGCCAGCTGCCGTGAGCACGCCCTTAGAGTGCAGGAGCCCTATGGCGTCTGGGGTGGGCTCAGCGAGTCTGAACGCGCCCAACTAGTGGGTCAGCAGTCCATCGCTAGCTGACGACAACCCGTCTTGGGTCGGTTCGTGGGAGCATGTCGCCATGTCTGCGACCACTCCCAGCACCACCGTCGTCAAGCACTCTCCCGGCTATCACGCATTCCTCTGGATCGTCTTTCCCCTCGCGGGGGCCGCTGCCGGGTGGCTGATAGCCAAGCTACCGGGTTGGGCAGAGGGGAAGCCGCTTCCTTTCTCTGGCGTGCTTGAGGTCATCTACGAGCACTCCGGAACGTGGCTCACCGTCAGCATGATCGTGCTCGGCATCGTCGGGGGCGTGTTCGTCACGTTGTCGGCGTACGACGAGGTTGTCCGCGTGACGATCAGCGACGCCGATGTGGAAGTCGCGGTTTCGGACAACACCAAGTCGTTCAGGCGTGATCAGGTCGACGCTGTCTTCATCGAGGACAAGAGCCTCATCCTGCTCGCGCGCGACACCAGCGAACTGGTTCACCAGAAGACAGATCACAAGTCGGCCACTCTCAAAACCGCGTTCGAAGCGCACGGCTATCCGTGGCACGACAGTGATCCGCACGAGCGGGATTTCGCCCGGTGGGTCGACGGGGTGCCCGGGCTCAGCGAGCACGCCAATGCGATCCTGCGCGCCCGTCAAGTTGCCTTGGACGACGGCAAGGCGAGCGACATCGTCGAGCTGCACGGTGAGGCGACCAAGCTCGGTGTCGTCATACGCGACGTCAAGAAGCGCCAATACTGGCGTGTCGCCGGCACGTAGACCGTTTGCGACTGCGGTGAACGATTGGACGCCCGCCATCTGGGTACGTCCTGTTCGCTTCCGACGCATTCACGCGACCGCGTGAAGAACGTCTGGACGTGGACCGTCTGACGAAA
>CAZWZC010000246.1:1432-1863 GCA_964638755.1 uncultured Aeromicrobium sp. | reverse complement strand
GCTACTCGGTGGTGAGGCGCGATCACTACTACACGCCAAGTACGTCGAGGGATTGAGCACGAAGGCGATCGCCGCGGAACGCGGCAAGGACGAGAGCCCGGGCACGATCGACAACAAGCTGACAGCTGCTAAGCGGGCAGCGAGACTGGTGCTACAAGACCTCTTCGACGCCCTACGCGGGTTCGAGGATGACAGTTCGGAAGTGAGCTGAGATGTCGAACTGGCTGTTTCAGGGCAACCCCAAGCGGTATCCCGTCCTCGACCACCTGCTGGACGGTGAGATGGACGTCGACTGGTCCGTCACGAGGCACCTCGACGAAATCTCGGGCGGCGACAATGCCGCCCTCTGGGTCAGCGGGAAGCGAGCGGGTGTGTACGCGACGGGCTACGTCATGGACAGCCCGTACATCGGGCGTGCAGATGACGAATGG
>CAZWZC010000246.1:0-1422 GCA_964638755.1 uncultured Aeromicrobium sp. | reverse complement strand
ACTGAACTTTTGCCCAATCCAATGGACCGAGAACCGCGTCGATCGACCGATACTCAAGGGTGATCTGCTCGCCGCTGGAGGGTTCGAACAGGCGCGGATAATCCGGCAGCCGTGGGCGGGGAACCCGATGAAGCTAACCAATGCGGAGTGGCGCGTCATCGAACGCTTGGGCTGACAGCCAGGACAGCGTCCCGGGGATCGGGATCTTCAACTCGATGTCACCGGCCTGTGTTGACAACAGGCGCGTGCGGTGGCCGTTGCGTTCGTTCGTGCGGGCATCGGTGCGTTCGTATCGGCCGGCGCCGATCGTCTCGGTTGCTTCGAGCTCGATCAGCTCTTGCATCACGAGACGCACCGCGTCGCGGATCAGGTTCACTCCATCGCCGGCGCGGAGCGCGTCGAGAAGTTCGGGCAGGGCAGACTCATCCAGAGCCATCGGTGTGTTCTCCTTCGTGGGTTCTTGGCGGAACACACCAAGAATCACGCCGATGGCTCACCTCACGGTGGACCCACCAAAACCCACCACGCCAAGGGACTCATACCGCCATGGCGGCTGCCATCACTACTTGAGCGACACATCACTAGGGTGTCGATTTGTGTCTCGGTCGCCTCTCTCTCTTACTCAACTACTGGTCGCCTCGGCCGTCCTGACTACAGGCGCGTGCTCGACTTCCACGTCGACTCGGGACGCGTTGGCACCAGCAACGACTGGACCAAACGCTGCGTCTACTTCGCAGCTGCCTGACTCACCGCCTGTTGCGTCGAGTACTGAAACCCCGACGATTCCCACTTTAGTGGTCACATCGGAAGTGGACTCTGGCAGCGGGAGCGTAGGGGTCGATCTCGTCGAGCCTCATAATGATGTGCGTCTCTGCGACGTATTCGACAGCAATGCCCTTGCCCGGAGTGTTGGGGGCGGGGATCCAGGCTCACTTCCTGGTCCAGACGCTGCAATGATCGAGGAGCAGATGTCCAACGGCATCTTCCCTTCGGTTGGCGAATGCATCGTTCCGCTCGCCGAGTCGATCAGCATTTTCGTCAAGGTCGGTGACTACCTCACGGATCAGCAGGCAAGCGACAACTTCGATGAGATCGTTGCGACTGTCGGCGGCGCTGTGAGTTCGGTCGGCGTCGGCCGGTACGTGCTAACCCAGTACTCGGTGGTGGGTTACACCGGTCGCTACACAGTGGTCTGCGCGAAGCGAGACCTTAGTTTCAACCCAGCTGACACGTCCCTGGGCAGCCCACAAGCCGGAGCGTGCGAGGTCGCAGTGAAGGAGCTGATAGCGGTCGTCGAGGCGTCGAAGTGATGCCGTGGGTGAACGAGTGCTGACCAGGAGGAGCCCTTCCGACTGGCGACGCGGCTAGCTCGGAGACATACCACTGGCAAATGGAATTCCTGAGATTCGGACAGCGGCCACG
>CAZWZC010000245.1:0-1876 GCA_964638755.1 uncultured Aeromicrobium sp. | reverse complement strand
GCTGGATGGGTCGGGGGATTCGATGTAGCCCGAGCCGTTCTCATTGATGGCACTGAGCCGGTGGGCGGCACCGAGACGCTTGACTGGTTTGCCTTCACGCCAGAAGCAAGCGGATCCGACATGGCTTGGGAACCCTCCTGTCGAAAGATTGCACAGCGGCGGAACCTAGTCCTTGCCGGTGACCTAGCCGGGGCGCGGGCCGTCACAGTTCGCTTCAATAAGTTCGGGGATTTTGAGCACGATCCGTACATCGACCAGTTCTGTACTGATGTGGAGTACGACGCTGCCGGCTCCGTGATTGAACTCCAAGGCAAGCCGGTCGACGTTGACACAAGCTATGACGCAGCCCAAGACCTATGGCGCTATGCCGGAGATTTGACCAAGGCTAGGTCCTATGTTGACCGATGGATCCGAGCGAGCAAATCGGCTCTTGCCTATGAGCGTCTCGGGGAAATCAACGTGCTAGAGAAGAACTATCGCGACGCCAAAGCGGCGTTCAAGACCGCCATTGATCTGGGCCGCCGCGACGACGGCCACGAGACACTTCCTGGCGAGCATTTCCCACTCAATCTGAAGCTGGGGTTCGCCTGCGAGAAATTAGGCGATGTCGATTGTGCGCTTGGCAGCTATCAAGAAGCTGTAGATCGGGGGAAGAACGCTCTGAGCGCGGGTGACAGTGGGGCTTTCTCTGACTACATTTCCGCGCAGTCTCGCATCGGTGCTGTGCTCATGGACTCAGGCCGCGCCTCCGAGGCGATGTCTCACCTGAAGGCTGCGGCAGTCGGTGCAGCCGCCCTCGAAGACGCGCAGGGCTACAAGCAAGATCTCGACTTGCTCGGAGGTCGCGGAAACCCAACCTCCGGGGTTGAGATGCACGTCTATGCCCTCGCACTGCTTGAGGCGGGCGAGCACCTAGACGAGGCGAAGGCCTTTGCCACTCGAGCGCTGGCCCACGACCCGTTGAACCCACAATTCAAGGACACGCTGGCACGGCTCGAAACCTAGTCGCCCCAGCCCATCGGGAACACTTCAAAGGCAGCTGCGAAGGGCACGCCCATGCGCTGGCCGGCGCCTCGTGAGGTGCCCTGCAGGAACTCCTCGGGGTCCCAGCCTTCCCAACCAAGCCCGTCGATGTAGGCGCGGTGCGCTTCGAGAGAGGCAACGCCAGCGGCGAAGGTTGCGGTGGTGTCGACGCCGTGTTCGGAGTTGGGTGAACTGTTCGCCCACACCTCTCGCACTCCACCCCAGGGCTCGAGGCCGTCGACGAGTTGGTCGTTGAAGATCCACCGGTTCCCGGCATCACGCACACCGTCGAGCACGGCGCGGCCGGTGGCAATGTGGTCAGCTTGGTTGAGGTTGCGGCCGCCAAAAGTGTCTCGGAAATTGCCGGTGATCACGATCTCGGGCCGGTGGCGCCGTACGGCGTGAGCAATGGCGGCCCGAAGTGGCAGTCCGTACTCAAGAACCCCATCAGGGAAGCCAAGAAACTCGACCACGTCGACGCCGACCACTCGGGCTGATTCGACCTGTTCGGCCTCGCGGACCACACGGCACTCATCAGGGTGAAGCCCGTCGATACCGGCCTCGCCACTGGTGACCATGCAATAAACGATGTGCTTGCCCTGCCCGGTCCATCGGGCGATCGCGGCGGCAGCGCCGAACTCCAGATCGTCGGGGTGGGCGACCACGCAAAGGGCGCGTTCCCAATCTTCATTGAGGGGTGTGAGGGGTTCCATTTGCGCAGGCTACGGGCAAAGGATTCACCGATCTAGGTCGGGTGCGCGTAGTCTTGGTCAGTGAAATCCCCCGAAACCACCCTGTTTGCTGATCTTGGACTCTCTGGTCCCGTGCTTAAGGGTCTTGCCGAAGTGGGGTA
>CAZWZC010000244.1:0-1881 GCA_964638755.1 uncultured Aeromicrobium sp. | reverse complement strand
GCGTGTGATGCTGACCGACGCGCTACGACCGCCCGCGGGATATCGCGTCGATGTCGCCGTCGGCACTACATACTCCCTCAACCTCACTGCCCTGCTCCTCGCCCCGCTTTCCTTCGCACTCTTTGATCAAGGCAGTGCTGACGCGATTGGCGCAGTGGATCCGATCCGGTTGCTCGAAGCAGTACGGCGCTACGCCGACCACACCACGGTGTTTTGCCAAGCGGGCGGCATCCATGTCCCGGGCAACTACCGCAGCATTCTGACGTTCGTCGAAGACAGCGTCCTTGAGGTCATGCCACCGCGCGAGGGCGCCATATTCCACCCAAAGATCTGGGCCATTCGCTTCTCCGATCCCGATGGGAACCATCTGCACCGCGTCGCGATCCTGAGCCGAAACCTCACGTTTGACCGATCGTGGGACACAGCCCTCGTGCTCGATGAGGACGAGACAGGTGTCATCAAGGCGGAGCCAGCCGCAGCTTTTGTCGCCGGCCTCCCCGCCCTCTCCCTCCGGCCGCTCGCCCCCGAGCGAAGCGCCGAGATCGCCAGCCTCGTCGAGTCTCTCGCCAAAGTTCGCCTAGCCGCCCCGGAGCCATTCCGTAGCGGCGAGCTCATCCCGATCGGCATGACAGGCGAACGTGTCTGGCCCTTCCCCGACGCCGGATCTCGACTCCTGGCCATCAGCCCATTCTTGACCAGACCCGCCGTCGCCGCACTGAGCAAGGTCGCTACTGACAGGACATTGATCTCCCGCGCGGAATCCCTCGAGCTCATCGGCGCTCAGGCAGTCGACGGGTGGTACGTCAACGTGCTGCAACGGCTGGCGGAGGTCGACCCTGGCGACGACATTGCCGACGTCTCCATGCCGACCATGGACGGTTTCCTCGAAGCCCACGACGGCCTACACGCGAAGACATTCGTTATCGACACGGGCAACGGCCAGTCGACCACTGTCACTGGAAGTGCGAACCTCACTAGCCCAACGTGGGGCACCAACGTCGAGTTCGATGCTGTTCTCCACGGCCCAACCGCTGACTGCGGCGTCGAAGCAGTATTGAACGGGTCACCCGAGGCACCCGGCCTGAGCCGCATCATGGAGGAATACACGGTCACCGACGAGGCGGGAGCTGACGACGCGACTATCGCGACCTCGTACGAGTTGGAGCGATTTCACCAGCAGCTCGCCGTTGCCGAACCTGTGCTTCATGTCGGTTCAGTCGACGGCGACCGGGTCGCAGTGACGTTAACCCTCAGCATCCCGGCGGAAGCACCGGGCGCCACGCGGATCTGGATTGCCTCGTTGCCTGCTGAGACACAAGCGCAGGCCCTCGGTTCACCACTGCACTGGACGATCGCGCCGATCAACGTGACACCGTTCATCGCAATCGAAACCACACTCGGCACGGGCGCCGCACGCGTCACCCGCCGATGCGTTCTGAAGGCGAAGTTGACCGGTGCCATCGACGGCCGTCGCAACGACGCCGTGTTCTCTATCCTGCGAAGCAAGGAAGACGTGCTCCGCTACCTCGTGTTCCTGCTCGGCGATCCCAGCTACGACGCGCTGTTCGCGCAGCTTGCGGGTGTCGACGGCGAAAGGCACTCCGGTTCGGACCGCCCCGTCCTGACGAGTGCCGACGTCGCCCTCTTCGAACCGCTGGTCAGGGCCACAGGAAGGGACGAGGACGCGCTCGCCAGGGTCGCGAGCCTGGTCGAGGATCTGCGCGCTCTCCCTAACGGGGACGAACTGGTGCCCGATGGGTTCGACGAGCTGTGGGGTGTCGTGTGGCAGGTACACCAGGAGCGCCGCGCATGACCGATATCGCAGCTCGGACTGAGCGGACCCTCTCCAGCTTGAAGGACTTCCAGCGAGCAACTGTCGAC
>CAZWZC010000243.1:0-1886 GCA_964638755.1 uncultured Aeromicrobium sp. | reverse complement strand
GCGGTAGCGAACCGGCCCATCACCGGGGCGAAGATCATGTAACCCGGCTGGCCCTTCATCACCTGCCGCCCCAGTCCCTGCCACTGCCGGTACCCGGCAACCAGGGTAGGGAAGGGCTCGGGCACGCGGCCTGCCTCGAACGCGGCCTCGTGCTGCACCCAGATCAGCATCGTGTTGTTGAACGACCGCGACCGGAACCGTGCCGCGAAGGCCAGCGCCTGCCGCCAGTCGTCACCCGAGACCAGCGACTCGACCGCGCCGGTCAGCTTCTCGTGCAGCTCGTCGAGCTTCGCCTCCCTTGCCGCGCGGGCGTCCTCGTTCGATGCCATGCTCCGGCCTCCTCTTCGGCGGGCCGCGCCAAGGTTGCGCGCGGCGGTACACCTGGCAGGTAGGCGCGAACACCCGCGCCCGGACCGTGAGCTGGACATCGTTCACCTCCTTGAGGCAGCCCGAGCCGAGACGGGACATCCGCATTGAGCATGCTCAAAATGTCCCGGAGTCCTGTTCTAACACCGACCGTTGAGCATGCGCAAGCCTTGATTTGTGCATGCTCAACGAGTACGGTTGAGCATGCACAACCACCCGCTGGGTGGATCACATGGATGCCTTGCCCGTCGCGAAGGGAAGGGGGTCACCGTCATGACCGAAGACGAGAGCCAGGCTGCGGCCGAAGACCTCGCCAAGCGTCTGCGGCTCCTGATGGACGTCGCCGTCGCCGAGTCCGGCACGGAACCGACCTACTCGCAGATCGCCGACTACCTCCACGAACGAGGCACCAACCTGTCGCGGTCGCGCTGGACGTACATGGTCAACGGCCACCGCTACGTCCAAGACCCCGCCGTGTTCGAGGGGCTCGCTGCGTTCTTCGACGTGGACGCCGCGTTCCTGCTCGGCGAGGACGGTGCGGCCACTCCCGAGAAGGTCTCCGCGCAGCTCGATCTGGTTCGGTCCATGCGGGCCGCGAAGGTGAAGTCCTACGCAGCGCGCACCCTCGGCGACATCTCGCCGAAAGCACTCCACGCCATCACCAAGTTCCTGGACGAGGAAATGACACACATGCCCGAGCACTGACCGGTACCGCACGACACGGAGCCGACGCCGGTCTCTGCTCCCCACAGACAAGGGGCAAACCGTGAATATCGAACAGACCGTATCGGCGGCCGTCGCGGGCCTTCATCTCGGCAACACTTTCACCTTCGACAACCTCCGCCACACCGTCCAAGACCGGCGGCACCGGCGGCTCCGCATCGTCGAACTCGCAGACCTCGACGCCCACGACGGCCTCTGCGCGGCCTTGATCTCCACCGACGCCGAAGACTTCGTGCTCCATGCCCGCAGCGACTCCGCGCTGCACCGTCAGCAGTTCGTGCTCCACGAGCTTGCCCACATGATCCTCGGGCACTGCGACGGCGACGACTGCGCCGTCGAGGAAGTCTTGCTGCCCAACATCCCGCCGTACACCCGCGCGCGCCTGCTCAGTCGGCAAGACCTCGACAGCGAAACCGAGATCGCCGCCGAGTCCCTCGCCGACCGGCTCGCCGCCGGCATCCGAGGATCGGTGTTCGCCGAATCGGCCTACTCGGAGGTCTTCGGATGATCCAGACGCTCGTCGCGACGCTCATGTGGGCGCTCGTGGCGAGCCTGCTCATCTTCCGCCGCAAACGCACCGACCGAAGCATCACCTACGCCGCCCTCACCATCGCCATCGCGATGACGCTCAACGTGGATGCCGCCTACAGCGCCGTCGATCGACTGCTCGGTGGCACCAACCTCGCCACCCTGATCGCGGACGCGCTCCTGATGACCGGGCTGTTCTTCCTCGGCCGCGGCGTCATGAAGACCGGCGAGTACCGGCCCCGGCTCGTCCGAGCCGCCGTCAGCATCCC
>CAZWZC010000242.1:0-1905 GCA_964638755.1 uncultured Aeromicrobium sp. | reverse complement strand
AAAGACGAGTGCGGACGGCAACACGCCCGTCGAGAGCAGTCGCTGCGGGCCGTACAGGTCGACCAGGATCGCGTTGAGCAACTCGGTGCGCTGCGCCAGCCCGACCTCCAGTGGAGTCCAGTCGGCCGCATCGATGACCAGTGGGATCGGGTCGAGTCTCCACGGGCCTGACGCCTGCTCGGGCGGCGTGTAGGTCACACCGTCGTCGGCCAGCATCCGCTCGATGTCGCCGGAGACTCGCCCGAGATCGGACTCGGTGAGCTGGACGGCCGTCTCGGCGAGCCCCTTCCACGCCGTACGCAGGCTGCCGTCGGGCGCGACGACCTCGTCGAAGCGCGTCGCGTCACCGGTCAGCATGGGTTGGGTGACGGCGGCGGAGTAGTCCTGGAGCGCGGTCATCGACGTCGCCTCGCGCCGGGGATGGGGTGGAGCACGGGTTCACCTTGGCACGCCGACGATTCGTCCGTCAGCAACATGCCTTGCCCCGAGACGAAGAGTTGACGGTCAGGTCACCTTGACGAGCGTGTGCAGGACCAGCCACGCGATGGGCGCAACCGCGATCAGGGAGTCGAGCCGATCCATCAGGCCACCGTGACCCGGGAGCAGATCGCCCATGTCCTTGATGCCGAGATCGCGTTTGATCAACGATTCGGACAGGTCGCCAAGCGTGGCAAAGATGACACCCGCGACGCCGAGGATCACGCCGACCCACCAGCGACCGTCGAGGCCGTAGACGACGGTGCCGATGCCAGCCGCAATGCCGACCACGAGTGACCCGGCGAAACCTTCCCACGACTTCTTGGGGCTGATCGTCGGGGCCATCGGGTGCTTGCCGAAAAGCACGCCGGCGATGTAGCCGCCGATGTCGGACGCAACGGTCGCCACGATGAACGCGACAATGCGCCACGGCCCGTCGTCCTCGATCAGCATGAGCATGACGAACACGCCCATGAGGTAGAGGTAGGACAGCGAGAAGATCCCCGCGCTGACGTCGCGTACGAATCCTTCGACACCCTCTGCCAGACGCCACACCAGGCTGCCGATCACCGTGAGCGCCATCGCAATGGCGGCAGTCTCCATGCCGCCGTAGAAGGCACCAATGAGCATGATCGTGCCGCCGGTGAGGATGGGCAGGAACGGGATTGTGATGTTCGCCTTGGCGAACGCGCGCGCCAGCTCCCACAGACCGATTCCGAGGGCGATCACGACGACAGCAACGAACGCGTCCTTGACGACGAACAGCGACGCCACGACCGTGGCAGCCAGGCTGACGCCGACGCCGATCGCTGCTGGGAGGTTGCGGCCCGCGCGGCTCTGCTTTTCTGCCGTCGCGGGAGACTCCGGATCCTGCGCAGGCGACTCAGATGTCAAGGAGCTCTGCCTCTTTGTTCTTGAGCAGCTCGTCAATCGTGTCGACATGCTTCTTGGTCATTCCGTCGAGCCGCTTCTCGGCGCCGGTGTTTTCGTCCTTGCTGATCTCGGAGTCCTTCTCGGCCTTGTCGAGCGCCTGCTTGGCGTTGCGGCGAGCACCTCGGACAGCGACACGGCCCTCCTCGGACTTGGCCTTTGCGAGCTTGATGTATTCCTTGCGGCGGTCCTCGGTCAGCTCGGGCAAGGTGACGCGGAGGACTTTGCCGTCGTCGCTGGGATTCACGCCAAGATCGGACTCTCGAATGGCCTTCTCGATCGCAGCCTTGGCGCCGGCATCGTACGGCTGGATGATGACCGTACGCGGCTCCGGCACCTGAAAGCCTGCGAGCTGGTTGAGCGGCGTCTGCTGACCGTAGTACTCGGCCGTGATCTGGGCGAACATCGCCGGGTGTGCCCGTCCGGTGCGGATGGCGGCGAACTCCTCGCGGGTGTGCTCGACGGCCTTGGCCATCTTGCTGTCGGCTTCACGCAGGG
>CAZWZC010000241.1:0-1913 GCA_964638755.1 uncultured Aeromicrobium sp. | reverse complement strand
CCGCAGTCCATGCCACGCGAGAAGCGACCCTCCGACCAGGATCAGGGTGTGCTGAGGACCACCCGGTCCCATTGAGCGAGCGACCTCGCCGAGGTAGCGCCGGATCTGGTCGCCGGAGAGCGGGACATCACGCAACCTCGTTCCTCCGATCCCGCCACAGGCTGTCGGACGAGAGGGCAAAGCCCCTGCGAGCCAGTTGCGGGGGCGTGGCAGCCCGTGCAGCCGCATGCATTCGGGGTGTTGCTGGCGTGTGCCAAGGCTTGCTCAGCTTCGAGACCTCGGCTGTCCACGACGGGCGCGGCAGGCCTGCGTCGTCGCTGAGTTTCTCGGCAATCCCTGCGAGAAGGTTGTCCATGACCGGTGACCCCGACGGCTCAGGCTTGTCTGCGATCGCCTCGCGCACCAGCGCCGGGTGCAACCAGAGGCGGTCAAGGAAAGCCCTCAGCCGAGTCCAATCTGGGCGGTCCATTCCATCCGGGCCGGCCCGCCACGCATCGGTCAGGGCGTTCAGTCGCCCGCTGTACGTCTGATGAGTAGTGAGTTCGAGCTCTTGGCCGGCTGCCGCAAGGAGCCTGGTGAGCATGCCAACCGTTGGGTCCATCTGACGTCGCTCGATCCGCGAGACCGTTGACGCGGCAACCTCAGCGCGCACTGCGAGCTCTCGAACGGTCAGGCTTGCGCCCTCGCGTGCCTCCTGCACCAGTGCCGCCGCATCCATGTTGCGAGCATATACGCAACACATCCCGACTACACCCACCTTCGGCGAGCCCCCCGGTCGTCATCTGCGGAAGGAGGTTGCGCTGCGGTCCGGCACGTCCCAGGTTCGGGCACTGGCCGCTGAGATGGGGCTGAACCCGGTGATCGCCAGCGACACTTCGCCGCACGTCTACAGGAGATGAGCGAGTTCATGCACGCGGGCGCAACAGGACTTGAAGAGTCCACCGAGCCCCGGCACAGCGTCGAAAGGTGCCTCGACACCCACACCTGAAGTGGCGTGAAAGCGTCAGGCAGTCTTGGCCGCCTGGTCCAATTCACGATCGACGGCTCGACGGATCCATGCCGACACCGACCGCTCGTCCGCTTCGGCTGCATCCCGGATCTTGGCCAGCGTCTCGGGTTGAAACCGCACTGGGACGGGTTCGGAGAGGTTCGATTTCCGGCGCCGAGCTGGACCTTGCGGCTCCTGATTGGCCGGGTCGGCGTAGAAGGCACGTTCTTCTTGGCGGGTCATCTTCTTGGTCATCGGTCCTCCTTGTAGCGGTCAGCGAGATGCTTGGCTGCGACATAGCAGCCGATCGGTCGGCACTTGGAAGGGTCATCGTGGTCGGAAGGTGCCAGCGGAACCATGACCACTCGGCCTTCGATTTCGGACAGCATCAACCAGTGCGCCGGTGGCTTCGCCGGGTAGAAAAGCGGGTCCGAGTTCCATAGCTCGTAGATGTCATCGACACCGAACGGATCGTGTTTGAACAGGTGGGCGGCCTGCCTGTCGATCTCGAACGGTTCATTCTCGTCCAGCTTCTCGAGGTCGAACAGCCCAGCCACCCCCGAATTGTATTACAAACGGCTACACGTTTCGAGGAGTGGCGCCACGGCGCCGCCTACGGCTTGTCGGTGCCGACCACCCAGATGGCGAAGAACTGGGTGGCGTGTCTCGTCGAGCCAGAGTCGTATTGGTACAGCCCCCGGACCCTGATGGACCTGGCTCGCCGGGTCCTCACCACCGCCGAGTCATCCCAGGTTCGCATCGCCTTCTCCGCCGATCTTGGCCCGGACCTCCTTGCTCCGTGGCGACACCCGACGCTGCCCATCGCCTACGCCGATCGGCAGATCCCGATGGAACTCGCTGACATGGTCCCCAGAATCACATGAGCGAACAGCGGGGTTGTACCCAAGGTGGCCATCAGCCTGGT
>CAZWZC010000240.1:0-1927 GCA_964638755.1 uncultured Aeromicrobium sp. | reverse complement strand
GGTGGTGATGTAGGGGGATGAAGTGCACCGAACACCCGATTCCGGCCGCGGACATGCGATGGATGAACTCGTCTCGACCCATCCGGCCATCGCCGGAGAGGCGCAGCGTGTAGAGGTGCCACGCGTGATCGGTGCCTGGATCACTTGGTCGAGCTGGGAGCCGAAGCGGGAGGTCGGCGAGCACTTCGTCGTAGTAGGCAGCAATAGCCGAACGGCGCTCCCGCATCGGCACCGAGCGGGTCAACTGAACACGGGCCATGGCGGCGGCAACATCGGTGAGGTTGTACTTGAAGCCCGGAGCGACGACCTCGTAGTGCCAGGAGGGAGCGGTCGAGGTGTAGCGGTCGAAAACGTCGCGGCTAATCCCGTGCAGGCGCATCGTGGCCATCCGCGCGGTGAGCTCTGCATTCGAACTGACCACCATGCCCCCCTCCCCTGAGGTCATCGTCTTGGTTGCGTAGAAGCTGAAGACGACCGCGTCGCTGTCGCCTAGGCCGACCGAGACACCTTCCGAGCGCACCGGGTGAGCGTGTGCCGCGTCTTCGACGACACGTATGCCATGGGCAGCAGCGAAGTCGGCCATCACGCCCCTGGGCACCGGCAGCCCGGCGAAGTGCACCGGCATGATCGCCTTGGTCCGCGGCGTGACGGCTGCCGCAGCCGCATCGACATCGATGTTGAGGGTGTCGGGACGGACGTCAACGATGACAGGCGTCGCGCCGAGATACCTGACCACCTCGGCTGTCGCGGTAAAGGTCCAGGTGGGCACGATCACCTCGTCGCCCGGGCCGATCCCCAGGGCTTCGAGCGCCAAATGGAGTCCGGCCGTTGCGGAGTTAACCGCGACAGCGTGCCATCGCTCGACGTCTGCTCCGTCGGGGGCCAGCGCCGCGACAAACTCCCGCTCGAGGGCGGCAGCGTTGGGGCCGGTCGTCAGCCACCCCGAGCGCATGGTCTCGACGACCGCAGCGATCTCGGCCTCCCCGACATCGGGGACCGCGAAGGGGATGAATTCAGACATCGGTGCGCCTTCCCGTTCGTGAGCAGCCCAGGAGCGTCATGATTCCGGCTCCCGCAATCGTCGGAGCGCTTCGGCCACAGCGCCGTCGTGCACAATGCGCCCTCGTTCGAGCAGCACCGCCCGATCGGTCAGTCGCGCCACGAGATCCAGATCGTGGCTGACGATGACGAGGCACTTGCCTTCCTCGCGCAGCTCGCCGATGCGGGCCAGGCACTTGTGCTGGAAGGGCTCGTCGCCCACCGCAAGAATCTCATCGACTAAGAAAATGTCCGGGTCCGTGTGCACGGCGACCGCAAAGGCCAGTCGCAGGAACATCCCAGACGAATAGAACTTCACCTCGGTGTCGATGAACTCTTCGATCTCGCTGAAGGCGACGATGCGGTCGAACTCCCGCTTGATCTTCGCCTCGCTCATCCCGAGGATCGCACCATTTAGGAAGACGTTCTCTCGGCCGGTGAGGTCGGGGTGAAAGCCGGCACCCACGTCGATGAGCCCGGCGATGTTGCCGCGCACGGCCACCTGACCCTGGTCCGGAGCCATCACCCCGGAGATGAGCTTGAGCAGGGTGGACTTGCCCGAACCGTTGCGGCCGAGCAATGCCACGGCCTCCCCCTCGCTGACCCGGAGGTTGACCTCCGACAGCGCGGTGAACTGCTCGGATAGCTCTGAACGCCGTCCCTGGAAGGACTTGACGACGATCTCCTTGACGGCTCGTGTGTGTCTGAGCAAGAACCGCTTGGTCACGCTGTCGATGACGATCCGCTCGGGCCGGCCGCTCATGGTCACAGCTCCTGTGCGAAGCGGCCGTCGAACCGGCGAAACACCAGTTGGCCGATGACGAGGATGACGGAGGTAACGAGGACAGCGATACCCACGAACAGGAGCATCCCATCGGGCAGGGAGACC
>CAZWZC010000239.1:0-1931 GCA_964638755.1 uncultured Aeromicrobium sp. | reverse complement strand
CTGCTGGTGGCGATCGCCGTCGGCAACATGCCTGAGGCGATCGGCAGCTCGGCCAAGATGCGCGAGGCCAGCGGAGGAAGCTGGGAACGGGTCATGGGTCTGTGGGCTGGCACCGCCGTGATCCTCGTACTCGTGACAATCACCGCCAATGGTGCGGGCGACGCGATAGGCCCGGGGCACATCGCCACGGTCCAGGCCTTCGCCGGGGGAGCGACGATCGCCGTCCTCGCCGACACCTTGATGCCCGAGGCCTACCGCGAGGGCGGCTGGTGGGTCGGTCTCACGACCGCCCTGGGATTCTTCGTCGCATTCGTTTTGGGTGGCTGACCGCGCCACGTGCACGTCGACCCGGTTGAATGGGCGTATGAGCTCAGACCAGATCACCGTCGAACGTACGATCAATGCGCCCGCCGACAGCATATTTGCGCTGCTGTCGGACGCCGCGAAGCACGAGACCATTGACGGGTCAGGCACCGTCAAGGGCACGCGGCAGGAGGCTCGACCGCTGAAGCTCGGCACGACGTTCGGTATGTCGATGCACATGGGCGTCGCCTACAAGACGTCGAACAAGGTCGTCGAGTTCGAGCAGGATCGCCGCATTGCCTGGAAGACGACGGGGGCAAAGGGTCTGGTCGGTGGTCGCATCTGGCGCTACGAGCTGGAACCCGTCGACGGCGGCACGCGGGTGTTGGAGACGTGGGACGTCTCGCAGGACAAGCAGAAGTTCTTCCTCAAGCACAGCCGGATGGCACCCGCCGCGAAGGTGGGCATGCGAAAGACCCTCGAACGCATTGCGGCCACGCTCGAGACGTAATGCACCTATCCGTGCTTTGTGAGACGCAGGTGGACGGTGTAGCCGGTGACCGGGTCGTAGATGTCGCGGGTAAACCCGGCTGAGATCTGCTCATACGTCGCGGTGAACACGGCATTGACATGGCCTGGGGCGAGTTCGAGCACCGCTGGCGAGCAGCGACGAGTTTCACCCGAATCAGGCGTCCGTTCATTTCGACCAACGAACGCGCCGACGACCTGGATGCGAACTTTCCGCGGGTAGTCGCCCGCCAACCGTTCATCGACGATGGCCGATCCCCTGGGGAAGCAGTTCGTGGGGCGTTCAGCGTTCACTGAGACGGTGCTGGTCTCGTAGCCGACACCGACGTCCAGGCGGTTGACCTGAATTGTGTTGACCGTCGGCGAATCGTGGGTCACGCTGACCTCCACGCCGAGCCGGTAAAAATTGCCAGCGGTGGTAAATCTGCTGTTCCACCATCGCTGCTCGGTCGCATCCGCGCCCCACACGGCTGTGACTCCGTCCGCGTCCGTCAACTGCACGTGCGCGGTGTAGTTGGTGCCACTGCAGATGTCCTCGAAGTCGAGACGCACTGTCGTGCTCAGGGCCGAACCGCTGAGCTCACGCACACTGTCCGGCGCGAAACAGTCGCCATCGATCCAGGCTCTGAACGTCACGGGGCGATCGGTGGTCAGGGTGAGATGCGCGCTTTTAATGTCGGCGCCACCGCTACCCGTTCCGAGCACAAACGGGTCTGAAAGGTTGATGATGCTCGGCAGTTCGGGGCGGGGCGCACGATATGCGCCCTCGCTGCTCGCGCCACGCAGCCAGCCGGGGTTGCCTGCGGTGACGCCGTCGGACCAACTGACCTTGACCCTGAAATAGCCCACGACACCCGCTGGATCGTCGTCGCAACCGGGGCCGCTCCCACAGATCGACGACGGTCGTACCGCGTTCGAGATCGGCAGGTCAAAGTAGCGATCCGGCGAGGTGCCGCATCCGCCAGGGCACGAGATCAGCGAGACGGGCAGCAGAGCGCCTCGCTCGGCTATTCCATGATCGGTCTGCACTCGCGTGGTCACCACGAGCGAGCCGTCGGCGTTTCGCCGGCCGATCAGGCCGCCAAAGTCGCACAGCGTTT
>CAZWZC010000238.1:0-1933 GCA_964638755.1 uncultured Aeromicrobium sp. | reverse complement strand
GAACAGCATCGTGGCCTCGGAACCGAGGGTGTGCACGGAGCGCGCCACGTTGGCGTTGTGCAGGGTGTAGAAATCCTCGATGGCGTCCAGGACGACGCGCGGCTTGTGCGAGGTGTTGGCGCTATCGAGATACACCAGCGGACGGCCATGCACCTCGCGGGTGAGAATCGGGAAATCCTTGCGGATCGCCTCAACATCGAACGTCATCTGGTCACCTCCCTCGCGCCGTGGTCGAGCGTCGCTGTGTGATGGTGCGCTGTGTGATGGTGCGCTGTGCCGCGCGGATCAAACCGCGGCCGGCTCGGAGCTGCCGAACCGGGCGTAGCCCTCTTCCTCGAGGATGCTGGCCAGTTCCTTGCCGCCGGACTCCACGATGCGCCCATCGAAGAATACGTGCACGAAGTCCGGCTCGATGTAGCGCAGGATGCGGGTGTAGTGGGTGATGAGCAAGGTGCCCACTCCGGTCGCTCGCACCTGGTTGACCCCGGCGCTGACCACGCGAAGGGCATCGACATCGAGGCCGGAGTCGGTCTCGTCGAGGATCGCGATCTTCGGGCGCAACAGCGACATCTGCAGGATCTCGTGACGCTTCTTCTCCCCACCGGAGAAGCCCTCGTTGACATAACGGCCGGCGAAGGCCGGGTCCATCTCCAGGTCGGCCATCGCGCCGGAGACCTCACGGGCCCAGTCGCGCAGCTTGGGGGCCTCGCCGCGGACGGCAGTCACGGCAGTGCGCAGGAAGTTCGAAACCGAGACGCCGGGGACCTCGACCGGGTACTGCATGGCGAGGAACAGCCCCGCCCGAGCGCGCGCATCGACGGTCATCCCCAGCACGTCGACGCCGTCGAGCAGAACCTGGCCGCTGGTCACGGTGTACTTGGGATGGCCGGCGATGGAATACGCGAGAGTCGACTTGCCGGAGCCGTTCGGGCCCATGATCGCGTGGGTTTCCCCCGACGACACGGTCAGGTCGACGCCCTTGAGGATGGGCGTGCCGTCGACCTCGACATGCAGGTCGCGGACCTCGAGGGTGCTGCGGGGGGCGGTGGACTCGGTGCTCTCGGTGCCGCTGCTGTCGGTGGCCATCTCAGCCGTTCTCCAGTTCCAGGTAGACGTTGTCGTCAATGATCGTGACGGGGTAGATCGGAACCGCCATGGTGGCGGGCGGACAGGTAGGCACGCCGGTGGTGAGGTCGAATCGCGACCCGTGCAGAGCGCATTCGATAGTGCAGACGCCGTCCTCGATATCGACCTCGCCATCGGACAGCGGTACCTCGCCGTGCGAGCAGACGTCCTGAATAGCGAAGAATTCGTCACCGACTCGCACGATGGCCACGTCGATGTCCTTCAGCTCCACGCGCAACGGGCGGTACTGCGCGAGAGCAGAAACCGCACATACCTGGACTGCGGTCATGACGCATCGAGGCGGGTCTCGATGTCCTTCAGCAACCGCTCGCGCAGCGCAGTGACCTCGATGTAGTCCAGGACCTCGACGAAGAACCCGCG
The DNA here is from genome assembly GCA_964638755.1 of uncultured Aeromicrobium sp. Taxonomy (GTDB): domain Bacteria; phylum Actinomycetota; class Actinomycetes; order Propionibacteriales; family Nocardioidaceae; genus Aeromicrobium. The sequence goes on along the minus strand of CAZWZC010000238.1, from coordinate 427 downwards.
GACCACGAGCTTGCGGGCCTCAACCTCGGAGATGCCGCGCGACTGCAAATAGAACAGCTGAAGATCGTCGAACCGGCCGGTTGCGCTGGCGTGACCGGCACTGACGATCTCACCGGTCTCGATCTCGAGGTTGGGCACCGAGTCGGCGCGCGCTCCGTCGGACAGCAGCAGGTTGCGATTGAGCTCGTAGGTCTTCGTCCCGGTGGCCGCCGGGCGGATCCGGACATCACCGACCCATGCCGTGCGCGAGCTCTCGCCTTCCAGCGCGGTCTTGTAGAGCACGTTGCTCTCGCAGTCCGGCACGCTGTGATCGACGTACATGCGGGCCTCTTGGTACTGGCCCCGACCGGCAAAGGCCAGCCCGATCAGTTCGGCTGTTGCGCCTGGGCCACTGAACTCCACAGTCGGGGTCAACCGGGCTACCTCC
>CAZWZC010000237.1:0-1934 GCA_964638755.1 uncultured Aeromicrobium sp. | reverse complement strand
ACCGCCCTCGGCGCGACGCGCCATGGGGTCGTGGGGCCACATCCTGTCGCCCACGACACGATGGCCGTAGCGCTCGGCCGAGGCGCGTAGCACCTCGGCCAGGATGCGATCCTCCTCGGTATTGCCGTAGACCAGCGCCCAGCGGTCCCACTGCTTGAAGCCGAGGAACTGAGCCAAAGCGTCGGCCAGCATGCGCCGGCTCGGGGTGGTGTGATACAGCGCCGGGTGGCACGCCTCGCCGCGCAGCTCGTCGTCGGGTGCCCAGGCGTTGAACACCACCCGATCACCGCGGGCGGGGTGCGCCATCAGCTCATTGAGCGCCGCGGCGGGCAGACCACTGACGATCCACTCGGCGCCCTGCTCGACCAGGCTCTCCAGCGCCTCGCCGACGTCGCCGTCCTGTGCCACCATCGCCTCGTGCAAGAGAAACTCCTGCCCCAGGAACTGGGCCGTGGCGTTGTTGTCGTTGATGCCCAGGCGAGCGCCCTGCAGCCCTTCGTCGTCGAGCACAGGGTCGAGTACCGAGAGCGGCTCCTGATCGTCGGGGCGCTCCATGCCCAGATAGCCCACGACGATGGGCGCCGGCGTATCGGCCGCCACCAGGGGTGCCAACCCCAGGCCCAGCGTCACCCCCAGCGCCAGCCAGCGAAAGGCTCGCGGTAACATACTCATAAGGACTCCTCAGGCAGCCTCACTGCCGCTTGTTGTCGTTATTACATTGCTCTGCACCGTCAAGGCATCCCGGCCATGATCGTACGCACCATGCGCGATAGCTTCTCCTCCAACAGATAGGGCTGCTCGCACATGGCCGGCAGTGCCTGCTGACGCTGCTGAAAGGTGCGCTGCTCCCAGAACAGCGCTTCGGAGAGTCGCTCGACCTCCGCGGCGTCGGCGTTCTCGTCGGCACGCCGCTCCTCGAGCTCGTCGACCATGGCGGAGATGGTTTCCAGACGCGAAAGCTGGGCGCGGGAAGCGCTGCGAATGCCATCGATGGTGCGCCGCCGTTCGCGGTTGGTGAGTTCGAATAGCCCGGCGAACAATAGGGTCAGGCGCTGCGTGGCCTCTTCCTCGGTCTCCTCGTTCATCGCCTCGACGAACTCACGCACCCGTGTCTGAGCCTGCTCCACCGGCGTCGAGCGCGAGGTGGCGAAGCGTGCCACCCGGCCGACCTCTTCGTCCTCCCACCAAGCCTGCTCCAGTTCCTCCGGCGAGGGCCCGGTCCAGATGGTGCCCCAGGCCAGTTCGGGAATGAGCCGCTGCACGCAGGGCCAGTCGGGCGGCCCTGCCGCGGCACGCTGAGCCTCGGCCTCGGTCGCAGCGAACAGCGCCAGTGTAAGCCCGACCCCCAGCAGCAGGGGAGCGAAAGGGCGCGCACGGCTCATGCGTCACCTCCTGCGTCCGCTCCCAGCAGTTGGCCGCGCCGGTCGAGCAGCGGCACGTCGAACTCGCGCAGGATGGCGTCGATCTCCTCCTGGCGACGTTCGATGAAGTCGTTGATCCAGTCCTTCCAGTGGGGCTCGCCACGCCGTACGCCCATGGTGATACGGTAGTCGAGGGTGGCGTCGGTGTCGTCGTCGACCAGCGGCACGACCCTCAGCGGTGGATCCTGGCGTGCCGCGTAGTAGCCGGCCAGCGGCCCCCATAGCACCGCGCCCTCGGTCACCCCTTCGGCGACGTCGGCAATGGCGTCGCGCACCGGCGCCCGCACCCGCGTATCGACCATCAGCGGGTAACCCTGAACGCGGGCACCGGTTCGCCGCAGCGGCACCAGCGGCGGGGTCTCGGCCACCACGCCGATGCGACGCCCAGCCAACGCCGGGTCGCTCAGGCGGGTGACCTCGAGCTCGGAGTCCTCAGCTACCACCAGCGAATAGACCGAGCGGTAGTAGGCGTTGGTGTTCTGCACGAAGTCGTAGCCCGCCACGACGCCGATC
>CAZWZC010000236.1:608-1947 GCA_964638755.1 uncultured Aeromicrobium sp. | reverse complement strand
GTCGATGTCACCCGACATCCCACCGTCGCGGGAGAGGTCGGTGTGGTTGAGCACGTCGTAGTTGAAGCGATCGGAGGCCAGGATGTTGCGGCGATCGTTGGCCGTGTACAGCGTCCAGTTGTCCCGCAGTCGCTTTGGGCACAGCACCAACACGCGATCGTTGCGCAGTTCGTGGTACTTGATGACCGCCAGGGCTTCGAAGGTCTTTCCAAGACCCACAGAGTCGGCGATGATGCACCCGCCGAACCGGTTGATCTTGTCGATCGCGCCCACAACACCGTCGCGCTGGAACTTGTAGAGCTTCTGCCACACCACGGTGTCTCGAATGCCAGTCGCAGCGTTGACGACCTGGTCCTCGCCGAGGGCGTTTTCACCGCCGAGCACCTGCTGGAGGATCCGCGCGTACACCTCCGCCGGTGCCCGGTGCGCGGCCAGCTCTCGCAAGACCGCCACCAGGCCGCCCGAACCGTTCGAGTTCGCAGGTAGCGCTCCCCACGTGTCGTCGAACCACTGGGCCAGACGCTCAGCATCGTCAGGCGACTCAGAGGCCTGGATCACGCTCATCGGATTGCCCGGGGTGATTCCGAAGCCGTCGGTCGAGAACGCAAACGAACCAAGCGCAGCAACCTCTGGCGTGTTGCCGGGACCTCGAACCACTAGGGCCGCCTGGGGGACCCCTCCGTCGGGACGCCGAATCTCGGCCTTCGATTCCAGCCATGCAGCCGCCTCGGCGGCCAGCCAACGTGCCTGAAGTCGGTTGCGCGAGGCCCGGTCTGCAGAGCCTCCGAGGATCGAGAGCACGGAATCATCGGCGGGAAGGACGATCCGGGCTCCCTCAACGGCGCGTAGCTCCTCAAGTAGCTCACCGAACGCGTACAACGAGAAGACGGGGGACATGAGGTCGACCGTGGTCCCGGCGTCCATGGCCGCCTGAGCCAGATCGACAATTCGGTCGCTCCCTGTGTTCGGAACGATCCTCATGACGCGGCCCCGCCCCGAGCATTGAGGAATGGGCGGCTCAGCCGATCGCTATCTCGAACTGCTCCCCCCACTTGGACGTAACTCCTCGTCATTCTGCTTCCGCCGGCTCACCGATCGTAGGCGTGAGGACCGAACTGCGCTCCCACCGACGCCGGCAGCGTGTTCACGAGTCCAATTGCGCGCTGCGAACAAGTGCCTCGTGAGCCTCACGAACCGAATCGGGAACCTTCGCAAGTGCACGTTGGCTCACCGGCGATACGGCCACGCGCACTCCGAGGATACGGTCGCCGAGGCGGGAGATGACGTGGTCATGCGCGAGTCGGTCGATGGCGTGGACGAGGTGTGACTTCTTGCCGGG
>CAZWZC010000236.1:0-598 GCA_964638755.1 uncultured Aeromicrobium sp. | reverse complement strand
CTGCGCTCTCCGAAATGAACACGCGCCAGGTCTCGGACCTCGAGCGCGAGCTCGACCGGGCAGACGGTGGTCGGCCCGCCGGCCGCGTCGAGGTGGCGTGCCATCGCTCGGGCCAGCAGCACGGCGGTCGGGCCGACGAGTGGGGTGTAGACGATCTCGAAGTAGTCGTGTTGGAGCGGGAAGGCAGGCTCAGAGGCAGCGGGCAGCGTTCGAAGCCGCAACCCCTCTGCGGGCTGCGGCTCGTTCGCTGGTGGGTCGTCCCCGCTACTGCTGGTCTCCGCGGACATTGGACACCGCTGTCGGGTCGGAGCCTCCGCTCCAACGATGGGTGGAACGCCCTCCCCCGAGCAGTGCCCTGCCAGCAGCGCGGCGTAGCGTGCGGTGTGCGTCCGCAACGCGGATGCCCTGCTCATCGCTGACGCCGACTGCCTTCGCCATACCAACAGGGTACGGACGGCGCGCCGAAAGCCCTCCCGACGCGGTCACAGGCTGACTCCCGGCTGCTCAACGGAGGCTCGATATTGGATGGCGTCGAGACGTCGCGTCGTCCGTGCCAACGCCGCTTGGTCCTCCGCCGAGGTGCTCGGCTCTTCGTGTG
>CAZWZC010000235.1:0-1969 GCA_964638755.1 uncultured Aeromicrobium sp. | reverse complement strand
CCACCTCGTACGCGTGCCAGTTGCAAGGTGTGTATGTTCGCCCTGACATGCGGGGCCGGGGAATTGCGGCTGCCGCCATCGCAGCGGTCGTCGAACAGGTACGCGCAAGTGTCGCGCCGTCCGTGACGCTCTACGTCAACGGCCACAACACCGCAGCTCGCAGAGCCTACGAGCGGGTCGGATTCGAGCACACCGAGACGTTCGCCTCGATCCTTTTCTAGGCACACCATAGGCTCTTGGTCATGAGACGTGACGTTGCTGCCCTGGCCGTTGGATTCGCTGCTTCGGGTGCGCTGCACCTCGTGAAGCCCGGCCCATACGTCGCGATCGTGCCCAAGCCGTTGCCGTACAAGCGTGAGCTCGTGCTGGGATCGGGTGTCGCCGAGATTGCCCTGGGCGCGATGCTGCTCCATCCGCGCACGCGCCGTCTCGGTGGTCGCGGGGCGGTCGCCCTGCTCGCTGCGGTGTTCCCGGCCAATGTCCAGATGGCCATGGACGTCGTACGCGACGAGAAGGCCGCCGGCTGGTTCAAGGTCGGAGCGATCGCTCGCCTCCCGCTGCAGGCTCCCATGATCCGCATCGCCCGAAAGGCCGCTCAGGGCTGAAAGCGGGGATTGGCTACGCCAAGGATAGGCTCGCACTCATGCGTATGAGCCGGATGTTCCTGCGAACCCTGCGAGACGATCCAGCCGATGCCGAGGTTCCGAGTCACCGCCTCTTGGTGCGTGCGGGTTACGTACGGCGGGTGGCCCCCGGCATCTACTCCTGGCTTCCGCTGGGTCTGAAGGTGCTGGCCAACGTGGAGCGCATCATCCGTGAGGAGATGGAGTCGATTGGCTCGCAGGAGGTGCGATTCCCCGCGCTGCTGCCGCGCGAGCCGTACGAGGTATCCGGCCGCTGGACCGACTACGGACCCAACGTCTTCCGACTCAAGGACCGCAAGGGCAACGACATGATGCTGGGTCCGACGCACGAGGAGTTCTTCACTCTGTTGGTGAAGGATCTCTACTCGTCCTACAAGGATCTGCCGCTCAGCCTCTATCAGATCCAGACGAAGTACCGCGACGAAGCGCGACCCCGCGCCGGCATCCTGCGCGGCCGCGAGTTCATCATGAAGGACTCCTATTCGTTCGACATCGACGACGCCGGGCTCGCGGCGTCCTATCAGGCCCACCGTGAGGCGTATGTACGGATCTTCGAGCGCCTCGGCTTCGAGTACGTCATCGTCAAGGCCACCTCTGGCGCGATGGGCGGGTCGGCGAGCGAGGAGTTCCTCGCGGTGTCAGAGACGGGCGAAGACACCTTCGTGCGGTCAGCAGGCGGTTATGCGGCGAACGTCGAAGCAGTCACCACAGTGGTGCCCGACCCCATCGGGTACGACGACGCCCCTGCCGCGCACGCAGAGCAGACGCCGGACACCCCGACGATCGAGACGCTCGTTGCCCACCTGAACGAGGCATTCCCGCGCGACGACCGGCCGTGGGCTGCTGCTGACACGCTCAAGAACGTGCTGGTGATCCTGCGGTACCCAGACGGCACCCGCGAGCCGGTGGCGATCGGTGTACCCGGCGACCGCGAGGTCGACGCCAAACGGTTGGAGGCGCAGGTTGCCCCGGCAGAGGTCGAACCCTTCGAGGAGAAGGACTTCACGGCCAACCCGGGACTGGTCAAGGGCTACATCGGACCGGGCGCGCTGGGGACCGAGAGCGAAACCGGTATCCGCTACCTCACCGATCCTCGCGTCGTGGCGGGCACACGGTGGGTCACCGGAGCCAACGTCCAGGGCTCCCACGTGATCGATCTCGTGGCGGGGCGCGACTTCACCGCCGATGGGACGATCGAGGCCGCTGAGGTGCGTGCCGGCGACGAGGCACCTGACGGCTCCGGTCTGCTCGAGCTTGCCCGCGGCATCGAGATGGGGCACATCTTCCAGCTGGGGCGCTTGTACGCCGAGGCGCTCGGTCTGAAG
>CAZWZC010000234.1:0-1990 GCA_964638755.1 uncultured Aeromicrobium sp. | reverse complement strand
CTTTTCAGTGCCGGGGCAGGATTTTGAACCTGCGACCTTCGGGTTATGAGCCGTAAAACGGTGCTGTCACTCTGTGATGCCCTGTGCCACTTTGTGCCATCTAGGAGGGCTTTCACGATTCTGGAATGTCATCTGGTAGCTGTGGATAACGCCCTGTGTCACCTGGTCCGTTAGAAGTTCCGTTAGAAGTTCTGCCCAGAACGCCGATCTGCCCGCAGCAGACAGGTCGGGCTTTCATACAGATCACGCGCCGTCACTCGTCGTCGTCGTACAGGACCGGCTCGCCCGTCCGCATCGCCGTGATCGCGTCGCGGATCATGCGGTTCCAGTCCATCCACCAGAACTTCTGGCCGACGTCCAGCTCCGCGCCCCAACCCACGAGGGTCTGCTCGACAGCAGCCCCGATCTGCGCTTGGCTTGGTGCGCTCGGCTCGGACGACATGACGTCAACATACGAGGGCGCTTCGGTCGGCGACGGCTGCATTTCGGTGCACCGCTTGTCGCTGGCGCTCTGAAGGAAGTGTTGCATTCCCGCACACCTGGAGAACGGTTAGAGTACAAGCGTTACTTAGAGAGATGGGAGGTAACGGTTGTGGCAACGCTGATCAGAAGCCGCTGGACCTCCTCGTTCGAGGGGATGAGTCGACACGACCGCCAGGGTTGCGAGTACGACGCCTATCTCCCCGACCCGCTCACCGGGTGGGAGCTCGCCCTGCCGGCCGATCTCGCCGCTGACCTCAGCGACGCGGAAGCAGCGATTCGCAGGCTGAACGCGACCGGCACGTCGCACGTCAGCCTCGAAGGGCTGGCGCGGTTCTTGCTGCGCGCCGAGTCGGTCGCCTCGTCGAAGATCGAGGGACTGGAGGCAGGGCCACGCCGGTTGCTCGACGCAGAGGTCGTGCTTGCTCAGGGTGGCGACGCAGCCGATCGGATTGCAGTCGAGGTGCTCGCCAACGTCGCAGCCATGGAGGCCGCCGTCGAGTTGGGCTCGTCGACCGACACGATCACCCTCGACGACCTGCTCGGTATCCACCGGACCTTGATGGAACGATCTTCGATGCCGCACATCGGCGGAGTGGTCCGCACAATGCAGAACTGGATCGGCGGCAGCAGCTACAACCCGTGCTCCGCAGCCTTCGTCCCACCGCCACCGGACACTGTCGACGCCTTGCTCCACGACCTCCTCGACTACGTCAACGGCGATGACCATCCTGCCCTCGTGCAAGCGGCGATCGCTCACGCCCAGTTCGAGACGATCCACCCGTTCGCCGACGGCAACGGCCGCACCGGCCGCGCGCTCATCCATGTCATCCTCCGCCGCCGCGGCCTCGCACCGCGCTTCGTACCGCCGATCAGTCTCGTGCTCGCCACCTGGGCGAGTGACTACATCGCCGGGCTGACCACGTTTCGACACGTCGGTGCGCCTGCCAGTCCTGAGCGATCCGCCGGCGCGGGCACTTGGTTGCGTACGTTCGCCACCGCTGCACACCGATCGTGTGCGGACGCCGAGTCCTACGCGGGCAGGATCCAAGCACTCAATGCACGATGGCGGGCACAACTGGGTCGAGTCCGAGCGAACTCGGCGGTCGAGCTGCTCCTCGACCTCCTGCCAGGCGTCCCGGTGATCACCGTCGACAGCGCCGCACGACTGATCGGACGATCCGAGATGCGAACAGGCGAAGCCATCAACCGTCTCGAAGCCGCTGGAGTGTTGCGCCAACGCAACATCGGTAGGCAGCGCTACCGAGTCTTCGAAGCAGCCGATGTCGTCGACCTGTTCACCGGCCTCGAACGTGCCCTGGCAAGCCCGGCGGGCAACACGGCCACAGCTGCACCGACCCGTCGGGTGCCGCGTCGAGCAAGCTCCGCCGACAACGCCTGAACGCAGCGGTCCAGTCATCGGGTTGTTGGCCCGGCGGACGCTGGCCCAATCTGACTATCGACCATAGATCGGTTTAGGAAACGAATCCGAGGGTTCGGGAGGGTCCGT
>CAZWZC010000233.1:0-2010 GCA_964638755.1 uncultured Aeromicrobium sp. | reverse complement strand
TCTCCGCGGCCGATCGAGGAGGCCAGCGAGTCTGTGACGGTGGGGGAGACGACGACGACCCTCGCCCCTGCGGTGAGCAGTGTGAGCGCCCGGCGAGTGGCGACGTGACCACCACCGACCACCAGCACCCTGCGCCCTGCAACACGCAATGTGAGCGGAAAACTACCGCTTGTGGCGTGCCGAATCATGCAAGGACTGTAGCCTCGGCGACCGCCTCAACGGCTGCCTTGGTGTCAAGAAGAGCGTCACCAACCATGCCGGCGGCGAGCGTGCCGCCGTCCTGCGGGTCGATGAGCAGGAACGCGCCGGTGCTGCGCGAGTTGAGATATTCCTCGGCGGGGATCGGCGCGGCGAGACGGAGATTGACGTGTCCGATGTCGTTCAGCTCCAACAATTCCGCTGGAAACAGTCGAGCATCGTCAAGGTCCAGCCTGCCGCTGATCGCCTTCACGATTGCCTGCACAGTCTTCGTGCCGTGTTTGAGAAGCACCTTCGCGCCGGGCACGAGCGGACGCTCGGCGAGCCACGCGATGGTGCCGTTGATGTCCTGGGTGACCGGTGGGACGCTTCGAGACGTCACGATCAGGTCACCACGAGAGATGTCGATGTCGTCGGCCAGGCGCAGGGTCACCGACTGTGGCGCAAACGCCGAAGCGAGGTCGCCGTCTGCGGTGTCGATCCCGACGACAGTGCTCGTACGCCCACTCGGCTGGACCGTCACGGGATCACCCACGCGTACGAGACCTGATGCGACCTGACCGGCGTAGCCGCGGTAGTCACGGAACTCGTCGCCGGCAGCCAGCTGAGGGCGGATGACGAGCTGCACCGGGAACCGCAGCGGCTCGGAGTGCGGTTCACCAACGGGGGAGAGCTTCTCGAGATGCTCAAGCAGGCTCTGCCCGTCATACCAAGGCGTGCGGCTGGAGCGCTCGACGACGTTGTCGCCCGCGAGGGCAGAGACCGGGATCGTCGCGATGTCGTACAGGCCGAGGCTACGGGCGGACTCGAGGACTGCTGACGAGACCCGCTCGTACGCCACCTCGTCGAAGTCGACCAGGTCGATCTTGTTGACGACGACCACGACGTGCGGCACGCGCAGCAGTGACGCGACAGCCAGATGGCGCTGTGTCTGCTCCTGGAGACCATGCCGTACGTCTACGAGCAGGACAACGCAGTCAGCGGTGCTGGCCCCCGTCACGGTGTTGCGCGTGAACTGAACGTGGCCGGGGCAGTCGGCCAAGATGAACGACCGCTTGGTCGTGGCGAAATAGCGATACGCGACATCGATCGTGATGCCCTGCTCGCGCTCCGACCGCAGGCCGTCGGTGAGCAGCGCAAGGTCAGCCGTGCCTGGATACACGCTCAACGGCGTCCATCTGGTCGGCGAGCACCGACTTCGAGTCATAGAGAAGCCGGCCGACAAGGGTCGACTTGCCGTCGTCGACGGATCCGGCGGTGGCAAGGCGGAGGAGTGTGGCCATCAGAAGTAGCCCTCCTTCTTGCGGTCCTCCATGGCGGCCTCGGACGTGCGGTCGTCGGCGCGGGTCGCTCCCCGCTCGGTGATGCGAGTTGTGGCCACCTCGGTGATCACGTCATCGACGGTGAGCGCATCACTCTCGACGGCGCCGGTGCATGACATGTCTCCGACTGTGCGATAGCGAACTTGGCGCTTCTGGACGGTCTCGTCCTCGTACGGCATCGACACAGGCCCCGCTGCGATCAGCATGCCGTCCCGCTCATAGACCTCGCGCTGATGCGCGAAGTACAGCTCGGGCAGCGCGATGTCCTCCTGGCCGATGTATTGCCAGACGTCGAGCTCGGTCCAGTTGCTCAGCGGGAATACGCGTACGTGCTTACCAGGTGTGTGCTTGCCGTTGTAGAGGTTCCACAGCTCGGGGCGCTGATTGCGAGGGTCCCACTGACCGAACTCGTCTCGGAGTGAAAACACCCTCTCCTTGGCGCGGGCCTTTTCTTCGTCGCGGCGGCCTCCGCCGAACACCGCGTCGAACT
>CAZWZC010000232.1:1796-2042 GCA_964638755.1 uncultured Aeromicrobium sp. | reverse complement strand
GGTCACCATGAGGTTGCGCGCTCTGGGAATGGCAATGATGATGTTCGGGATCGCCGGGGCCTTGGCGTCGTGGGGCGTCTGGTTTTTGAAGTACCGATACTTCCGCTCGGCGGCTGAGGTCGCGGTCAACGCCGCTTGCACGGAGCACTGTCATCTCGATGGGCCTTTCATCACCGCAGCCGTGATCAGCGGCGGAGTCGCGGTGATGGGGGTCGTTGTCGCCGTCAGCCAACTAGTTGCCGGCGG
>CAZWZC010000232.1:0-1786 GCA_964638755.1 uncultured Aeromicrobium sp. | reverse complement strand
ACAGTGATGCGGAGGTCCGACGGATTGAAGGCGTGTGACCGTGGATCGCCGGGCCCCGCGCCGAGCGCAGATCTGCCGATCTGCTTGGTTCAGTCCCACCTGCGGAATGAGAACGAGCGCGGTCGGTCCACCAGGGAGCCGGGACGGCACGGGGCTACGTCAGGGGCAAGCGTGCTGAACTGCAGGGTCGTCACGCACAGTGCGGCCTTGGCGCTGGGAGGCAGTCGGGCCGCCCGGACTTGGATCAGGTCGATGACAGCTCTCCGAACTTGATCATGTTTCCGTCGTCGTCCAGCACGGCGAACTCACGGAGGCCCCATGGCTGCTCGATGAGCGGGCCGTTCGGGTGGACCACACCCGAGGCGCTCATCTCTTGGTACAACTCGTTGACGCCGACCACATCGATGCGACACGAGGTGGCCTTGGGAATTTCGGCGTCGTCGGTCAGCCAGAAGTGGATCTGGACATCGCCGCGGGCCACGATTCCGTAGTCCGGATACCGCGCGACCGCTACGAACTTCATCCTCTCTGCGTAGAAGCGCAGCGTTGCCTCGATGTCGAGCGACGCGAGAACGGGTATTGCGCGCGTCAGCGCAGCCGACGTCGGATCAATTGCCACTTCGGGTACCTCCGTAGGATCAAGGGTGCGAGCGATGTGATCGAGTAGTCGGCGGCGATCAATGACCTCGGCCTCGAGTTCCTTGCGCCACACATCGATCTGATGCGCGGCAGGCGCGCGAAGAAACGCCGCGATCTCTGCGAGTGGCACGCCCGCCCGCCGGAGTTGGCCGATCCGTCGAGCAGCCGGAATCTGCGACGGCGAGTAGTACCGGTATCCCGAGCCGGGGTCGACCAAAGCCGGCTCGAGCAGCCCCTGCGCCTGGTAGAGCCGGAGTGCCTTCGGCGACAGCCAGGTGAGATTGGCGAACTGTCCGATGGGTACAAGCGTCTCCTCCACAGGATGATCTTGGGGCCTGACCCAGGGGTCAAGTCAAGAACTCGATTTCGCGCCCGAGGCACGCCACCGGTGTTCCGGTTGGGGCGAGCTCACAGGTGGTCGACCCGCCCAGGCTGCCGATGTGGGCGGTTCAGCTGAACCGCTTGGTCAGGTGCCGCGGTAGCGCAGAGCTGCCTGGTCGATGATCTTGCGCTGGACACCGCAGGCCACTTCGAGCATCCTGCGACGATGATTTGATGCATGCTTTGTTGCTGTGCCGACTGACGCCGAAGGGAAGTGAAGTCATCTGCCGTGGACAACCGTTTCGTGAACCCCTTCGCCAAGGTGAGGCAGCTTCACCCCGACAACCCCGGTGACCGTGCGCTCATCTTGCGCTATGTCCGTCATCACGAACCGGATCCCATCGACGCGGAGCACCTGGCATTGGGTATCTCCGAGTCGATCCGCGACGGCGAACTGAGCTTGACGATCGAGGACGACATGCTGATCATGCGCACAACGCAGGGCGACACCGTCACGGTAGCGGTAGCCGACCTTCCGTAGCTTTGCTGGAGGTTGTTCTTCGCGGTTGCCGACTGTGCTCGAGGCGCGACATCCCATGAGCGCTACAGGTACTCACCGTCTGGCCGGCACACGGTCTGACCTCAGGAATCGAGTTCCAGATGCGAAGAGTGCTCACCGGCCAGCGGCTCGGAACCAGCCATTCACTCCGGTCGGTCGACTCCCATCAGATGCAAGGCAGCGGGGAACCGCCGACAGGGGCGCTAGAACCTCCCTCAGGTCTGATCCCACGCTCCTTCAGTGAGTATGACCCAGCCACCGAGCGGG
>CAZWZC010000231.1:0-2043 GCA_964638755.1 uncultured Aeromicrobium sp. | reverse complement strand
TGCAGGCCGGTGGCTTGCCCGGGTTTGAGTGTCTCCCCTTTCGTGCCACGTGGTGTCGCGTCTCCTTCGCTGCTGTCGACCTTCCGGTGAGCGATAGCTATCAGTTCACCGTCACTCACCGAGGGACAACGACCTTCTCGGCAGATCAGCTCGCGGCCGACGGAAACACCGTCCTGCTCGCTTTGGGTTGACTGAGACGCAGGTCGTACCAGTGGCCCAGCTGGTTGAAGCTCAGGGCGGCTCGTCCCCAAAGGGTGCCCCACGGGCCCGATGGCGGCCGGGCAGACAACGAACCTTGTCTGCCGTCGGGCGGCCAGGTAGATTGTGGTGGTAATCCGGTCATCGTTCACGCAATGAAGTTGAGAGCGAAGTTCACCATCCTCTGATGAGGAAGTGATCACTCATGGCACACACAGACGAAGAAATCGATGCGGCCTCGCGTAGGTTCGAACAACTGGTCAACGACTTCGACCCTGCGGCGGCGGTAGTAGACAACATCGACGAGCTCAGCCAGGTCGCAGCAGCTTCCGAGGCTGTCCGCGCCGGCGAAGCCAAACTGCGCGAATCCGTTGCGATCGCTCGAGCGCGCGGCCGGTCGTGGAACGAAATCGCCCTGGCTCTCGGCGTGACTCGACAGGCTGCTCGACAGCGATTTTCAGACAGGGCGAGCGCCTGATCCAGATCCGCGGCGCGGCCTCGACCGACATGACCGAGCTTGGACCAAGCCGGGCCGCAATCGCAATCGACCGGTCTGGCCCAGCGAAAGATTGCCCGCCTGCGACAGTTTTCCGAAGTGGAAAACTCAACGTTCTGGGAAACTCGTCTGAGTTGTCAGCAAACCTCTCGAAGCCCTGCCGGTGAGGTTCAGCCGCCGGTGACTGGCCAGCCGGAGGTGGGGGTGGGGGTGGCCGGGAGGTGTTGCGCATATGCTTGCAACATGGATGCGGCGGAAGTGCTCCATTTTGCTCGCAAAGACGCAGAGCTGACAGTTCGGGAGTTGGCAGAGCGTGCGGGGGTCGCCGCGTCGACGGTTTCGCGGATCGAGCGACGTCAGATGGACCCAACGGTCGGCATGCTCGCTCGGCTGATCGCTGCCGCTGGTCTCGAGCTTGAACTCAGATCTCTTCACACGTATCGAGGGAACTTTGGTGCGCTAGCGGACGCATTGGAAGTTGACCCAGATGGGACGACGCATCCGGACTGGACCCGGCTGCGAGCAGTCCTCGACTACCTCTACCTTCACCCCACGCTGACCCAAGCGGCGATAGCCGACAAGCCTGAGCCCTCGGGGTCCGAGTTGTTGGACAACCTTCTCGCTGGAATCGCCGAGAAGATCAGCGACGACGCCGGCCTGCCGCGCCCATCCTGGACCAAGGACGTCCCGGCGCTCACAGCGCCCTGGATCTCGCCGGGGACGCCCCGGATGCAGGCTGTGGACCGAAGTGAGACACCTCCTCAGTTGGCGGTCAGGGGTATCACGCTCGCGGCCAACAACCTGTGGCGTGACCGGAGGACCGAGGTTGCCTGAACGCGCGCTCACTGGTGCCCAGATTCGGCGCTACCTGGCTGAGGTTGCCGACACGCTGGATCCGGTTGGCCCTCAACACACACTGACCCTGGTGGGAGGGTCGTTGCTCGCTTGGCACGGACTTCGAAGCACCACTATCGATGTGGACAGTGTTCGACGGCTGGACGATGAGCTCAGCGCCGCTGTGGCATCGGTCGCGATGCGCCACGACCTCGCATCGCGATGGGTGAACTCCAACGCCCTGCCGTTTGCGCCGGCGACGTTGGTGGAGGCGGATTGTGAGGTGCTGGCCGACCATCCGCGTCTGAAGCTTCTTGGTGCGCCGTGGTCCCAGGTCTTCGTCATGAAGCTCTACGCAGGACGCACGCGAGACCGGCGGGACCTCCCAAAGATCTGGCCTCGGACGGGCTTCACGTCGGCCGGTGACGCAGCGAGGATGTTCCGTGAGGCCTTTCCGCACGCTCCAGACGATGAGTTCCTCAGCACCTACATCGAGACCGTCGTGGCTCAGGCGC
>CAZWZC010000230.1:0-2057 GCA_964638755.1 uncultured Aeromicrobium sp. | reverse complement strand
GGCCATCGGCACCTTCGAGACCGAGTACGAGCTGCACCTGCACGAGCTGGGACGACACCGCATCGTCCACCCGTGGGAAGCCCGGCCCGGCTCCGGCGAGCGCGCCATGGACGGGCGCATGGCCGGCGAGTTCACCCTCGACGACGCACTCGTCGACTCCTTCCGCTTCAACCTCTCCCGCCAGATCGTCGGCGAGGTCCGAGGCAAGGAGATCTGGGCGATGATCAAGGCGATGGAGTCCGGCACCGGCTCCATTTCAACGACACACGCCTCGGATGCCGTCGCGGCCGTGCGCAAGCTCGTTACTTGCGCGATGGAGGCGGGACCGCACGTCACTCAGGCCCTCGCCACCAGCAAACTCGCTGCGACCGTCGACCTAATTGTGCACCTCGACCTCCAGACGACGACTGGTCCTTCTGGGCCGACTCGTCGGCGGCGGGTGGCAGAGATCATCGCCCTCGATCCCGGCGAGAGGGAGACGGGCTACGCGACGACGCACGTCTTCTCGCCAGACGCCGAAAGAGTCGCAACACCGAATGTTCTCCCCGACGCCTACCGAGCGCTCACAGAGCACGGCTTCGACCTCTCTGGTTACTTGCTCCAGCAAGGACGCACGTCATGATCATCCTCGTCCCAGCCCTCGCAGGTGCCCTGATCGTGGGCGGAGTGATCGCACTCGTGGTCGGCCTGACGCCCTCGCCAGTTGTGGAGCGGCCACCACGCAAGCGTCACCTGAAGCCGCTGCCGCGGCAGACCCAAGGGCTCCTGGCGGCCGGGGCCATCACCGGTCTGATCGCTGTCATGGTGACGGGCTGGGCGATGGCGCTCGTACTCGTTCCCATCGCGTTCGTCGGCCTTCCCGCCCTACTGTCATCCGGCCCGGCACAGACACGGATCGTGCGACTCGAAGCGATGGAGGAATGGACACGGTCGCTGTCGGGTGTCCTCACGGTAGGCGTCGGACTTGAGCAGGCGCTGGTGGCGACGATGCGATCCACTCCTACTGCGATCGCGCCCGAAGTGACACGGCTCGTCGCGCGGCTCCGGGCGCGCTGGGCAACCGAAGAGGCTCTGCGCGCATTCGCCGACGAACTGGACGACTCCACCGGAGACCTCGTGGCCGCCAACCTGATTCTCGGCGCTCGACGGCGCGGGGCCGGCCTGGCGAGCGTGCTCGATGGCCTCGCGGAGTCAGTGGCGGCAGACGTCCGTGCTCGACGGCAGGTCGAGGCAGATCGGGCCAAGCCCCGGGCCACAGCACGGTGGGTGACGATCATCAGCGCCAGCGTCCTCGTCGTACTCGCCGTATCCGGAACGTACGTTGAGCCGTACCGAAGCCCTTTGGGCCAGGTGATTCTCGTCGGCCTCCTTGCGGCGTACGTCGGCACGCTTGTCTGGATGAAGCGGATGGCCATCGGCCGGGAGTTGCCACGGTTCCTCGGAGCTCGGGTCGCTCGGACGGGTGAGGCGACATGACGCCCGGTCTCGTGACAGCCCTCGCCAGCGGAGCTCTCATCTCGTTCGGGATGGCCCTGCTCGTCATTCGCGTCATGCCGACCGAGCCGGACCTTGCTGACGCACTCAGTCGACTCGCTGCGGGCAACCCTCGCCGGACCCTCGGGCCATCGGACGTCGCACCGAAGGGCAAGGAACGGATCGGGCTCTGGGCCATCAAGTCGCTCCCTGCCGGCCTCTGGGTGCGCACGCCAACTCGAGAGCTTGCGGTGCTCCGCATCTCGGTGGCGCAGTTCTACGGAGACAAGATCGTCTTCGCGTTCCTCGGCCTGCTGATTCCGCCCCTGCTGTCCCTTTTCTTCAACCTTCTCGGATTGGGGCTCCCGATCACCCTGTCTGGCGCAGCGTCAGTCGGCCTCGCCGCAGTGATGTTCTTCGTGCCCAACTACAACGTGATCGACGACGCCAAGAAGGCTCGACTCGAGTTCGCGCGTGCCATGGGCGCCTACATCGATCTCGTGGCTCTGGAGCGCAACAACGGTTCGGGCGTCCGGCAGGCGATGGAGGCCGCGGCACTTGTCGGCGACTCGTGGGTGTTCACC
>CAZWZC010000229.1:0-2120 GCA_964638755.1 uncultured Aeromicrobium sp. | reverse complement strand
CCTGACGCCACCAGGAATCACACCGCTGATTCCCACCACGTCACGGGACGCAATCCGCGTCCCGTCGGGACGCTCTCGAGTCGAGCCCGGCCGCATGCGTCGAAACACGGGCCGGGGAACTCCGCCACACCCCTGGCGTACCTTGGTCTGCATGACAGTTCCCTACGCGCACGTCGGCCGTCCACTTAGCGGTTCGGAACCCCGCGTCTTCCGTGCTGACGGATCAGATGTCCGCATGGCGGGAAGTCGACTCATCGACACGCGCGGGTTGTCGTGCGCTTAGACGCGGGTCGGTGGCTCCCGCGAAGCCACCCAGAGCGGAATCTGCCATGGAGCCAATGATGTCGAACTACAATTCTGAAATTCGTCCCGCGCGAGATGTGGCGCGGTCCGTAGAGCGAGACGCCCCCCAGAGCCGAGAAGGAGGTTACGTGGCGAAGCCCAGCCTCACCGACCGGCCTGCCGGCGATGATGGGATGCCACGTTCGGACCAAGAGACTTGGGACGCGCTCTACAGCTCGCCCGTTGAGTCGCGTCGATCGGGGGCGCTCTACAACGCATTTTCCTACCCGACCAAGATCGATCCGGAGGCGATAGCGGTTTTCGTCGCAGCCCACACCTCACCAGGCGACACCGTGCTTGACGTGTTCGCGGGCAGTGGCACGACAGGGATTGCTGTGCGGCTCTGTGAACGACCGACCGCCCGGATGTTGGGCGAGGTCGAGCGCCTTGGCTTGGACGTCCAATGGGGTCCCCGCCACGCCGAGCTGTACGAGATCAGCGTCCTCGGTGCGCTGCTGGCCAACACCATGTGCTCCCCTCCGCCCCCTGAGGACTTTGAGCGGGCTGCGAACGAAATTGTCGACGCTGCCCAGCGTGAGTTCGGCTGGATGTACGAGACGCGGGATGATGCGGGTGACCCCGGGCGGATGCGGCACATCGTGTGGTCGGAGGTGCTCACATGTCCGACGTGCGGCGACGAATCGGCCTACTGGGACCTCGCCCTCGAATGGGACCCAGTCGCGTTGCGCAATGACGCACCGTGCCCACACTGTGGTGAGGGCATCGTCTTTGCCGACGCCGCACGTGCCTGCAGGCCGGCAGTCGGCGAGTCCAACGGGGACGTTGGGCTTCGTCGAGTTCGGAGGCCCATGCGTGTCTACGGGGCAACCGGCAAGCGCCAATGGAGTCGTCCGGTGGGCACTGCCGATCTGGACTTGCTTGCGCGTATCGCAGAGGTCGCCCTGCCCGCTTCGGTGCCGGATCGGCAGATTCGGTGGGGCGATCTCCACCGCTCGGGCTACCACCTCGGTATTAACTGGATCGAGGACCTCTACACGCGGCGCAACTTCATAGCGTTCGGTGCGCTGTGGGAGGCCATCGAAGAGCAGCCTGCGGAGCTTCGCGACGCGTTGCGGCTACTGGTGCTTAGCTACAACGCTTCGCATGGAACCCTCATGACCCGGGTCGTGGTCAAGAGTGGCATGGCGGGTCTGGTCCTCACCGGAGCGCAGAGTGGTGTGCTGTACATCAGCGGTCTGCCCGTCGAAAAGAACGTCTTCCAAGGTGTTCGGCGAAAGACGCGGACGTTGTGCGAGGCGTTCGCACTGACGGCGTGCGGCAGTGCACGAGTCAACGTCCACTGCGCGTCAAGCACGCGGCTTGATCTCGCTGACGCCTCGATCGACTACGTCTTCACCGACCCACCGTTCGGCGACTTTATTCCGTACTCAGAGATCAACCAGATCAACGAGTCCTGGCTTGGTCGAGTCACCGAGCCAGACGAAGAAGCGATCGTAAGCAAGGCCCAGGGAAAGGATGTCGCCGCTTACGGCGCTCTCATGAAGTCGGTGTTTGCTGAGGTTGGTCGGGTGTTGAAGCCGACGGGTGCGGCCACTGTTGTCTTCCACTCATCTAAGCCACAGGTCTGGTCGGTTCTCGGCGACGCTCTGACCAATGCCGACCTTGAGGTCCAGCGTACGAGTGTCCTCGACAAGCGGCAGCCAAGCTTCAAGCAAGTGGTGTCGGAAGGCGGGACGCGGCACGATGCTGTGTTTCTCCTCACTCCTGCGTCGGGTGACGCCCGGAAGTACGAGACTGATCACGCCGAGGTGCTTGCC
>CAZWZC010000228.1:0-2139 GCA_964638755.1 uncultured Aeromicrobium sp. | reverse complement strand
GGATCACATCTTCCCGAAGTCGCGTTTCACGAAGAAGAAGCTCACTGAGGCAGGGATTCCGGCTGAGCAGATCGACGACTACCTCGGCGCAGTGAACCTCCTGCCGAACCTCCAGCTGCTCGCTGGCACGGCGAATATCGAGAAGCAGGACGCCCTCCCGGCGAACTGGATCGAGGCAGCGTTCCCAAGTGAGGAGAAGCGGGCGACCTACATCGCGGAGAACGACCTCGACGACCTCCCGCTCGACCTCGTGGAGTTCTCCGAGTTCTTCGAGAAGCGCAAGCAACGCGTCCGTTCTCGCCTCATCGCGGCACTGGGTGCGATTCCAGTACTGGCGAAAGCCGATATGGGGTAGCTCCGGGACGCTACAGTGCGAGCATGGTCAAGGCCGAGGCAGCCTGTAGAGGCAGTACGCCGTTGCCGAGTGCGGTGATTTGCTGGTTCTGGGTCAGCTCGCCAGTGTCGGTCACCCATCCGGTCGGCAGCCCCATCAGCCACTCGACGAACGCTGGTGCTGGCCGGGGACCGGTGGCGTCATTTAGGAGTGCCGGAGCGGGTGCTGCTCGTCCGCTGATGTGCTCCCAGCGGGTGATGGCGTCGGCGTAGCGTCCCCAGCGCTGAACAGTCCGTCGATCAGGGACCACAGCGTCTCCGACTCGGCTCTCCTGTTCGGTGAGCCAGTCGGTCCGTGGAGCGCGAAGTCGATGATCTGGTGTGACAGCGCGATCGTCCCTCTTCTCGCCCGCACTTGGTCGAGTGTTTCCCCGCCGCGCGATGAGTCCGTCGCCAGCGGGGTGCGGAACAGTGCGCCGGGCGAGGGCGAAGATGCGGAAGCGTTGGTGAGGAGCGCCGACAAGGGAAGCCGGTAGGCCGATCCATCGTGCATCCAGCCGCAGGTCGGCCAGATCGCCGAGAACGGCGCCGAGAGCCCGTAGAGGTCGAGCTGCGTTGTCTCCCAGATGCCACGGGTCGGGTTCCAGCTCGCGAAGGGTTGCGCCTTCGGGGGTTGCGCCAGGGTGGTTGCGCCGTTCACGGGGGTCTCCTTCTGCTGGTGGCCGCGTCGCCGGCGAGGACAGCAGCCCTCGGACGTTCTCGATGACGACCCATTCGGGTTGGAGCGCGTCTATGGCTTCGGCCATGTGCGCCCACAGGCCTGAGCGGGTGCCCGGCGCGAGGCCTGCGCGTTTGCCGACGGTCGATACGTCTTGGCAGGGGAACCCGCCGATGAGGATGTCCACGGGGTCCACGTCGTGCCAGTTGATGGTGGTGATGTCGCCGAGGTTCGGCACGCCGGGCCAATGGCGCGAGAAGACACGGGCGACGGGTTCGTTGAGTTCGGAGAACCACACGGTGTCGGCGTTGAAGACGTGTTCGACGGTAAGGTCGAGGCCGCCGTAGCCGCTGAACAGCGACCCGATCTTGAGTCGGGGCGGTTGATCTTCGTTGTCGTGCATGAGGGCTCCGGGTTACGGGTGACCCCGACCCCAGTTCTTTGAGTTCTGATGCCGGGCTGGTCACCTGTCAGGTGCACGACCACGCCACACTTCGCCGCTGTCATCGCCCCGGTCTCCGCCGCCAACTGACCGTCCTGCCTCGCCGGCGCAGACCCCAGGTCGCTCGTCTCGCGAACCTCCTCCTGGAGGGACACGCCTCTTGCAGATCGAGGTTGAACGAGCTTTGTCGCCACAGATGTCATCGGCCGTCGGTGCTCACCTGCTCGTCAGGAGGGGAGGCGCAGATGACGGTTTCGATGCGCGTGATGAGCGCGGGCGATGGCTACAAGTACCTGTTGAAGACCGTCGCGGCTGCCGACGGAGACCGGCCTCTCTCGACGCCGCTGACCCGCTACTTCATCGAGGAAGGCACCCCGCCTGGACGGTGGCTCGGCAAAGGAGTCGCGTCACTTGGCAAGGGTGAACTGGTCGTCGGTGATCAGGTCTCTGAGGCCCAGCTCCAGCTCCTCATGGGCATGGGGCACGACCCCATCACCAACGCACCGCTGGGTCGGGCGTTCCCCGCCTACAAAGATGCGCCGAAACGCATTGAGGCCCGAATCGCGGCGCTCGATGCCACCCTGACGCCCGGGGCGAAGGGCGAGGCTGTCGCGCTGATTGTGGTCGAGGAGAACGCGCGGGCTGG
>CAZWZC010000227.1:0-2175 GCA_964638755.1 uncultured Aeromicrobium sp. | reverse complement strand
ACCCTGATCTGGTCGGATGGAGCACCGAGGCATACGTCGCGGTGCACTGCAAGGGGGCGATCTCGCCCGAAGAGCTGCGAAGCGCGTTCTCGAGGGTTCCAGAGGTCCACGCGGCCGCCACGATTTCGGGCCAGGCGGATGCGATGCTCCGCATCGTCGCCAGGGACGTTCGCGACCTGGAGCGCGCACTCGAGCGCGTGCGCACCGAGACCTCCCAGATCGACCACACCGAGACATCGATCGTGTTGTCCCGCCTGATCGACCGCCACGGTCCCTCTGCGCAGGGCGAGCTCATCTTGGACTCGCATGAGCCCGGCCAACCAGGCGACTGAGCCGATTTCGGACGTGTCACCCGAACACAAACTTTTTCTCTATAATTGTGGGATTCATTGCACAGAGGTCGATGGTGTGGTTCAAGATATAGTGTTGGGCGCGCTGCCACAGGGCAGCGGAGTCGCAGCCGACATCAACCACGGGGTTCACCATGAAACGACGATTCATCACATCTATAGCGGCGATCGCGCTGATGCTCAGCGGAATCGGTCTGGGCTTGGGTGGATTGTCCGCCAATGCTGCAACCGGCGTCGTGGCGAACCTACATGCTGACCCCATTGGCACCAATGATGCGACGCTGCTGTGGGACCCGGTGGATGGTGCCGCAAAGTACAGGGTCTACTGGTCAACCAGTTCGACGATGCCGAGCAGCTGCGAGCCGACGTGCACTGTGATCGTGCCGGCTGATTTGGACCATCCGTCGATCACCCTGTCAGCGGCTCTGTCTGCCGTAGGCGACACCGTTGTGCCGGGGCAGAAGTACTACCTGAAGCTGAGCGCAGTCAACGGCAGCAACAAGACGATCACGGGCTGGCAGCCGGCTCCGGTCCCAGTCGACTTGATTGGCGACGCGCCCTCAATACCGACATCGGTGGAAGGTCTGGCCTCAAGCGGAATCACCGAAAGCGATGCGACGATCTCCTGGGATGCGACGTACACGGCAACGAAGTATCGCGTGTACTGGTCGCAGGATGCCGCGATGTCGGGATCGTGTGAACCGACCTGCAAGGTGATCGTCCCAGGAGACCCAGCCCACCCATCCATCACCTTGGCCGGCGCACTATCGGGCGTCCAGACCGTCCGTACAGGCGCGACCTACTACTTCAAGGTCAGTGCGATCAACGCCTCCGGCAGCACGATCACCGGCTGGCAGAATGTTCCGTTGGCGGTCGATCTCGTCGGCGAACCTGCGCCACCCACGACCGTGCTCGATCCGATTGTCGACAATGGTTCAGGTACCAGCGCCAAGGCGACGGCGAATTTTGACCCGATCAACAAGGGCGCGTCGGCGCAGCTTCAGGCTCTGACGATCGCGACGTCCAACACGCCCGAGGTGACTTCACCATCATGGAAGACCGTCGCGTCGGGCAAGCAGGACTCGGCCGGCAAGGTGGTGTTCTCGATCTCTGATCCGCTGGAGATTAAGCACCAGTACCGCGCGATCAGCGGGACTTCGACGTCCAATGAGGTCGCCTATGCCGCGACGGCAGTGACGAAGAACACCGGCTTGTCTACGGTCTATCTCAACACCAACGAAGGCCACGCGATCGACACCCGAACGCGCTACTTCGAGGGCGGCTTCTCGATGACGGCAAGCTCCAAGATTCCGGCCTGCGCCGCGGTCGCCAACGTCCCGAAGTCGACGATGAAGGGCAGGGGCAACTACTCCTGGTCGTTCTCCAAGAAGTCGTTCACGCTCAAGATCGACAAGTCGCAAGACCTGTGTGGCATGGGCAAGAGCAAGAAGTGGGCCCTGGTGTCCAACGCGTACGACAAGACGCTCCTGCGGGCAGCTGTGGCTAACAACCTGGGCTCAAAGCTCAACCACATGGCATGGACACCCAAGTCCACGCCGGTCGACCTGTACATCAATGGGTCCTACCGCGGTTCGTACGCTCTCATCGAGCGCATCGCGATTGATCCGATCCGCGTCAACATCGATGAGCTCAAGGCTGACGGGCAGGCCACGGATCCGAACAATCCGAACAACGTGGATCCGAACGTCACCGGGGGCTACCTGCTCGAATGGGACTTCCGCAAGGGTGCGGACCGCAACATCAAGGTGGGAAGTCGCGGCTACGTCGGAATCAAGGACCCCGAGGACGACTATGACGCCACGGG
>CAZWZC010000226.1:0-2197 GCA_964638755.1 uncultured Aeromicrobium sp. | reverse complement strand
GAGCAGCTGACTGTTAATCAGCGGGTCGCAGGTTCGAGCCCTGCTCTCGGAGCCAAGAACAATCCTCACTTTGATCTGCCTGCAGCCCGGTGAGGCCGGGATCAATGTCGAACGGCGCCGGCGAACCCGGCGATCATCAGCTGACGCAGAGCGCCATCACTTCGGCTAACGAGACTGCTTGCTACCATCTTGGCCGCGACGCGAAACGTGAGGGCGGCGACTTGATCCATCAGAGTCTGACGACACCCGGGACCGTGCTGCAGGCGCTGATCGATGCCGCCGGTCCTGACACGGTCGAGTATCGAGCGGCAGTTGCCTACGTCACGGGCGATGGGGCAAGGCGACTCGCCGAAGGCCTCGCAGAGAAGCTCGGCCCCGCTTGGACGGGAATGCCGAAGGTCATCGTCACCTGCTTCGACTTCGGTTCTACGGACCTTGCTGCTCTCGACTTGCTGCGCGACGAACACAACTTCGAGGTCCGGATTGCCAACCTCCAGCCTGGTGCAGCTGTCGCCCTCGTCGGACAATCGAGTTTTCACCCGAAGGTCTACCTGGCCTACGGTTCTGGAGACCATGTCACGGCGGTGATCGGATCAGCCAATCTCGGACGCCGAGCACTAACCGTCAACACCGAGGTAGTGACGACCACAACTGTTTCCCGAAGCGAGGCCGACGCGATGTGGTCAGAGCTTCAGGACTCATCAGTTGTGCTCACCGAGGAACTGGCTGCCGCGTACATCGCCGCTCGGCCACTGCGGCTAAAGGCTCCACGGCAAGTTGAGCCGCCCGTCCCTACGCCGGTTGCGCCAATCACCCTGCCCGTCTTTCGTGAAGTCGTTGAGAGCGGATCTGTGGTGCCCGCCAACTACGAAGCGTTCTGGGTCGAGATCGGCGGACCAAGCGGCGGTTCCGGCAATCAGCTTGAGCTACCACGCAGAGCTCAACGCTTCTTCGGTTACACCTTCGATGACTACGACGACCAGCACCACGTGATTGGCGAGCCAGTGCTCCGAAGGCCCCCTGATGCGTCATGGTCCCGACCATTGACGTGGCACGGCAACAATCGGATGGAGCGAATCAACCTCCCGACCCTTGCTCAGGGCGGCGTCGAGTACTCCCACCGAGTCGTTCTCTTCCGTCGTCTTGCGGACGGGAGCTTCGAGCTCGCCGTCGCCACCCTCGACAGCAGCTCCGCGACCGCCTGGCGCAACGAGTCGTCTGCACTGGGCACGATCTACCGCTTCGGACCGAACAGCCCGCGGCGGTGCGGTCTGTTCTGACAGAGTCGCTACGCGCTGACGCGAGGGTTCCGCATACCGAGTTTCTGCCTTGCCGTGATGCGCAGAGCTTCGATGGCGTCATCCACGGCACCAGCGCGTTGAAGGGCCGCCCCGAGCAGCTCGTTGGCAGCGGCCCGGACGCGTTCGACCTCGACACCTGGTCGGGCGAGCGCGGTTCCAACTCTGTTGAGCGCGGAACACTCCTCGCTTGTCAGGAGCGGGATGGGAAGGCTCCGAAGGTGCGTGGCCTCGACCTTGAGTCCCCCACCGCCGAGAACGGTGGCGGTCGATTCCAACATGGCAGAGGCCCACGAGCTGTTGAGCAGTGCCATGAGAGCGGCGTTGCTCAATGTGGTAGCCCCGACGGGCCAGAACGTCGAGAAATTGGCGTCGACAATGTGCCCCCGGTTCAAGACGGCGAGGGGGTGCAGATGATTGATCCGAGCCATGAAGACCTCCGGCCTGTGACGCGGAGCGAGTGGGGGCAACTGATACCAGTACCTCGGCTGACTGTCGGGCCTGGCCGGATCCGCCGACCGAATGTTGGTGACGACTGCCGACAACTCCGGCACCGATCGCTCGCTGCCCACACTTCCAGTGGACATCAGCGCGGCACGACGAACGAGCGATGCTGCGGCTCCGCTCAGCGGCAGCACGTCCGTCCGCACGCCCTGCCGCAGAGCGCTGTCGTTGTCCTCCGGCAATGCGTGACCTCAGAGGAGCAACACCCGCCCGGGCGTCTCCGTCGCCACCAACTCGCCCGAGAGGTCCTGTTGCTTACGAATGACTGGCGCTAGCAGGTACCCAGGCAACCGCAATGGAGTGGAAGACAGCCAGGGATCGACTTCCACCAACTCCGTCTCCGATTCGTCCCCAAGCGCCATGCAGTAGAAGAAGCGATTGGCACCAGTGCGAAG
>CAZWZC010000225.1:0-2219 GCA_964638755.1 uncultured Aeromicrobium sp. | reverse complement strand
CTCCACGTGCTTTGTCTGGGCGATCTGATGATTCTGCTCGATTCCAGCATCGCGTCAACACGTCCTTCATGATGGGCGGTGCGCTTGGTCTGGCGGTACTCGTCAGCATCTCGACCGCCCGCACCAACACCCTGCTCGCCGGGACCTGTGCTGCGAACCGATGTGGGTGGCCCGAGATCGGTGGGTGAGAATGGGCACCGTGACCCACGTACTTGATGATCTCGACGCACGCGGCCTCATCGCGCACTCGACCGACCCCGATGCACTGCGCGCCGACATGTCGATCCCGATCACGTTCTATGTGGGATTCGACCCGACTGCGCCGAGCCTGCACATCGGCAACCTCCTCCAACTGCTGACCGCACGCCGTCTCCAGCTCGCAGGGCACAAACCGCTGATCCTCGTCGGGGGATCAACTGGTCTCATCGGGGATCCCAAGGACACCGGTGAACGGGTGATGCACACCAAGGAGACAACAGCGGATTGGGTCGAACGCATCCGCAGTCAGGTTTCCCACTTTGTCGACCTCGACGGTGACGCCGCCGCAACGCTCGTGAACAACCTCGACTGGACCGCGGGTCTGAGCACGATCGACTTCCTGCGTGACATCGGCAAGCACTTTCCGGTCAACCGCATGCTCGCCCGCGAGGTCGTCAGCGCACGCCTCGAGGCAGGCATCAGCTACACCGAGTTCAGCTATGTGTTGCTCCAATCGCTTGACTACCTTGAGCTTCACCGTCGTCACGGCTGCGTCCTGCAAACGGGTGGAAGCGATCAGTGGGGCAACATCACCGCCGGCGTTGAACTGGTGCGAAGGGCCGAGGGTGCCAAGGTGCACGCATTGGCCACTCCGCTGATCACGAAGGCCGATGGCACGAAATTCGGCAAGACCGAGGCCGGCACAGTGTGGCTCGAGCCCGAGCTCACCAGCCCGTACGCGTTCTACCAGTCCTGGATCCAGGCCGAGGACAGCAAGGTTGGCGAGTACCTTCGCCAGTTCACGTTCATACCGCTCGATGAGATCGAGGCGCTTGAGGTCGAGCACGCCGAAAAGCCGGGATTGCGGGCGGCGCAGCGACGTCTGGCGACCGAGGTGACGATGATTGTGCATGGTGGCGACGAGGCGGCTGCTGCCGAGCTCGCCTCTGGTGCATTGTTCGGACGGGCCGATCTGGGTGATCTGCCCGAGGCGACCCTCGCTGCGGCCCTTCAAGAAGCCGGCGCCGTCGACATCAAGGCCGCTGATCTGCCCACGGTTGTCGACGCATTTGTCGCCACCGGTCTGGTTGACAGCAAGTCGGCAGCCAGGCGCGCTGTGGCCGACGGCGGAGCGTACGTCAACAACGAGCGGGTGACGGACCCAGAAATGGCGCTCGCGGGAGGGCTTCTGCTGCACGGCAGGTGGGTCGTTCTTCGCAAGGGAAAGCGAGCGATTTCGGGCGTGTCGGTGTCCTGAAGTCTGCAATTTCAGGGGTTGGCCATCGTGTGACTCTGGCCACGGGACCCCGATTTGACGGGCGTGAAACGGGCCCCGTAGTGTTGTCCTTGTTGCACAGCACGACGGAGCGAAAAGCCGCAAGGTCTGGTCGCTCGGGCTGGCAGCCACACACTGTGACCGACCCGGTTTGACCGGTGAAAACGAGCGGTGTAAGTTAGACGAGTTGCCCCAAAACTCCGACGGAAACGTCGTGGGTTGAGGTGTGCGTCTGATCCTTGAGAACTCAACAGTGTGCCAAAAGTCGACGAGATTAATTAGTAACACCCCGTCGAGACCCACTCGCAAGAGCTTCGGCTCGAGCGAGAACTCGATGTGGAATCAATTCCGACAATTTATTTGTCAGCAAATAGTTTGTCAGAGTCGAACTGAAGTTTGACAGCGCTTTAGCTGTTTCAACGGAGAGTTTGATCCTGGCTCAGGACGAACGCTGGCGGCGTGCTTAACACATGCAAGTCGAGCGGTAAGGCTCCTTCGGGAGTACACGAGCGGCGAACGGGTGAGTAACACGTGAGCAATCTGCCCTTCTCATCGGAATAACCATTGGAAACGATGGCTAATGCCGAATATGACCTCGGAACACATGTTCTGAGGTGGAAAGCTCCGGCGGAGAAGGATGAGCTCGCGGCCTATCAGCTTGTTGGTGAGGTAATAGCTCACCAAGGCGATGACGGGTAGCCGGCCTGAGAGGGTGACCGGCCACACTGGGACTGAGACACGGCCC
>CAZWZC010000224.1:0-2239 GCA_964638755.1 uncultured Aeromicrobium sp. | reverse complement strand
GGACCGATGTCACCGATGTCGCCAGGGTGATGGCCCATGTCGCGGTGACACCGGCGACCTGGGGGAGGGTCTGGCACGCACCGAGCAACCCGGCACGCACCCAGCGGCAGGCTCTCACCGACATCTGCGCCTCGGTCGGTCGGCCGGCGCCCAAGGTCGCCTCCATCCCCGGTCCGCTGCTCAGCGTCCTGTCCGCCCTCTCGGCGACGATGCGTGAGGTCGCGGCGATGCGCTACCAGTTCGACGCGCCCTTCGTCATGGACTCCTCTGCGGCGCTGAACGAGCTCGGGCTCGCCCCGACCGCCTGGGACGAGGTGTGTCGCCGGACCGCGGCAGGGTGACGGCAGACCCGCGGGTATGCCGCGTCGTCGACTCTCCACGCGAGGTGTCCCGAAGAGAGGGCCCGCGACCCTCCAGCCGCGTGATCAGACTCCGGTCGACGGTGTCGGAGGGCGACGATCTGTCTGCAGATCCGCGCGACTTCGGCAATGTGGCGGAAACCGACGATATTCGTCCCATTGGTGGCGGTCTTCCCGCTAGGTTGGCGTCGTTCCACAACAGCTGGAGGGGCGGTCATGGCTGAGGAAAACTGGCATCAAGCACGGCTGATCCCCACGTCGGGGATAAGCGGGGCGGACGAACAGGAACGTCGTGCGACCAGTGCTCTCCTGGCAGTGATGTCGTCGGTGCGCGAGTTTGGAGGGGCAATCACCAAGCCGCTCGGCGCCCACGCGGGGAACGTGGAAACCTATATCGAAGTGCCGTTCACGCTGGGCACTCAGCGCCTGTTCCCGGATGGACTCGTTCGCGTGACCCGAGGGGCCAAGGTGTGGACCGCGCTTGTCGAGGTCAAGACCGGCGTCAACAGCTTGCGAGCAGAACAGCTGGAGAACTACCTCGACATTGCTCGGGAGCAGGGCTTCGACGCGGTCCTCACGATCAGCAACGAGATCCCGCCTGTCGCCGGACAGCATCCAACCGCGGTGGATAAGCGGAAACTCAAGAAGGTGGGCCTCCATCACCTCTCATGGTCCCAGGTCCTGTGCGAAGCCGTCATGCAGAAGGAGCATCGAGGCGTTGCTGACCCGGACCAGGCCTGGATCCTCGGCGAGCTGATCCGCTATCTGGAGCATCCCCGCTCTGGTGCTCTCGAGTTCTCCGACATGGGCGATGACTGGGTGAGTGTCAGGAACGCGGTGGTCGCGGGAACGCTGCGACCGAACGACAAGACTGCCCCTGGCGTGGCGGCTCGATGGGACGCACTGTTGCGTTTCGTGAGCCTTCAACTCGGACGAAGGCTCGGTCAGGAAGTCACTCCCGTCCTCTCTCGTCGGGAGCAAGCCGAGCCGGCCCAACGCCTGCAGAACGTCCTGGCGGAACTCTTGGGAACTGGAACGATGAGTGGGGCAGTCCGGGTCCCCGACACCGTCGGTGCCATCAACGTGGTTGCGGATCTGCGCGCTGGTCAGATCATCTGCCATGTGGACCTCGACGCACCCAAGGAGGGCCGCCCCAAGACCCGGGTCAACTGGCTTCTTCGCCAGTTGTCGGCAGCCCCCGACCAGGTCCGTGTGGAAGCCTTTGTCGCGCACTCTCGGGGTCCTGGAACAGCGGAGCTTCTCGGTGCCGTCCGAGCGGACCCAGCGGTTCTCATCGCGGATCCTGCGAAGGAGCTGCGAGCCTTCCGGGTTGCCCTTACCGCCCCTCTCGGTCAGAAGCGCGGGCGTGGCAGAGGCGCGTTCATCGACTCAGTCTCGGATGCCGTCGAGACCTTCTATCGCGACATCGTCCAGCACCTGAAGGCTTGGCGGGCTGCGCCGCCACCCATGCGCCACGAAGCGGCGCTAGCCGTCGAACCGGTCGGGAGCCTGGCGTCAACCGCCTTCTCCTCACAGGACGGCGCAGAGGCCGGGCCCAGCGCACCTGAGTAGTCCCTGCGAAGTCCTCGGTTTCACTGAAGGCCGTCCGCTCGACGCGGGGGCGGCATACTCGCTGGTATGACGCAGCCGGCTGGTCCGTCGCACCCTGACCTGGGCACGGAGCCGATCGTCGTGACCCGCGACGCTGGCGTGGCCACGCTGTGGCTCAACCGGCCCGAGAAGCGCAACGCGGTGAGCTACCCCATGTGGCTGGAGCTCGCCGCCGTCACCGAGTCGCTTGCGGCCGACCCGCAGGTCCGCGCGCTCGTTGTTCGAGGCGCGGGGCAGCTCTTCTGCGCCGGCGGCGATATCGACGGGCT
>CAZWZC010000223.1:1078-2243 GCA_964638755.1 uncultured Aeromicrobium sp. | reverse complement strand
CCCCACTGTTGTCGAGTGAGTCGATGGCGTGGTCCTTGTCGCACCACGTCGGGCACGGTACGAGCGTGTTCGCTGGCAACTGGCGTTCGTCCCACGTAGTCGTCATGCCGTCGCCCCGTTGATCCGGTCGAGCTCGTCTGCGGCCTTCATTAGGGCAGCGGCAGACTGGCGGCAGTCGACAGCGGTCAAGTCATAGTCGACCTGGTTGCCGCCGAGGACCAGCGTCGCGTACACACCGACCGGCACCGGAATGAGCCAACTCCCGTCGTCGATCGCTTCGAGGATGTCGACTGAGGCGTTACCGAAGTCGACCCCCTCTTGCGTGTGGTGCGCCGGCTCCATGCTGTGGTCTGCGGTGCACCAGGACGGGCACTTGATGGTTGTTGCTGTGGTCATGACTACTCCTTCGTCATGCCGATTCCTAGTAGCACGCTGGTAGCACGCGACCAATAGAAAACGGCTCCTGATTCTGCATCTCTGCAGGTCGGGAGCCGTTTCTGCTTGGTGGGCGATACTGGGTTTGAACCAGTGACCTCTTCCGTGTCAGGGAAGCGCGCTACCGCTGCGCCAATCGCCCTTGTGGTGCTATTCAGTTGTGCTCTTCGAGGTGGGTACGGGATTTGAACCCGTGTACACGGATTTGCAGTCCGTTGCCTCGCCTCTCGGCCAACCCACCGCTGGATGGGTATGGAGACCCGCTCCGAGCGGACAACGAGATTCGAACTCGCGACCCTCACCTTGGCAAGGTGATGCTCTACCACTGAGCTATGTCCGCACTGCCCCCAAATTGAGGCGACACGAGACTTTAGCGGATGTGACGGGGCGAACCCAAACCGGGTTCGCTAGTTTTGCGGCATGAAGACGTGGCTGAACGGCAAGGTGTTGGGATCACCGGACGAACCGTCGATCGGCGTTCTCGACCACGGGATGATCGTCGGCGACGGCGTCTTCGAGACCATCAAGATAGAGCGGGGCGAACCGTTCGCCATGACCCGACACCTGGACCGTCTCGTGAGGTCCGCCGAGGGTCTTGGGATCGGCAAACCTGACATTGGCGCCATACGTGAAGGCGTCGAGTCGACCATGGCGGGGCAGGACCTTCCGTTCGGTCGTGTCCGGTTGACGGTGACATCGGGTTCGGGTCCGTTGGGATCTCCACGTGGTA
>CAZWZC010000223.1:0-1068 GCA_964638755.1 uncultured Aeromicrobium sp. | reverse complement strand
GCCGCGCAACGAGCGAGGAGCACTCGCCGGACTCAAGACGACGTCGTACGCCGAGAACGCGCTGATGGTGGAGTACGCGCTTGCGCGCGGTGCCTCCGAGGCCGTAATGCCCAACACGCTCGGTCAGCTCTGCGAAGGGACAGGCTCCAACATCATGTACGTCATCGGCGACCAGCTCGTGACCCCGACGCTCGGCGCAGGACCTCTCGCTGGTGTCACGCGTGCACTGGTGCTCGATTGGTGTGCTGGCGAGCTGGATGTGGTTGAGCGTGACGCACCGATCGAGGTGCTCCAGGAGGCTGACGAGGTGATCCTTGTCGGCACCACGCGTGACGTGCAGGCGATCTCGCACGTTCTTCATGAACACGGTGATGACCGCGAGCTGGCGGCCCCGGGTCCGATCACGCTCAAGGCGCAGGAGATCTGGGCGCGTGAGTCGGCCAAGGGCATCGACCCGTAGACGATCGAGTTGTGGAAAACTCGACGACTTTGTGCACAAAATACTTTGAAATAGCAGGGTTTTCCACTGGTCATCGAACACCTGTTCGGGTAGTGTTTCAGGTATGGATCCCAAGCCGACGATCGACGCGATGCGCATAGCTGCGCAGACGCTCATCTCCGGTGACACCCGGTCCAAGCTGCACGCATTGCAGGCCGCGCAGGATGCCATCGATGCTCAGAAGGCTGTGCTGTTGGCGGAGCTCGACGCTTCCAAGGATTTCGAGCTCGACGGCGCGTCGACGTTGAATGCGTGGGTGCGTAACCAGTTGCGGATGAACGCCGGACAAGCCACCGTCCTGGTCAAGAACGTTGCTGCGTTGCGTGATCTGTCGCTGCTGGCCGAAGCGGCCCTGGCCGGGCAGGTCAGCGCCGCTCATGTGCGGGTGTTCGTCTACGGACTTGCCCATGTTGGGCTCGAACCGATGCGCCAGTTCGAGGACGTCTTCGTCCAGGTCGCACGTGATTGCGAACCGGCCGAGTTGTTCGAAGCCGTCAAACACCTCAAGGACAAAATCCACCCAGAAGACCTCGACGCCGCCTGGGAACACGGCATGGACAAACAAGACT
>CAZWZC010000222.1:0-2249 GCA_964638755.1 uncultured Aeromicrobium sp. | reverse complement strand
GGGTCGGACTCGTCCCACTGATAGAGGTTGACCGACCCGTCGAAGGCATCGACGGTGGCCTTGACCGAGTTGCGGATGTAGTTGACCTGACCCTGCTCCAGGCTGGTGACCGCCCGCCTGTTGACCGTCGTGCTGTCCGAGGTGGAGGTCGCCATCTGGCTGATCTGTGAGTTCGGGTAGCTCGCCGTCGACGTGTAGCCGTCGACGATCCACACCACCCGCCCGTCGACGATCGACGGATAGACATTGCCGTCCAGCGTGAGCCACGGGGCGACCCGCTCGACCCGCTCGCGGGGGGCTCGGATGTCCAGCAGTCGGGAGTTGGCGTTGACGGCGTCCGAGAGCAGGAAGTTGATCTCGCGGTACTTGATGCCATAGGCCAACCGCTTGAGCGCGTTGTCGAGCGCGACGCCGCCCTGCCCGGCATACGTCGTGTTGACCTGCTGGGTGTCGCCCTGGGCGGGGTAGTCGAACTCGCGCGGCGCCTGCCCCTGCGGGGCGCCGACGACGGAGTAGAGCGGCGACTGCTCGCCGAAGTAGATGCGTGGTTCGTACTCCCCCAGCGCCGTGCCGGCCGGGATCGAGGACTCGATGAAGACCGGTTGACCGTCGCTCTGCCGGTTGCCATAGGCCGCGACGACGCCGTATCCGTGGGTGTAGACCGTGTGGTCGGTGAGCCAGTTGCGCTGTCCCGCAGGCACGCCGGCGAGATCGAGCTCGCGCACAGCGACGACGACGTCCGTCGACACCCCGTCAAGGGTGTAGCGGTCGACGTCGAGGGTGTCCGGGAAGGCGTAGTAGTTACGCACCGCGTGCAACTGCTTGAAGGTCGGCTGCACGACATTGGGGTCGACCAGGCGCACTCCGGGGATGGCGCCGGCGGTCTCGCGCAGCTTCTCTTGCGAGGCCACAGCCGTCGGGCGGTAGGGCGTCACTTTGATCTGGTCGAGCCCGTATGCCGCGCGGGTGGCGGTGATGTTCTTGGCTAGGTAGTCCGACTCAAGCGACAGCTCGCTCGGGGTGACCTTGAGGCTCTGGATGAGGGCCGGGAAGATCCCGCCGACGACGACCGACACGACCACGAGCAGCACGGTGCCGATGACGGGCAGCCGCCACGAGCGGGTCCACACGACCGACAGGAACATCGCCGCGCACATGACCGAGGCGACCGCGAGGATCGCCTTGGTGGGCAGCACCGCATTGGCGTCCGTGTACTGCACACCGGTCATCAGCCGCGAGGTCTGCAGCGACAGAGCGAACCGCTCCAGCCAGTAGCTCGCCGCCCGCAGCAGCACGACGACCGCGAGCAACGAGGACAGGTGCACGAGCGCTGCACGCGTGGTGTCACGTCCGCGATTGGCCAGTTGCAGCCCGCCGTAGACGTAGTGCGTGAAAGCCGCAGCCAGGGCCGCGAGGATGACCGCCATCGACAGGAAGGCCACCAGGAAGGTCCACCACGGCAGGGCGAAGACGAAGAAGCCCACGTCGAGGCCGAAATGCGGGTCGTTTACCCCGAACGGCTGCTGGTTGCGCCACAGCAGCAGGGTTTCCCATTGCGAGGAGGCACCCAGACCGGAGACCAGTCCGACGACCAGCGGCACAGCGATGGTGCCCACCCGCCGCAACGGCTCCAGGGCGGCGCGGTAGCGGTCAAGGGCATCCTGTTGCGGGGTGACCGGCGCATAGATGGGCCTCGAGCGATAGCCGTACCACAGGCTCGACCACACCAGCGCCGCCGTGATCAGCCCGCCGCCGATCCCCAGCACGAGTTGAGCACCGAGCCGAGTGGTGAAGACCGAGGTCAGCTTGACCGAGTCGAACCACAGCACTTCGGTCCACACATTGGCCAGCAGGCTCACGATGACGGCGATCGCAGCGAGGATCGCGATCGTCGTCGCCAGCGGCGAGCGCTGCCGCGGCCCGAAGGCAGCGCGCGCCAGCGGGTCCGAGCCAGCAGCACCTTCGGAGGGCTCGTCGGGGTCCTCGGGACGGTTCCAGTCGCGCTCGCTCACGCGCTCACCATACCTACCCTTGGGTATGCCGTCCGGTCCCGCCATGGCGGGAGCTCTCGCTCGGCACGGGGATGGCGAGTGATGTGCCGTCCATCCTTCCCCGCGGGTCGGGGAATGGAGTGCTCAGTCCGACAGGGTCGCCCGGAGCGCGTGGACCAGGCCCGGGGCGATGTCCGGCCCGGACGCCACTCGGTCATCCCGGTCATGAGCCCGTTGGCGCAGCAGGCACACAGCCGG
>CAZWZC010000221.1:0-2263 GCA_964638755.1 uncultured Aeromicrobium sp. | reverse complement strand
CGGCGCCTTCGCATCGTGCACCGCCCGATTGCCGGCCATCTGCACTTTCTTCGCCACGTTGAACACATGCCCGTTCGCCAACGACTTGAACGCCGGCTCGTTCAGGTACGCATTCAGCTGGTCGTCGTATGGCTGCGGCAACGACCGGTCGTACGCGAACACCCACTTCACACCCGACTCCAACGCCTTGCGTGCGTAGATCACCGCCGGCCCAGGATCCGACAACGCATGCCGCTCCGCCCACTCCGCCATCGAGTACTCATCAGGGAACTCCGCGGCAAGAAAGGCGAACTGCGACACGACTACAACTCCCCCCTGAACGCCCGCTGCTGGAGGGATGCGAAGAGCGTGTCGAGATCACGGAGCTGCTGTTGCATGCGAGTTCGGAGTTCCGCGTGCGGACGCAGATGTGACGCGAATCGACGCTGATGCTCGATTGGGGGCAACGGCATTCGGATGGTCTGCACCTCCTTGGCATTGATGTTCGCCATCCCGATGATGCTCTTGCACATCGATCGAAGAACTCGCTTCGTGCCTGGGAGATTCATGAAGGCACCCAAGTACTCGGCCTCGACGTGCGGGCCGGGCCGCAGCCGCACCAAATATCCGGCGTAGGCCATCGGCTCGGGGCTTCGGTACACGGCAGTCTTGCCAACAAGCTCAGCGCTGTTCGTGCGATTGAAGAGCACGTCTCCTGCAGTGACGAGATGCTGCTCGCGCTCGCGGCCGACGAGGTCGGTGTACTTGAGGTCGGTGACGTCAATTCGCCCATCGCTCGTCAGATTCCCCATACGAAGGACAGCGAACTCACCCGAGGCACCCGACTTTCTGCTCGTACCATAAGTCGCCGACTTGAGCACATCTCCGATCGCGACGACTGGCCAACCTCGAGGATTGCGTTGGGGGTTGCCGAACAACTCGATGAAGATGGCTTGGGTGAGGGTGTCGAGTTGGGCGAGGGCCTGACGGCGATTGGCCCGCAGCGCGTCTGCCGTGTCCAGAATCGCAGCGATCCGCACCTGCTCATCCATCGACGGCAACGGGATTTCCATCTCTGCAATGTCGTTCTTGTTGACTTGAAGAAACGTCGCGCCCCGGCCCTTCGCTGCGAGGGATGGTGCCGCATGCGTGACCCAGTTCCAGAGGTAACGCTGGTTGAGGCGAGGTCCGGCCCTCAAACCAGCAACTCCCCGCCCAAGGCAATAAACGTCATCTGCAAGGACCTTGTCGCCGATCGACGCTCGAATACCCACGATCACGTCTCCTGGCAGCGAGGTCCGCATGTTCGCCGCCGACGTGAACTTCTTCGGCCGGGGATACAGCTCACCGAAGTCACCTGCTCCGGCGATCAACGGAAGTCCGTCACCCTCGTCGTTGTAGGTATCGCCGGATGGTGCCTGACCCATGATGACCTGACACACCTCGGCGAGGGCGGCCCTCTTCACGCGAGCATCGCCTTGAGGTCTTCGATGCCGTGTTGGATCTCCGCCTCTAGCTTCGCCAGGTCGTCCAGGATCACCTGCGGGCTTTCGTGCTCGACCTCGTCGTGGACGATCTCCTTGTAGCGGTTGATGCTCAGGTCATAGCCGTTGGCGGCGATGTCGGCCTTCGGTACGCAGAAGGACTGGTCGGTGCGCGCTCGCTTCAGCTCCGCGCTGCCGCGGACGCGCCAGCGGGCGAGAGCGTCAGGCAAGTTGTTCTTCACGTGCTCGTCGTCGGCCAGAATCGCGGTCACGCTCAGCTTGTCCTCTGCCAACAGCGGGGTGCGCTTGTCGTCGAGGCTGCGGCCGTCGGCCTTGAGGTCGTAGAACCACACGTGGTCGGTGCCACCCGAGTTCGTCTTGGTGAACAGCAGGATCGCGGTGGAAACACCGGCGTAGGGCTTGAACACGCCGGGGGGCAGGGAGACGATGCCGTCGAGCTTGTGATCCTCCACCAGCATGCGGCGCAACTCTTTGTGCGCGTTCGACGAACCGAACAGCACGCCATCGGGCACGATCACTGCTGCCCGGCCGCCGGGCTTCAGCAGGCGCAGGAACAGGGCCAGGAACAACAGCTCGGTCTTCTTCGTCTTCACCACCTGCAACAGGTCTTTGGCGGTGCTCTCGTAGTCGAGCGACCCGGCGAACGGCGGGTTGGCGAGGATGAGGTTGTAGGCCTCGATGTCGGCTGAGTGTTCCTCGGCGAGGGAGTCCTGGTAGGTGATGTTGGGGCTCTGGACGCCGTGGAGCTGCATGTTCATCGACCCGATGCGCAGCATGGT
>CAZWZC010000220.1:0-2268 GCA_964638755.1 uncultured Aeromicrobium sp. | reverse complement strand
CGCGCAAGCTCGCCGGGTCACACCTGTGGAACATCCCGCTGCAGGCCATCCCGCTCGCCGGCCGCGAGGTGCTCTCGATGGACTACAACTTCTACGCCATCCAGTCCAAGGCCCAAAACGGCGACCCTGCCTCGTATGCCGCGTGGCAGGCCCAGGCACGCGACGCCTACCTCGCCGGGTTCCGGCGGGCCTATGACGGCAACCGGGCGCCGCTGATCATCGGCAACCACTTCGAGGGATGGAACGGCGGGATTTACATGAACGCCCTCGAGCAGGCCCTGACCGAGATCGCGGGCAAGTCCGAGGTGCGGTTTGTGACGTTCAAGCAGTTGTGTGACTGGCTCGACGCGCAAGACCCTGCGGTGCTCGCGTCGCTGCAGAGGCTGCCGATCGGGAAGGCGCCGGCTGGAGGGTGGACCAAGTCCGGGTGACCGCTTGTGGCTGCGCTGGTGTCAGCTGACGACCTGAGGGGTCCGCGAGTGGAGCCACATGCTCCCTATCGGCTCCTCGTAGCCAGCATCTGAGTCCACTCACCTCCCTGCTTGCGCGGAGGTTGAGCAATCCTCCTGCGTCCGGGCCCATGATCGGCGAACCGGAGCAGGGCTGACGACCCGCGGCGACAGCTCTCCCTCGGGTCATCCTCTACTGGGCGGGCCGGCCCAGTAGCCGCGCCCTCACACCAGCGACCACCTCAAGTGCCTCGTCTGCCTCGCCGCCCTCTTCCCATAGCTCGCGCCACTCCGAGTCGTCGCCGACGATCCGATCAAGGGCCTGCACCGCAAGCGACGCGAAATCGGCAAGCACCGCGTCTCCCTCCCCGGAGAGGGACGTCGGTCCGTATGCCGTGTCCACCGGCTGGCCGCCCGCCCGTTGGGAGGCGATGATCGCCGCCGCAGCGATGGCGACGTTGGCGGCATCGACGTCGAGGTAGTCGACGACGCCGACCACGTCCTGGAGGGCTGCGCGGATCAGCTCTGGTCGGTCTGCCGCTGACGCATCGTCGAAGTCCTCCGAGAAATCGGCGGCATCGTCGTTGTCGAAGGGTCCGCTGCCCCATGCGCCCATCTCTGCCCCTTGTCATCGCGTGCCAAGCCCTTGGATGCCGGACAAACCCTAGACGCTGAGTCGGAACTCGACCACGTTCCGTGCGTTGTGAAGGTCAGGGTCGTGCCAGGACGCCGGCGTAGAGCGCCACCTTGTACCGCCGAGCACGCACCGGGTCAGGTCACTCCGACGCCACCGGATCGACGGTATCGAGCCCGAGATGCTCGGCCACCGCTTTCATGGTGCCGTCATGAGTCGCAACCGTCACTGAATCTCCGATCAACAGCGCAGTAGCAAGATGCAAGGCGTCAAGCGTCCTCACATGCCGTTCGATCGACTCCGCAACCGCGTGCGTCTCTCGGGTGATGTCAAACAGCCCGACGCGGCTGAGTAGCGGTTCCGCGTCCGACAGCGGCCGTCGATCGCGTCGTAGCACTCGGGCTAGCTCAGTCCGCAGCAGCCGCGATGACACGAGATCCGTATCAGGCTCGTCGACCCAAACCTGCAGTCGCAGCCGTTCCGGCACGTCGAGGATCGTGCGAAGGGCCACGGAGGAATCGAGATAGACAATGGCCATAGGTCAGTGCTCGCCCTTCATCTGATCGAGCAGCTCATCGATGTCCTCGGACCGGTAGCGAGGACCGCCGACCTCCGTAGGCCACGGCACTCGCTTCGAGGCCGGTGGCGAGTACCGCCCCTGCCGCTCGGCTCGGGCGAGAGGGTCGTCCTGACCGCGGTAGGAGCTCACCCGCCATCGCGGCTCGCCCCGCTCTGTCACGATCACCTCGCCGACCACCGCTGCCTGCGCAAGGACCTCCGTCGTACGCTGGTTTAGATCGCGCTTGGTTACCGTCGTCATGCAGCCATGGTACTACCCGTGTCTGACATCGACCAAGCACAGACGTCGGACCGAGGCTCAAGACTTAACCCGTTCGTGTGCCGTGACCGGGGTTCCGGGCCGACAACCCCAACGGGCTCCCATCCCCAGCGGCAGCCGAATCAGCCCTCCAGCCCGCTCGTCACCCCATGCGCTCCGCCAGATGCAAGACCGGAACTACACATTGAACCTGAACTCGACCACGTTCCGTGTGTTGCGAAGGTCAGGGTTGCGCCAAGGTGCGCCATCGAGCGCCACGCAGTGCTACGCCAGTTCAGGAAGGCCATCGAGGCTGCGCGCCTAGGGCCCCAACGAGGCGAGTGCGACAACTCCAATGCCGTCGGGGC
>CAZWZC010000219.1:0-2272 GCA_964638755.1 uncultured Aeromicrobium sp. | reverse complement strand
ACTTGTCGCTCTTAGCTGCTGCGATCCCTGCACGCGGCGGTATGACTCAAGGTCTGACTAGCGGGCATCACGCTGGGTGAACACGCGCGAGCTTGACGTCCGAGCTCATCGCGCCCGCCCTCTACCATCGTGACGTGGACGAGTTGCAGGCTGCCGATGAGGCGTATGAGGCTGCAGAAGCGGCGTTCATCGCGGGTGTCAGAGTTGAGGTAGATCGCGCGACCCTTCGCGCCCTGGCCGAGGAACTAGCAAGAGTCTCTAAGGCCTATAACGAGATCGCGTACGCCAATTTCCATGCGGCCGGGCCCGATGATCGGCAGGATCTCGATTTGCTCACGGAGCGAACCGAAGTCTTGAGCGAACTGTGGAGCGACCTTGCCGACGCATTCGTCCAGGATTCCGCCGAATCCCACTAGGCGTGTTGTGAGTTTGTGGGCTTGGCCGCGGGCGGGGTGGCCGTGCTTAGTCGCCTTCGAATGTCACGACACCGTCCCAATTCGGACGTCGAACTCGGACAGCGACGTAGTCCTGGATCGTCTGAGCCGTCGACGAAGCGAGCTGGTCATCGAGTCGCTCCGCCACGAACGCCAACTCATCCAGCAGCGATTGGCACCTCTGCATGTTGAGACGTTCGGGATCGGCTCCGCCGAGCATAGGCAAGGTATGTAGCTCGTACCCGGTGGCGACTGCGGTGAGCCGGCGGAAGAGTCGCGCTGACACCCATACCGAGTCTTCTTCTGCGGGGTCTTCTTCGAACACGCCTACGACTTCGTCGTCTCTATAAACCTCGGGGTCGAGACGGTCGGCAAAGCTATCCAGCGTCACCGCTACATCGTCGCACCAGTCGTCGTTGCGCACTCGGCGACGACACTATTCACCCGGTGTATTGAGACACTGCCGGCTTGCCAGCACTGCTTTCCTCCCGGCGAGGAACTTGTCGCTCTTAGCTGCTGCGATCCCTGCACGCGGCGAAATGACCTAGATCCGACTCGCGAGGGCTGCAAGTGTCTGGGCGAACACAAACTGACGCGGCGGGGCTAGCCTTTCCCCATGGCGTCTTTGCCGATCGACGAGCTTCGCGCTCTTGCTGAGAATGTCGTCGGCCGAGCTAACAGGCAGAGCGAGGGAGGCGTTGGCGCTTCCTTTGATGTACGCGTCGCCAGCACGATCGACCTCATCGACCATGGCGAGGCGGGAGTCGGGCTCGAGAACTTGGCTCAGAACATCTTTGAATTCGATGTTCCCGTAAGCCGCGCCGAGTTCCTGACGATTGAACGCGCAGGCACAGCGTTCGGCTTGGCTCCCAATGCGTGGACGTTCCTGGAACCGCTGATCCGCTAGACGAGCCTCTTTGCTGGGAGCACGCGGCTTATAGACGCACATCGGGGAAGTCATGGTCCTGCACGTCCGAGTGGATTGCCGGAAAGACCCATAGAGGTCGCGGTGGTTTCGAGCGTTTCGTGGCGTTCTGCCGCACTCCGATACGGCTCAGACGAGACCGGTCAGATCTATTTTGGGCGACTCAAGCCGTCTGCAGAGTTCGTGTTGATTAGGCGCCGAGGCCCGCAGTTGCAGCATCACGGCTTTGCAACAGGTCGACCACCGTTGCGTACATCGTCGTTTTGATCGCTCCCAGGGTGGCTGGATCCTTGCCGGCGAGGGGTTGGACAGCAGCGATCGCGGTCGCCAGCAGTTCGGATTCGTCGGCGGACTGATCGATCAAGCCAGCTGCCAGCCCTGAGGCCGCGTCGTACCGGTGGCCAGTAGTCATCGCTGTGATCGCCGTCTGCGGGGTGACCTTCGCCTGGATCAGTGCTGCC
This sequence comes from uncultured Aeromicrobium sp., assembly GCA_964638755.1. Taxonomy (GTDB): domain Bacteria; phylum Actinomycetota; class Actinomycetes; order Propionibacteriales; family Nocardioidaceae; genus Aeromicrobium. Next base: position 452 of record CAZWZC010000219.1, on the reverse strand, counting down.
ATTCCGGTGGGGAACGGGACGTTGAGGTCCACCTCGGGGAAGCAGAAGTAGCCACGTTCAGTGCGCATGATCCGCCGGTCGTGGGCCATCGCGAGTATCGCTCCCGCGCCGAAGGCATGCCCACTCACCGCAGCAACTGTCGGCACGGGAAGGACGAGGAACCGCGCGAACAAGGCTTGGACCTGACCCAGGTAGTCATCGAGTTGTTCAGGGTTGGTCATCACCCAGTCCAGGTCGAGACCGTTTGAAAAGTACTTGCCGCGCGATGTCGTCACTAGCGGCGCCGGCGCGCTCAGGACCTCGTCAAGGTGGGTGTTGACTTCCCTGAGCCAGTCGGGAGAGAATCGGTTGTCGTCATCGCCGAGGGTCAGAACGTAGATGCCATCGTGTTGGGTCAGTTCAGTCACGGGATGAGTTCCTTGAGGTGGTTGTCGGGGTCAGGCCGGTGGTGG
>CAZWZC010000218.1:0-2287 GCA_964638755.1 uncultured Aeromicrobium sp. | reverse complement strand
CGGACGAGTTCATCGCGGAGTTTAGTACGCTGCTTCGCCGGCTAGCGCGACTCTGAGGACTTCCTCACCACTTGGATTCGACCTACGCCTGACGTGAAAGTGGTGTCTTCGGCCGGACGGCGTAGTGGGAAATCCCACGGAGCAGGACGTCGAGCACGACAGGGGCGTGGAAGCGGCGGTTGTAGGACCGCTATCCATACTCGGCAAGGATCCCCAGCTCACCGAGGGCGTCCACGAGCTTGTTGGTTCCTTGGTATTGCAGGCCGATCGCCTTGGCGGCCTCGTGAACGCTGAAGGTGGGGCGGCCAACGGCGAAGTCGACGAGCAGGCGCCCGCCGCCCGCGGGGTACGGCTCTTAGCCGATGGCTTCCTTGCGGAACTCGTCGTAGGTGCCCGCGAGGTATCTCACCAGCGACACCTGGAAGTCGGGGTTGGAGAAGAACAGGTCGAACAGCACCCCGTTCTTGTCGTGCCGGTCGATCAGCAGGTCCTTGACCTTCTGCTCGAGCACCATCTCGAATTGGCTGCGGTCGTTGTTGAGAGCGACCTCGCGCATCTCGTCGTCCTCTTTCACGACGACCCACTGCTGGTCGACCCACACCTTGTCGGCCTCGCCGAGGTCCGCGCCATAACGCTCGTTCATCGCCGCGATCAACGCGGACAGCTTGTCCAGCATCGGCTCGGCAGCCGCACCCCGACCCTCTCCCGGCAGCGCCACCCCCGGCTCATCCGAGCCCGCCAACTCGATCGCCGCCTCCGAGGTCACCGCGATCCTCAGGTGGGTCAGCTGCACCGACTTGGCGATCTGCGGCATCGGGCTGTTCGCACCCCGCGGCAGCTCCAGCAACAACAGCCGCCCATACAAGAACATCCGCTCCCAATCGGTGTCTGCCCACGGCATCACTTGCGAGACAAAGGAATACGCCCGGCAGAAGTGCTCCAGCGTCCGCCGGAACTCCTCCGCCTTCGCCTCGTCCAACCCAGCAAACCGCCCAACCGCAGGCGCGAGAGCGGCATACAGCACCGACTGCTGCACCGGATCCTCCGACAGCAAAGCAGCCACAGCCGCCTCCATCTCGGGCATCGACAGCACGCCCGCCGCCATCAGGTCGTGCTCCATCGTCGCCAGCGCGCCCGCGTCGGTCGGCGTCGCGAACGTCTCCTCATAGAACGGCTCGAACGACGCCTTGATCTCATCGGCCGAGTTGGCGAAGTCCAGCACAAAGGTGTCCGACTTCCCCGGGTGGATCCGGTTCAACCGCGACAACGTCTGCACCGCCGCCACACCGGACAGCTTCTTGTCGACATACATCGTGTGCAGCAGCGGCTCGTCGAACCCCGTCTGATACTTCTCCGCGACCACGAGCACCTGGTATTCCGGCCCACGGAACCTCTTCGGCAACTGCCCCTCGGAGAAGCCGTTGATCCCAGCCTCGGTCACCGGCGGCGCCTCGGGCGCGTCCGGATCCACTAGCGACCCCGAGAACGCCACCAGCGTCCGCAGCGGCCGCTCACCGCGGTCATAACCCTTCTTCGCAATGTATGCCGCCAACGCCGCCTGCGTCCTCACCGCATGCAGCCGCGACCGCGTCACCACCATCGCCTTGGCCTGCCCGTCGATCTTGCCCGCGGTCTTCTGCCGGAAATGCTCGATGATCACCTCCGCCTTCGCATCCAGCGCATAGGGGTGCAGCGACGCAAACCGCGCCAACGCGGCGCGACCCTTGCCCGTCTCCATTTCCGGGTCGTTGCGCGGGTGGGCGTTGGCGAGCTTGTAGTACACGGCATACGTCGTGTAGTTGGCGAGCACGTCGAGGATGAAGCCTTCCGCGATGGCCTGCCGCATCGAATACGTGTGGAACGGCCGCTTCTGCCCATCCGCGCCGACCTGCCCGAACGTGTCGAGCGTCTTCGGCTTCGGGGTGGCCGTGAACGCGAAGAACGACAGGTTCTTCTGCTTCCCCAGGTGCCGCGCGCTCGCCAGCAGCGCCTCGTCCGCCGCCTCGACTGCTTCCTCGTATGCCGTGTGCTCGGCTTCCTCGGCCGCCTCCAGTGCCGCTTCGCCACCCGAGCCGAGCACCTTCTTCAGCTTGGCCACCGAGTCGCCACTGGAGGAGGAGTGCGCCTCGTCCACGATGACCGCGAACCGCCGCCCGACCACCCCCTTCGCGTCGCCCTCGGCAGCCTCTTGGGCAGCGAGCGCCGACACCACCGGGAACTTCTGCAGGGTCGTGATGATGACTCGCGCCGCGTGACCCTCCAGGGCCTCCTTGAGCTGGGCCGAGTT
>CAZWZC010000217.1:0-2300 GCA_964638755.1 uncultured Aeromicrobium sp. | reverse complement strand
GCGATCGCGTTGAGCGCGCACTGGCGGGCGCAGTCATACGCTTCCTCCGCCGACACCTCGCCGCCAACCTTGCCGGTCAGCAACAACTGCCCGTCACGCAGCGGCAGCTGTCCGGAGGTGAAGACGTACGAGCCCGTGCGGACGGCAGGTACGTACGCTGCCACCGGCGCAGGAACGGTGGGTACGACCAGATCCAGCGCAGTCAGGCGGTCCTCAACGGCGCTCATGCGACTGGCCGCTTGAAGTAGGCGACAAGGTTCTCCGGATTCATGCCCGGCACCACCTGCACGAGCTCCCAGCCGTCAACGCCGAAGTTGTCGAGGATCTGCTTGGTTGCGTGCACCAGTACGGGTGCGGTCATGTATTCCCATTTTTGCGGAGGCGACTGTGTCATACCGCGACTCTATCCGTTGCGGCGCTGAGCCTCCCCGGGACAGCCTCAGAGCTTGGAATCGACGAGCTTCATGCCGGCTTCTGCCTGGGCCTTCACGGCGTCCTCGGTGACAGCAGCACCGCCGAGCTGCGTGATTCCGACGAGGTAGATCTGGTCACCATCGAGGATCCCGCCCTGGGCCTGGATCGATTCGCCGCCGCCCCCCTTCAGCGGGCCGAGGACCAGGAACGCCCCGTCGCCCAGTCCTGAGACGTCCTGCGCGTCGCCGTCGAGCACGGCCGCCGTGCCGGCCTTGGCGCCGTCAATGCCGCCAGTTCCTTCGGCGGGTGTGCCTGCACCGACCGAAAGTGACGCCAGGCGCGGGTTCTCCTCGCTACCCCACGAGCATCCACCGCCGGGTGTCTCGGTCACCACGACTGGATAGCCGAGGACTGCCTCGGCCTCGGCGGGGGTGATGGCTTTGCACGCATCGAACGATGCGGCGCTGTCCTTGCTGGAGTCCGCCTTGTCGCCGGACGCCGTGTCGTCGGAGCCGCCGCTGCCGGAACACGCGCCGAGGACGCATATCAACAGGACGGACGTGGCAGCAAGAGTTCGACGCATGGGAGCTCCTAGGGAGGGGGTTCCCATGCTGTCGCGTCCGGAGCGGTCGAGGTAGTAGGGAAACCACTGAACGAAGTCGCGGCATCTCAGCAAGTCGGTACGCTCTTCGGGTGGCTCTCTCGACTCAGCTCCATGTCGTCACCGGCAAGGGCGGCACCGGCAAGACAACGGTCGCCGCGGCTCTGGCGATGTCGCTGGCCGGCGAGGGCAAGAAGGTCTTGCTGTGTGAGGTCGAGGGGCGCCAGGGCATCGCGCAGCTCTTCGACGTACCTCCGCTGCCCTATGAGGAGCGCAAGATCGCCGTTGGCCTTGACGGTGGATCCGTCTACGCCCTCGCGATCGATCCGGAGTCGGCGTTGCTCGAATACCTCGCGATGTACTACCGGCTCGGCCGGGCCGGCAAGGCGCTCGACCGGTTCGGCATCATCGACTTCGCCACCACGATCGCGCCGGGTGTGCGCGACGTCTTGCTCACCGGCAAGGTGTATGAGGCTGCTCGTCGCCGTGAGGGTAGGGACTTCACGTACGACGCGGTCATCATGGATGCTCCTCCTACGGGTCGCATCACGCGGTTCCTCAACGTCAACTCCGAGGTGGCTGGACTCGCGAAGGTCGGACCGATCCGCAAGCAGGCCGACTCGATCATGGAGATGATGCGTTCGACTGACACCCGGGTGCATCTGGTGACCGTGCTCGAAGAGATGCCTGTGCAGGAGACGATCGACGGCATCGCCGATCTGACATCTGAGAAGCTGCCCATCGGCCACGTCATTCTCAACCTCGTACGCCCGCCGCTGATCTCCGCGTCCACGAGGTCAGCCCTCGACGCGGGGCGCGTCGACGCTGACGCGGTCGGAAGGTCGCTCACCACTGCCGGACTCGACGCCGAAGCGGCTCCCGCGCTGATCGCTGGCGGCGTCGCCCACGTCAAACGCCAAGCGCTCCAAGAGAGTCAGCGCGACATCCTGCTGGACTGTGGCAAGCCGCTCGTCGAGCTGCCCTCGCTGCCCGACGGCGTCGACCTCGGTGCGCTCTTCGAGCTTGCCCAGACCCTCAAGGACGAGGGAGTGGCATGACGAAGAAGAACGCTGCCCCGCCGCCACGCAAGGTGAAGTCGACTCCGCGAGGTTCTGGCGGTGCCCCCGGCGGCACGCTCGACATCGACGCGTTGTTGGAGGACCGCACGACCGAGATCATCGTGTGCTGCGGATCGGGCGGTGTCGGCAAGACGACGACCGCCGCTGCGCTGGGCTTGCGCGCCGCCGAGCAGGGCCGCAAGGTGTGCGTGCTCACGATCGACCCG
>CAZWZC010000216.1:0-2323 GCA_964638755.1 uncultured Aeromicrobium sp. | reverse complement strand
CGGATGTCGTTTCGGTCGTTGTCGCGAGCACGCAGCAGGTGGCTCGGTGGTGGAGCACGCCGTTGAGCCTCTTGTTCCTGGACGGAAACCACACCGAAGAGACCGCGCAGCACGACTACGTGTCCTTCGCCCGCCATGTGGTTGACGGTGGGATCCTGGCAGTTCACGACGTCTTTCCCGACCCGGCCGATGGTGGCCAACCGCCCTGGCATGTGGTTCAACGAGCCGTAGGCAGTGGCGCCTTCGAACTGATCGGGCAGACCGGATCACTGCGCGTGTTGCGCCGAATCAATGGCACGCCCTTCGATCCGTCAACCGAGAGCTGACCTGCGTCAAGGCGGGCGGCTAGTGAGCAGCGGCCGAGACGCGGCATTGGGCGTCGTCGCGCGAACAGGTGTCGGCGCCGACGAGCACTCCGGTCGGAAGGTCCGCGCCTGCGAACAGTTCGAGGGTCGAACCACCCGCGAGTGCATCGCAGGCCAGGACTGTGGCCGCGGATGTCCAAGCGGATCGTTCGACCGGCCATCGAACACCCTCGTCGAACACGAGGCCAGTCCAATACGACCCATCCTCCTCGCGCAGGTGCGACACATCTTGAAGCAGTGCAATCGCCCGCTCGCGATCACCCATCAGGGTCAACGACAAAGCAAGCTCTGCGGTCTCCGCCCCTGTCACCCAGGGGCGGTCGCTGACGCATCGAATGCCGAAGCCAGGAACGACAAACTCGGCCCACCGTGACGAGATCAATCGCTGCGCCGCCGGTCCCCGAACAGAACCACCGAGTACCGGGTAATACCAGTCCATCGAGTACCGGCTCTTGTCGACAAAGCGCTCGCGGTGATGCGCTACTGCGTGGGACAACGTGCCTGCCGCAAGTTCCCAATCGGGCTGTGGGCTGCCAACGAGTTCAGCTAGAGCGATCCCGCACCGAAGTGCCTGGTAGGTCGATGCCGAGCCGGTCAACAACGCTTCCTGCGGTCGCTGGCCGAGCGGACTACGGCCCCACCCCAACTCGCCTCCGGGTAGCTGCATGTCGATGACAAAGTCCAGCGCCCGCGCCACAGTCGGCCACATCGTGTGGGGCAGCTGCCGATCGCCGGTCGCTAACCACCATTGCCACAATCCGACCGCGAGGTAGGCACATTGATTTGTGTCGACCGAATGATCGAGGATGCGCGTGCCGGCATAGGACATTGCCCACGAACCATCCGGTGCTTGAGTCGTCCGTAACCAGTCGTACGCCGCCCGCGCCTCTTCCAGTCGATTGCCCAAGGTCAGCGCCATCGCACATTCGACGTGGTCCCAGGCATCGGTGTGACGATCTGGCCACGGAATTGCGCCGCAGGGCTCTTGCACCGACGCGATCGACGCGACCGTCTGGTCAAGTTGGGCAATGCTGAGCACGCCTGGGCAAGCGAGCAGTTCAGGCCGGCGCATGAGCGAACTCCGGTTTGCGCAGGTAGACCACCAGGCTCTTGCCGATGACCGGGTTGAGTGCGCGTTCGGCAATCCGGGTCGCAGCGGGCGCCTTCATCATGTCCCACACCAGCAAGCGGTGGTAGGCCTTCACGAGTTGATGGTTCTCGGAGTTCACCCCGACGGCGCATTTGAGCCACCAGTAGGGCGCATGCAATGCGTGCGCGTGATGCTCGTCGACTTGCACCAGTCCCGCAGCAGTCAACCTGTCGGTCAGGACGGTGCGTCTATAGATTCGAATGTGGCCACCCTCGACCTCGTGGTACTCATCTGACAAGGCCCAGCAGACCTTTTCCGGCAACCACCGGGGAACTGAGACTGCGATACGCCCACCAGTTTTGAGGACCCGGAAGAGCTCGGCCATTGCCACCGAGTCCTGCGGAAGGTGTTCCAGAATCTCGGCGGCGACGATCCCGTCGAAAGAGTCGTCCGGGAACGGCAACTGGTAGGCGTCGCCCCGCACGACTGCGGCGGTGGCTCCCGCCGGGACTTCACCGGCCTCGTCCATGGCGGCGAACATGTCGGACACATTGCGTAGTTCATCGGCATCCATGTCCAGCGCGACAACGTCGGCACCCGTCCGATACAGCGCGAACGCGTGTCGGCCCGCGCCGCAGCCCATGTCAAGAACGCGATCGCCAGGTCCGACGGGGAAGCGATTGAAGTCCACCGTCAGCATTTTTTCTCCTTCGACAGGTGGGCCCGGTACCAAGCCTCGGTCCGCTCAGCAATCGCTGGCCAGGAGTACCGCGCGATGACGCGCTCGCGGCCAGCTTCACCTAGCCGCCTGGCCAGCGAGGGATCGCCGAGGACTCGGGCGATCGCCGACTTGAGCGCATCGGGATCG
>CAZWZC010000215.1:0-2326 GCA_964638755.1 uncultured Aeromicrobium sp. | reverse complement strand
ATGTCGGCCAGCCACAGCTCGTTGGCAGCCCTCGCCTGGAACTGGCGCAGGACCCTGTCGGCCTGAACCGGCGGTCCAGGTCGGCGGCTTTTGCCCCGTGTCTTCTTCCCGAACACGCTCCACCAACGGTTCTGAGAGCACAACTTCCACGCCGTGCGATCGGACATCACCTCACCGGCGGCCCGTGCTTCGTCCAAGAGGAACCGATATCCGAACTCTGGGTCATCCCGGTGAGCGTCGAACAACGCGTTGCACCGATAGGCCGCCGCCAGATCGAGTGCGGTGACGGGCTGGTTGAGCCACCGGTAGTAAGGCTGGCGGGCAAGCTTGAGAACCCGGCACGTCACCGTGACGGGAATCCCGTCACCGGCTAACTCACGGACGAGCGGGTACATCTGTAATGGTCATTGTTGACCCGAGGTCAACTGTCATTTTCCCGGCAGGTTCGCCTGCGACAAATACGCCGCAGCGCGGCGCAACACCTCGTTCTCCTGCTCGAGAAGCCGGATCCGCTTCTTCGCTTCCCGCAACTGGCTCGGATCACCAGAACCGTCCCCGGAACTGGACCGATCAGCGGCATCAGCGGCCTTCATCCAGCCTGCCAAACACGACTCGCTGACCCCGAAATCGGCAGCGATCTGATTTAGACGTTGCCCCGGCTCACGACCACGGGCAACCCGGACAACCCGGCACGGAACTCTCTCGGATAAGGCTTTGGCATGGCAAACATCCTTCCAGTGGGCGCCTCACAGCACCACACCTAGATGTCACCTATCCGGGCAGCAGACCCGTTGTAGAAGATCTCAATGTAATCGAAGATTGCGTTCGCTAACTCGATGCGGGTCTTCCACCTTTTCCGGTTGAGTAGTTCGATCTGCATGCTCGACCAGAACGACTCCATCATCGCGTTATCGAGGCCGTCTCCGACGGTTCCAAACGAGGGCATCATCCCGGCAGTGCGTACTCGGTTAGTGAAGGCCCACGATGTGAACTGCCTTTGTCGCTGTGATGGATGAGCTCGCGGCGGTTGACGTTGCGTCGCCATAGGCCCATCTCGGACGCGTCAAAAACGAGGCCGGTTGTCATGCGGTCGCTAATTCTCCAGCCCACGATCTTGCGGCTGGAAACATCGAGCCTGTTGCCAAGTAGAGGAAGCCGTGCCCGGTGCGAACGTAGGTGAAGTCAGCAACCCATAACCGGTTGGGCGCTGTTGCGGTGAAGTCACGATCAACCAAGTCCGGGGCGGCCACCGCGTCGGGGTCAGCGGTGCTGGTGCGCCAGTGTTTGCGCAGGTGAACACCAGCAATGGCAGCTGATCGCATCAGCCGTTCCAGTCGCTTGCGTCCAACAGCCACCCCATCGCGGGCGAGCATCGCATGGATTCTCGGGGCGCCGTAGGTGCGCCGGGAGTGTTCCCAGATCGCTTCGATCCGTTCCAGCAGCGCCGCGTCGGTGATGCAGCGATGCAGGGCGGGCAACCCGTTGATAGAACGTCGATGCGAGGGTGTCAGATGTTTTGTGCAAGCGGGGTGGTCGCGATCTGGATGGAGAACGATGGTGACTATGACTGATGAACATGATGTGCCCGTTTTGGGTTCTGATGCTATGGCAAGACTTCAGGCCTCGGCAGCGCTGGACGATCTGCTAGGTCAGATTGACTCTGGTTCAGTCCAGCTCAATGGCAGAGACGGCCTAGTGCAGGAGTTGATCAAGGCGGTGTTGGAGCGTGGTTTGCGAGCCGAGCTCGCTGACCACGTCGGCTACCGCAGGGGCGATCCGGAGTCGGCGGCGTACCCGAATTCGCGTAACGGCAGCTCAGCGAAGACGGTGACGACCACGGTCGGTGATGTCGATTTGGATGTTCCACGTGACCGGCTTGGTATGTTCAACCCGACCCTGGTTCCTAGGGGCGCCCGGCGCCTTGGAAGAAGCCGATTGAACTTCTGCCCATTTACCGGGGTGCATGCGAATCTGCTCAGCTATAGCAGCCCACTTGCCGGTACCGGTTCGCCTCCCGGTCGCGCTTTCGTCTCATCGGACCCGCCATGTTCGTACCCATCGAGCGGATGTCCGCCCTGGGGCGCTGGCAACTATGACGACTTTGACGTTGCGCACAGGCCGCGCACACGTACGGCGCACCCAGACCATTCGCTCTCCGCCACCAACCGAAACGCATGACCTGCGCTTCTTCGGTCGGACCTTAACCGTTACGACCGTCGACGAGTCGACCGTTGTCCGTATATGGCGCACCAGTTTGACTTTCTTGCTCTTTCGCAGGGACACGGTCTTGCCCTTTGAAGGCTTAACCTTCAAGCCCAGTCGCCGA
>CAZWZC010000214.1:0-2414 GCA_964638755.1 uncultured Aeromicrobium sp. | reverse complement strand
TAGCGCATTGGTTTCGCCAAAGTCGGCGCAAGCGCTGCTCCGCGCGCTGCAGACGGCTAAGGACCCGTCCGACTTCAGGCTTCCCGAGGAGCAAGACGGGGCTTGGCCCGACGATTCCGAGATCGACGAGGCCGGATTCCGGCTTACCGGCTGGGTGCTCGACCAACAAGTTGGCGAGTTCGGTCTGGAGAAACACGACGGGTTACGCAGGGTAGACGGGCGCACGATACTGCCGGGCACGACCTTCCGCGCACACGTCGACGCGCACCTCTCGGCCGACGGCAATCATCTCATCGGCCCAGACGGCCCAGTCGCCTCCATGTCATTTTGGAGCGACGACGGGCCAAGGCGATTTAGACGAGATCCAGAATCGGAACGCAGTTCCGGTTGGCGGACCACCGTCGATATCGAAACGTTGCTCGACTATCTTGACGCAACCAAAATGGATCTGATGTTCGAGGTTCGCATCCAGCGACAGTTCATACGCGACGACATGACAGATGATGAAGAAGGTGATCGCTATGAGCGAGGAGAAAGCCGAATCTACCTGCTCCGAGCTGACGGACGGCTCGAAACCGTGGCCGGACGTCGTCAGGTTGGGCGACCACATCGTGCATCGCCTCGGGCTTGAGGACTCAGTTGACACACTTGGAAGGTGGATGGCGCACCGGATAGCTGAGCTGATCGAGCAAGCTGAGGACGGGGATGAGGAGACGAAACGTGAAGCGACCGACCTGATCCTGCGGTGTTGGGAACGGCGGCGCGGCTGGACCGAGGGTTGGCCTCCCCAAGCACTGAGCAATGCGTTCAAGTTCGCGGACCGAGAGCGTGGGCGAGAATCCGACCCGGAGGAGTCCACCTTGCCCTGGGCATCACGCCTCGCTGAAGCGCAGCGGTCCCTGGACGAGGAATACCAAATTTGGTTCAGCCTCGCGCTCGCCGAGGATCCCCCGGCAAATCCTCCACAGGATGATGATGCGTGGTTCTTCGGCGATGAACTCGAGGGCGACGAAGATCGCATCACGCGCCTAATAGCCCAGGTGATGGTCAAAACCCGGACGCTGTTCGATGAACTCGGTGTCGACGCAACCTCAGTACAGCGGGCCGAGCTCGCCCGTCGCGAGATCTCTCGCCTGAGCGAAAGCCGAGCGGCAATCTTCGACGAGGCCGCTGCCGATGAAGGCGGCTGACTTGACCTCGCTAGCAAGTCTCACCTTCCACCCTGTTGTGGTCCCCAACTGGTCAGGAGGCGGGTGTTTCGTAGGTGCTGGCCGGATGCTCCGAGTCAAAAGCTCGTAGCCGCAGTATCAGCTACCGACAGCGGCCCAACCATGGCGGCACTGCACATATCACTGCCCGAAATCTTCAGCCGCCATCGCGCTTCGCCCACTCAGTGGCTACCAAATCCGAGAACTGCATATTCCGGTCAGCGGCGTCCGACCGAGCCGGTTCTTCGGCGAGTACCACAGGCTGGGAGGTGCCGCATGAACCCGGCGGAGGTGTTCTCCGCTGGACCGCCCGGCCGTGTCGACGATGGCAGCGAGGAACCTGTGAGGGGAGGCCTTTGAGAACGTCGAGCGGTCGGACCTCTGACGTATTCATGGCCCAGACACCATCACGCGAACCAGTTCTGCGGCTTCAGCTTGCATGCCGGGCAAGACGTGGGCATATTGGCTGAGGGTGAAGCCTGGGCTTTCGTGGCCGAGGCGTTCGCTGATGACCTTGACTGGCACGTTGGCGCGGAGCGCGATCGTGGCATGAGTATGTCTCAAGTCGTGCAACCGAATTCGGGGTCCGCCCGAGTCCTTCACCTCCTGCTGGAACAGCTTCGAGAGGCGGTCAGGGTGGATGGGGCTTCCGTCAGCTGCGGCCACGACGAAATCACGGTCGCGGTATCGTCCTCCGGCGTCCTCCCGGTCGCCTTCCTGCCGAGCCTGATGAGCGAGCAGCTTCTGCAGCGTTCCGGAGTCAAGGTCGACTACGCGCGCCTGGTGTGACTTGGGCGTTTCCTCACGGATGGCGTTGCCCACCAACACGAGCGTGTGGCGCACGGCCAGACGAGACCCTCGAGGTCGACGTCGCGCCAACGCAGTCCCAGGACCTCGCCTCGGCGCATGCCGGTCATCGCCAGCAGGTGCCAGGCGATCTCCAGTTCGCTGCCGATCACGTGGTCGAGGAACGCTCCGAGCTCTGCCGGGTCCCAGTAGTTCATCGTGGGTGCAGCTGAGCGCTGTGCTTTGGGTGGCTTCGCCCGGCTGGCGGGGTTCACGGCGAGCAGTCCTGCGTCGACGGCGTCGGCCAGTACCTTCCGGATGACGGCGTGGATATAGCGGACGCTTCGTACGCTCAGCGCGCCGCTGTCCCCGTTGAGGCGACCGTGGTCGAGGAGGTCGGCGTAGTGCCGATCCAACGCA
>CAZWZC010000213.1:0-2417 GCA_964638755.1 uncultured Aeromicrobium sp. | reverse complement strand
GAGCCCGTTATGGGCGGTCGCCTCGCCCGCAAGGGCAGGCCTTTGGGGAAGGCGCGCACCCGGAGTCTCGCCCTCATGCCGATGAGCGCGTGTGGAACTACTTGCCGTTGATGACGTCAACCGCTGAATTCCTGCGGCTCAGCGGCGGGCTTCCATCAGCGCTCCGGCCCCGTCGCCAGTTAGTTCGCCGTCTTTCACGGGGCGTCCCGATACTGCGAGCAGCAGCGCGATGCTCGTGCCGCAGACTTGTGAACCGTCGCCGACCACGAAGTCAGAGTCAGATGCAACCAGGCGGAGCCGTTCACAACGCTCCCTGCCGCCTCCCCAGGCGAACGAGGTGCGGACCTGGTAACGGAGAGCTGTCGCCACGTGCTCCGCCGGGTAACTGCCATGCAGCCCGATCGCGCGCCTGATGTCTTCGCCGTGGACGAAGGCCTCTACGAGCCGGGTGGCCAGCGGGGCTGGAGGCGTTGTCGTTCGATTGATGACCCCGCTCAGGCTCGCGAGTGTCTCGCGGGGGTCCGCACGGCGTTCTCGCCGAATGCCCCGCTCGTTCGCCTTGTCGAAGTCGAACCGGCAGGCGAGCATGTCGAGCACAAACCCGATTCGAGTCGTCTTCGCGGAATCGACCAGGTGCGCTAAGACGTCGTGAACGTCCCAACCAGGGCACGCGGTCGGTGCCGACCATTGCTGGTCGCTAAGGGAATCCAGGTCGCGAGCCAGCGCTGTTCTCTCGGCGTGCACCGCTGCCCAAAGCATTTCGTTGCCCATGTCACTACTAAAACAGTAGTTGCCACTACTAATCAAGTAGTAGATTGAGGATGTGGCATCGCGACGGACCTACGGCTCCTACAACGACGGTTGCGCGGCTGCGCACGCGCTCGACCTGATCGGGGATCGATGGACCCTCATCGTTGTCCGAGAACTGCTCTTGGGACCTAAGCGCTTCGTTGATCTTGAGCGTGATGTCCCTGGCATCGGCCCGTCGGTCCTGACCCAGAAGCTCGGCGCACTCGAGCGGGCGGGAGTCGTCCGACGCGAAACCTTCGGACCCCCGGTACGGGCGGGCCTGTACGCCCTCACCGAGTGGGGATACGAGCTTGAAGCCGTGAACGCGGCGCTTTCCGCATGGGCCGTGTCCTCGCCTGGCCTTCCGTGGAACGCGGACATGTCACCTGACGCCTTGGTATTAGCCATGCGGGCGCATGCGCGTCCCTTGCCAACTCGAAGCCAGGACTGGGTCGTGGAGCTCGTCCTCACCGACTCGCGAACGGCCGCAGATCCGGTCACCTACCACGCCAAACTCACGTCGGCGGGTACCACCGTCCTCCGAGGTCGAGGCCCCGACGGGAGGGCACACTCCAAAGTGTCCGCGACAACACGAGGCTGGAAACACGTCATCATGTCGGCGACGGCTGCCATCGGAGATGAACCCAACATCGCCGTCGCCGGCAGCAGCGTTGCTGCGCAGGCCCTGCTCGACGCAACGCGGCTCCAGCCAACTTCCGCCTGAGCATGCGTGGAGCAGCCAGTCGAGAGAGCGTGGAGAGCAACCAATATCCACGCCCCTGACGCACTCTCATGCCGCATTGAGGACGTGGCTAGCCTTGGCGCGCGAGGGCGATCTTGCACGACTCCACCGAGCGGGACGATCTCTGCAATGTTCGCCGCACGACATCGTGCGGTCTTGGCTGCATCTCGACAACTCAAAACTGTAAGAAGTGCCGCTGATTCCATGAATTAGCCGACATTATGCACCTCGGGCGTGTCCACCAGCTGGTGTTATAGCCCTCTGGCGGAAGCAACCAGGCATCGAGACGCAACCTCGACTCGCCTAGAAGGCTGCTAGGCGATCTTCCCGATCGGGTGCGGGCCCGTCGAAGGGCTCCGAGATGGCGTACCCAAGCTGCTCCAAGACCCGAACCGCCTCGCTCGGGCAGTCCCGCACTGCAGACCCGGTTTGCTGGCGTCGCCACTGCACCCTGTTCGTCCGAAGGACCTCTCGCCATGTTGGGCCGGGTTTCGCGCCGAACTCCTCCTCGATCATCTGAAGGACGTCTTCCAGGGTCGGACGGAATCGGTGGCCACCCGTGGGGAAGTGAATCCGCGACATCCGTGCCGCTTCGAGCTCAGCCTCGGGAGCGACCTGACGTCGTGCCGCGCCTGACATGGCTGCCAGCGTCATCACCCTGGTGAATTGGTCCCGGTGGGCTCGCCCAGGCGTTCACGATCGGCGCGGAGTTCGTCGAAGGCGGACCGTCGTGTCTGGTCCTGGGGGACAACGTCTTCTCCGGGCCCGGACTGGGCTACCGGCTGCGCGAGAGGGCCGAGTCCGTCGACGGGGCGCTGATCTTCGGGTACCAGGTCGCCGACCCGCGGGCCCTATGGCGTCGTCGAGGTGGCCGACGACGGGCGAG
>CAZWZC010000212.1:0-2428 GCA_964638755.1 uncultured Aeromicrobium sp. | reverse complement strand
GTTGGTGCCAGCGGTGATCCTCAGCGCGATCGACGTCTACACACGCTGGTTCGTCGCGCTTCGCGTCTGCGTCGGCGCAGCCACATCACGGGATGTATGCGCGTTGATCGCGCAGATGGGCCGCCCGACGGTGACCAGAGCCGGCTATCCCTACGAACTGGAGATGTGGCACGGCATACCAAAGCTCGTCGCCCTCAACGATGACCCCGAGGGTGAGAAGACCACCATCCAAAAGGTCATCGGTCGTAAGCCCGCGATCCATTCCAGCACCCTGGTGTTCGACCACGGCACGGAGAATGCCAGCGACCACACCTTGGGGTTCGCGGCGGAGTGCGGCATCGACGTTGTCTTCTGTCCGCCGCGACAAGGGCACGCCAAAGGCGTCGTCGAAGCCATCCACAGGGTCATCGCCGATGTCGAGAGCACCCTGCCGATCCACAAGGGCCAGAACGTGCTGAACCGGCCGAACGACCTTGAGCTCGCCGTGCCCATCAAGCCGCAGGATTTGCAAGACATGCTCTGGGAGTACGCCATCGACGTCTACGCGAACGAGCCCCATCGCAACCTCACTGAGGCACACGGATCTCCGACACCCCTGAGCCCAGCCATGGTGTGGGCCGACTACGTGACGTCATTCGGTGAGCTCGACCGCCCCGCCGATCCATGGCTCTACCTCAAAGGCCTCCAGCGCGCCGAGCGCTTGCTGAGCCCGGAGGGAATCCGCCTGCATGCGGTCACCTACAACTCCAGTGAGCTCCAGCAACTGCGATAAGTCGTGATGCGCGGCATCGGAGTCAAGGCCCGTCCGCTCACGATCTTCTACGACCGCCTCGACACGACTCGGATCTTCTTGATCCACCCCGTCGAGCGCCACTGGATGATGGTCCCCCGCGCGATCGACCGCAACGGCAGCGTCGCTCCGATGAGCTCGCTGGTCCGCACCCACGCTCTCCGCGACGTGGATCAGGACACCCGACGCGTGCTCACGGAGACCGAGATCCACCGGCTGGAGGCAGCGCTTCTGACCCGCTGGATCGATGGCGTCTTCACCGACCGTCAAGACGGGCGGTATGCCGCCATTGAAGGCGGTCACCAACGCACCTACGCCCATGACCTGGAGCAGGCCAGCGACGAGGTCCTCTCGCTCGCGTTCCCCAAGCCCGAGGCAGAGCCGGCGGCCGAACCAGCGTTGCAGGAGTACCCCGACACCCGCGATGACGACGAAGAGTTCGACTACACCGAGGAGATCGAGTTCGACGATGACCTCTCCGACTTCTTGGTCGAGGACGAGTCGGGATGGGGGATGTCATGACCGAACTGACCATTCACCGGCGCCTCATGCCCCAGGACATCGACGACTGGAAGCACCTCGTCATGAACCAGAACCCGCGTCCCGAGCTGGGTGGACCTGTCACGGACACGCTTCGGGAACGGGTCGACGCGTACAACCAACGCATCGGGACGATCGTGACCCGTGACACGAAAGCCGTGGCTGAAGCCATTCGACGAGCGCACTTCGAGAACGACCACTCGGCGTACGGCAGCGCCACCTGCCTCATCCTCGACGGCCTGCCGTTGAGCGGTAAGACGCATGCGGCCCTGTCTGCAGCATTCAGCGAGACGAAGGGGATCTGGTCCGCTCTTGGGCGCCAGCCGGACGACTGTAAGCATCACCGCAGCGTTCCGTGGATATACGTCGAGGTCCCCAAGCTGGCCCGTGGCTTCTCGCTACTCAAAGCGATCTGGACCTTCCTGGGACCGCCGCCCCTGCCGAGGGACTCCACGACCGCCGACTACCTCGCAGCTCTGCGCAAGCTCGCACCCAAGGTTGGCCTGCGCGGCATCATCATCGACGATGGCCACGGCATTGGCGCGGGACAGAACAAGGAGTCGCGACTGCTGGCCGACATCCTCAAAGGCATCATCACCGGCCTTCCCGCAACGATCGTTCTGATTGGCACCGGCTTCCGTGAATCCGGGGTGCTACACGGAGCGGCTGGTGACCAAGTCCGGCTCCGTGGCGCCAGGTGGATCGATGTCGGCAGATGGGACCCGCCGACACCGGCACGCATCGGTGACTGGGAGTACCTCGCGCGCAACCTCAACGATCGCCTTGTGCTCCCCAGCGACGCTGCGCGAATCCGATTGACCACGCGCGGCACCGTCCATGCCCTCCACGAGGGCAGCCTTGGTCGCCCCGGGTTGGCCATTGAATGGGTCAAGAGGGCCGCCTCGTATGCCGTATGGAACGACACTGATCTCGACGTCCTCGTGCTCGAGGCGACGCGATCTGGCCAGTCGGCGTCGGAGGGACGATGACCACGCAACTGCCTCTTCGCATAGACCCCCTGCCGGGAGAGTGGTGGCGGGGTTACGTCGTTCGAGTCGCGAACTATTACGGCGTTCGGCCCAGAGCGCTCCTGACTCT
>CAZWZC010000211.1:0-2432 GCA_964638755.1 uncultured Aeromicrobium sp. | reverse complement strand
GCCTGCCGACTCCCAGCTCCTCTCTCGACGTGCGCGGGACCACTCGCGACGTGCGCGGGACCACTCGCGACGTGCGTCATTCTGGGCGGAGTGACACATCGCGCCGCCTGGCTACTCGCCGCCCAACAAGGACCCCCGGACCGGCATTGCTGCAGGTCACGGGAGTCTTTCGCCATGGTAGCCCCGACGGGATTCGAACCCGCGCTACCGCCTTGAGAGGGCGGCGTGCTAGGCCGCTACACAACGGGGCCATGGGTGGTCTTGCGACCGGAGTCACCATATCGTGCGTGGGTTTCTCGCTCGAAATGGCTTCGCTGGGATACTAGGACTCGAACCTAGAATGGCGGTACCAGAAACCGCTGTGTTGCCAATTACACCATATCCCAATGGCTCCGCCGGGGGCTGAGCCAAGCACCGACTTTACCCGACTCCCCCGCCTGCGCCCAAACTGGTACCGACCTGCGATTCCTAGGTTGGGAGTTCGCTCACGCCGCTTCGGTCGCTCGTTCCTCGCTCCCTCACAGTCGGCCGCAGGCGGCCTCCTTGGCGAACGAGTTGGTGCGCTTCGCGGGTGGCCTTCTTGGCGGGCGGTCAAGCGAGGGCGGCGTCCAATCTTGCCAAACTCTTGGCCTGGCCGAGGAGCTCCAGTGATTCGAAGAGGGGTGGGGAGATGCGGCTTCCTGTGACGGCGACGCGTACGGGCCCGAATGCCAGTCGAGGCTTGAGCTCGAGGCCCTCGATGAGGCTCGTACGCAGCACCTCTTCGATCGCCGGCGTCGTCCACTCACTCAGCCCCGCGAGCGCCTCGCGAGCGGCCCGAGCAACCTCGAGACCCTTCTCGTCGAGGTTCTTGGCACGATCAGTCTCGTCGATCGCGAAATCGTCGTCGGCGATGAACAGGAACCGCAGCATGTCGACCGCCTCAGTCAACAGCGCCATCCGCTCGTGCACGAGCGGCGTCGCAGCAGCCAGCATCGAGAGCTGCTCCGAGGTCGGAGGATCAGCGATCAGGCCGGCGTCCTGGAAGTACGGCACCAGGCGCTCGCGCAGCTCGTCGGTGGCGAGCAGGCGGATGTGCGATCCGTTGATCGCCTCTGCCTTCTTGATGTCGAAGCGCGCTGGGTTGGGGTTGACCCGACCGATCTCGAACGCCTCCACCATCTCCGGGATCGAAAACACGTCGCGATCCTCGGCGATCGACCACCCGAGCAGCGCCATGTAGTTGAGCAGCGCCTCGGGCAGAAAACCCTTGGGCTTGTAGTCGAGCAGGTTGGACTCGGGATCGCGCTTGGACAGCTTGCGGTTGCCCTCACCCATGACGAACGGCAGGTGCCCGAACTCGGGCGTGAATCCACCGCCGATGCCGATCTCCGCGAACGCCTCGTACAGCGCGATCTGACGCGGCGTCGAGCTCAGCAGGTCCTCACCGCGCAGCACGTGGGTGATGCCCATCATCGCGTCGTCGGTGGGGTTGGTCAGCGTGTAGAGCGGCTGGCCGTTGGCGCGGACGATCACGTAGTCCTGCACATTGGCCGAATCGAAGGTGATCTCCCCACGTACGAGGTCATTGAAGGTGTAGTTCTTCTCCGGCATCTTGAACCGGATCACCGGCTCACGACCCTCGGCCCCGTACGCGGCCTGCTGCTCGGGCGTCAGGTCGCGATGGAGACCGTCGTAGCCGCTGGGCTTGCCCGCGGCGCGTGCGGCGTTGCGGCGCTCCTCAAGCTCCTCGGCGGTGTCGTAGGCCTTGTACGCGAAGCCCGAGTCGAGCAACTTCTGGGCGACGTCGGCGTAGATGTCCATGCGCTCGGACTGGCGGTATGGGCCATTGTCGCCGCCAACCTCTGGGCCCTCGTCCCAGTCGAGGCCGAGCCAGTGCATGACGTCGATCAGGAGCTGGTAGGACTCCTCGTTGTCGCGCGAGTTGTCAGTGTCCTCGATGCGGAAGACGAACTTGCCCTCGTTGTGACGGGCGAACGCCCAGCTGAACAACGCCGTACGGGCCATGCCGACGTGCGGGTTGCCGGTGGGACTTGGACAGAACCTGGCGACGACAGGCTTGGAGGAGGGTGACCCCATGTCAGTCACTACCCATCACCACCGGGTTGGTCAGGGTGCCGATGCCTTCGACCGTGACGCTGACCTTGTCACCGGGGAACATCGGCCCGACGCCGTCAGGCGTGCCGGTCAAGATCACGTCGCCGGGCAGCAGCGTCATGAAGGACGAGATGTACTCGATGATCTCGGGCACCTTGAAGAACATGTCTGACGTGTTGCCGTTCTGCTTGAGCTCGTCTCCCCCACCGAGGCTGTCGAGCCTGGTGGTCACGTCGACATTGCTGGGGTCGAAGTCTGTCTCGATCCACGGCCCGAGCGGGCAGAACGTGTCAAAGCCCTTGGCACGGGCCCACTGACCGTCCTTGGCCTGCAGG
>CAZWZC010000210.1:0-2553 GCA_964638755.1 uncultured Aeromicrobium sp. | reverse complement strand
CGCTACTCTCCACGAGCTCTTCCGGGTGCTCGAGTGGACCGTACCCGTTTTGGTGGACACAGGGATTAGCTGCCGGTGAATAGGGAGGCAGTAGAATGGGATCCACTCGACGGAGCTTCACGGATGAGTACAAGGCCAGCGCTGTTGCGTTCGTGCTCGACGAGCATCGAACGGTCGCGGAGGTTGCACGCAATATCGATGTGCACGAGATGACGTTAGGCAAATGGGTGAAGAAGGAACGAGATGATCGCGCCGCGAGTCAGCCGGCGGATGCGCCCCTGTCCGAGTCCGAGCGGGCCGAGTTGATCCGGCTCCGGCAGGACTACAAGAACGCTAAGGCTGAGAATGCCCAGTTGCAGATGCAGGTGAGTTTCGCAAAAAAAGTGGCGACCTGGTTCGCGAACGACCAGCAGTGAAGTTTGCTGCGATCGCGGACTGGGCTGACCAGGATGAGTACCCGGTGGCGTTCATGTGCGAGCAGCTGGAGGTGTCTCGCTCGGGCTACTATGCGTGGCGTGGCGCGCCTCCCAGTGCCCGGGCCACCCTCGATGAGCTGCTGACCGCGCTGATCGTCTCGATCTCCCAAGCGGCACGGGGTAACCCCGGCGTGCGGCGGGTCCGGGCCGGGCTCGCGGCGGCCGGGCACCGTGTCTCGCACAAGCGGGTCCATCGGTTGATGCGCGCTGTTGACCTGCAAGGACGCCACCCGAAGGCGTGGAAGCGCACGACGATCGCCGGACAGGAACCGGTGCCGGCCCCGGACCTGATTGGGCGGGTCTTCACCGCCGAGGAGGCGAACACCAAATGGTGCGGGGACATCACCTACATCAAGACCTGGGACGGGTGGGCCTACTTGGCCACCGTGATCGACCTGCACTCCCGGGCCGTGGTCGGCTGGGCGATCGATGAGCACATGCGCACCGACCTGGTCACCGACGCGTTGGACATGGCGCTGGGAAACCGGCGGCCCGCGGCGGGCGTGATTTTCCATTCGGACCGCGGTACCCAATATACGTCGCAGGCCTTCGACACGTACTGCCGAACCAACGACATTCGCCGCTCTCTCGGAAGGACCGGCATTTGTTACGACAATGCCGTGTCGGAATCTTTCTTCGCGACCTATAAGAAGGAACTCATCCACACTCGCCCCTGGCCGGACCTGAAACGACTGCGGGAAGAGAGCGTCGACTGGATCGAGAACTATTACAACACGGCCAGGCGTCATTCAACGCTCGAATATTTGACACCGGCAGAATACGAAATAGGCTACAGAAACATCAACGACTTGGCAGCTTAATCCGGATGTCCACAAAAGCGGGAACACTCCAGCTCATTGGCAGCGGGTCCACACATTTGAGACGTTAGCGCGATTCGGGCCCATGGGCCCTCTGATTCAGCGGGAGCGGAAACCGGGGGCGGCGAAGCGCCAGCCGAGGCTGGTGGCGATGTCGTCGAGCGCGGCCATGATGGCTGGCGCGGTCAACGGGGCGGAGTCGCGCGCCCGCAGCGGGAGTTTGGGCGCGGAGGGCTCGAAGAGCACCGTCGTTGCCTGGCCGGTCATCGTCGATTGCACCCACAGCCCATCCAGGCGATGGGCGTCGAGGATGCCGCACGCCCAATTGCGGCACGTCGACTTGGGGCCGTGCATCAACGAGTGGGACGCGTCGTGGTTCAGCAGCCACATTGCGTCCTGGGAGTAGAGGCGCAACAGCCGCAGGGGCCGGCGCGGGATGAACGTCGTCACCTGGGGGTCGCCGGTGAATGGGTCGATGCGGCGCGTCGATTGGAAGACCTCGGCCACCGCGATGCGCAGGTCGGTCGAGGCATACAGAACCCCCCGGCCGAGATGTATGCCGGTCGGCTGGGGGTGGGGGTCCCACCGCATCGTGGGCAGCGGACCGTAGGTGCGGAAATCGTTCCAGGCGGCGGGATGGAGCCCGGAGGTTCGGTGGATGCGCCACAGCAGTTCGGTGGTGGGCCGGATGTCTGCGTCGGTGATCGTGAGGCTCTGAGGCGGGTGGCTCGGGTTCTTGGGCTTGCTCAGAACGACAATCCTTCGAGCAGACGCGCGACCAGCACCGGGTTGCCGCCGGTGACTAGGAAGTCCACTGGGGTGCGGCCGTCGAGGTCGTCGGAGCGTGACGTCATCATGGTGGCGATGTCCAGCGGGTGTTCGTCGCCGGTCAGATGGTCGGCCAGGATGCCTAGCCCGGGGACGATGTGCCCCTCGCTGAACTGCCAGCGGTAGTAGCGACGGTGCCTGCCGACCAGCGCGGTGAGCAGTGGGACGGATTTGGTCTTGTGGGACAGCCGCGAGCGGCTGATGCTGAGCAGCTCCGCGGTTTGGGACGCCGAGTAGGTCGCCGCCAGCAAGTCGCTGAGCATGGTCGACTGCACCGCCACCCGCAGGTCTCGGTCGTCGCGTTGGCTCCACGTGCTCAGCCGGGCCGGGTCGGTGAGCCCGCCCGACTCCTGCAGGTCGGTCAGCAGCCGCGCCGACACGTCTGTGGGTGCCGGGGCGTCAGCCAGCGAGCGGGCCAACTCCCTGGCGAA
>CAZWZC010000209.1:0-2554 GCA_964638755.1 uncultured Aeromicrobium sp. | reverse complement strand
CCTACCGAGACCTCCTCGTGGCCGTCGCTCGGGAGGTCTACCTCAGCCGTCGTCCGCATCGGCAGCGGATCCCACGGAACTTCGCTGATGATCTCGGCCTGGTTCTTCGGCGGTTGGACTCTGGCAGTGTCGCTCCGGTGTTGGAGCGGCTCGTTCCCAATGGGGACCAGCTGCCGCTTACTGAGGATGAGCTCACGGCTTCTCAGCGGATGATCGAAGACGCTCTGAGGTCACCGGCGCGGACGCAGAACCTGCCTCCTGAGCTACGAACCTCCGCGGCAACGGTGGCGCTGAAGAACTTTGGCCGCAATCTGCGGTCCGACGAGTGGGTGACCATCTCGCGACCAGCAGCGGCAGTCTCAGATGCGGTCAGGTTCGACGAAGGTACTCGCGGTGCTCTCTTGGCATCGTTAGCTGGGACCCATTCGGAGGTCGCCGAGGAGGTCACCCGAGTTGCGGCTCTCGACTCAAAGGGGCATAGAGCGACGCTGCAGTCAGAAGCTGGTGAACTCTTCTCGGTCGAGTATGCCGAGAACGACTGGGCACTGCTCCATGAGAACCTTCGTCCGGACGGACTGGGCCCTCGCGTGGCCGTCGAAGTCGAGTTCAAAATCGGCCACGATGGAGGACGGAGGGGAGTCGGGGAACTCTTGGGGATCAGCGTTGTAGAAGTTGAGCTTGGTGCTTTCGATGCCGCGCAAGATGCGATAGTTGCAACAAGCAGTCTCGAGTCCGGCTGGATTGATGGGCAATGCGGAGCGCCGATACCGGAACAGCTTCGGTCGAGCGCGCTCGATGTCCTGCAGGCCATCTCACACGAACGCCTTCCGCCTCCGTCTGATACGTACGCAACCGGAGAACAGAGCATCCGCCTCTGCTGGTCGGGGCTTAGGTGGATGACGTCGCTGGATGTGTTTGAAGGCGGGATCGTTGAGGTCGTCGGAACGCATGAGGACCGCCATCCATCAACCATCCTGGAATACCCCACGGTCCCCGACCTGATTGCCCAGATCGGGGTTCTCGAGGATCTCACCAGTGAGTGACGAGCCCTGCGAGGCTTCGATGACGGGGCATCCTTCTGCGGTTTGGCGCAATGTGTTGCCAACGCAGATGGATCCGTCCGGCATCAAGTTTCGGTTCGATGTCTTTATGCCTGCTTCCGCTGACCTCAGGCACTCGTGCGCTGACTCGGCCAAGATCGAGCTTCAGGAGTTCGTCGATCTGTGGGGCGCCCGCAACCGCAAGACCGTAGGCGTCGCGCAGTTCCACGTGTCTGATGTGCTTGACGCCGCCGAACTTGAGGGCGTCACGATGGATGTAGTCGACGACAGCAGTTGCGACGGTGTCGATGATGGCTTCCACTGCTTCATCGACTTTCGACGTGTGGAACACAAGCCCCGGAGACGAGCCGTCGCGCAACGGCTTCACCTCAAGTCTGAATATGCCGCGGCGTCGCCGGTGACGGCTGAATAGTTCCACCAGGGGCAGCGGCGGCGGAGGGGTGCCGGGCGGTACACTTGGTCTATAAGCCCTGGGATGGCTCGCTTCGGCGGCCACCAGGGCTTCCATCATTTTGGGTCACGTGGCCCTCGGGAGCTCTCGATCAATGATGGCCTTGCGGAGACCGTCGGCGGCCTCGTATCGGTCTTCGCCCCCCTGTTCCTCAGCTGGGCCAATACCTGTGAGACGCGAGGCTGGGTGACCCCCACCTCACCTGCGATGGCCACGCCTGTGATCGGCTCGTCGAGGGCTGTGAGGAGGCGAACCACCGCAGATACTCGGTAGGTCGAAGTCGTACCGCTTATGAATCGGGAGCGGAACGAGTGGGACTGTGACGGACTGTGACCGGCGGCAACCACAGCCCGCGAGTCGACAGGTCGATCTTCGCGCCAAGGCCCCGGCGACCAAACGGGGTGTCAACCACGAGATCGGCTCGTCGATTGCCGCCTCGGTTCTGGAGTGCAAACCCGAACCCGTCGATCTCGGCACCGTCGAGCAGGGCGGGATCGCGCCCGCCGGATCGACCTTGGAAGTGCTGGGAGAGGTAGCCCTCGGTGATCCTCATGCCGTTGGCGGCTTGGCCGCTGCCTTGGTCGACCACCAAGTCGGAAAGATGTGGTCGATGACCTCGAAACGCGACGAGAACTTGGATTTCATGTCCCGGGGACCGAGGTGGAATGGTCCGCCACCAGGAGGGGCCCCCGAGAACAGCGCCTCGCCCATCTCGTTCTGCTCACCAATTGACAGCAGGTAGCTGATTCGAGCCCAGGCGCTCCGAGGCTGTCCGGCCAGCTCGTTTTGTAGCTCGTAAGTGGTGCTCTACTGACTAGTCGGCCTGGTGATCGCTTTCGACCCAGGCGACCGCATGATCTCCACCCTCATGATCCGCATCGGTGAGGTGGCCAACCGGGTCTTCGACGGCGCGATCAGCAGGGAGTGGCCCACGCAACCGGTGCGGCCCGTCGGGTGCTGACCGTGGCGTGGGAGATGCAGAGCTGTTCGGAGGCGATGTGGGCGCTGTCGTTTCAGATCCCGTTCCAGCAGCAGCTGGTGG
>CAZWZC010000208.1:0-2554 GCA_964638755.1 uncultured Aeromicrobium sp. | reverse complement strand
ACATCCATTGACGAGGACGCTATCCATTGACGAGGACGTTGTTGAGTGCTGCGGCAGGCCCACGCACCGCGCCGGTTACGTGGCGCGGTGCTCCGCAGAGGTAGCTGGGATTATCGAGCGGGGCTCCGACGCCGAGCGTTGTCGAGGCGCCGGGTTACCACGTGTCGTGGTGCGCGACGATCACAGCGTCCAGATCAAGGTGAAGTACTGCTTCGGTGAGAGCTGTCGGGCCAGCGACATAGGTCCATTTGTCGTCGATCTCACTGGAAAGGAACCATGCGCGATCTGATGGCCACCACCACTGCGGGCTCCGGCGGCACAAGCTGCCGGACGCGGCACCGCTAAGCGGTGTCGGTGTTCCAATCGCCTGCACAGCATCCACTGGCCCATCGAACAACAGCATCTCGGGGCCTCCCCACCAGTCCAATCGGGCACAACGATCTATGAACGCCTCGACTGGGCGAAGCTCAGCTGTATGAGCACGAGCGATCATGGACCGCGCCCGTCGAGATGACAGCGCGGACCATGGTCGACCGCGCAGACCGCTGGAGTAGGCCACGGTGCTGGAGCCTGACCTGAGTTCACCCCAGCCGACCCAGAGGCCGAAGTGCGTTTCGCTGGGTGTCGATGTGGCAACCGACAACAACGGCACCAGCCTGTCGAGGATCTTGGCGTCGAGGCACCCCTCCTCGGCGTCAGTGGCATCGCCGATTTCCTCGCTCTCCATGTTCCCGACAACACCAGAGGGCAGCTCGCTCAACCGACGGCCGTCGGCGAGTGGGTGATGAATCCGAGCAATCGAGTCGAAACCGGTTGGAACCCGGAAGCCGACGCCGGGGGGCTCTCTCAGGCCGCCAACGACCCACTCTGCGCCCGTGTTGTCCTCAGCCGGAACCAACCCCTCGAACGCGAAATGTGACACGAACCCATCGTGACACGTTGCACCGCACCTGCGACGATGCGCAGCCTCTGCACGGCTTGACGATCCGAACGACGCCAACCGGTGCGCCCGACGCCGGGCCCCGATATCGCCGCTCGATAACTCGGCCTCTTCGATCGGATGCCGCAGCACGTATCGGCCCCAGTCGCACGCTGCATAGTCCCGGCCTGCAGCAGCCCCGAATGCGCCGGTTCCGTCGCCCGTAGTTGGGCCGAGCGGCCGGGCCTTGGTCCGTCTCACAAACCTTCGTTTTCGAGACGGACCCGTGCGACGCTTCCGGTCATCGCTGCTCCGCACGAAGCTTCTGAAGGGCAAACCACACCTGCACGGACCAGACCACGACAAAGAGGCCCCAGACGATCATTCCAACGACGTTGCCAGTTGCAGCCGCAATCGCGAACAGGACGACGGCGATGGCGACCGCAACAGCCCTCAAGATGAGCCAGAAGCTCTCACGATTCATCCGAACCCCCGAATACCCAGGTTAACCCCATCGGGCGGCTTAGACGTCTGGGTTTGCGAGCCTCGTGGTGGTCTTCCCCATCATGAACGGGTCGTCGAACTTTGAGATTCGTCCCTCTGCCTCATGGAACCAAACTGCGTAGTAGCCGCCGCGATCCTCTATGGCGAACGGAATCGCCCCGTCAGTCTCCTCTTGCGGTCGGTACGACTTCATCAGGGAGCGACTGCTCGGTGGGGATTGGCGGCCGGTCAACATTTCTCCGATGGCTACCCGCCATTCGACGCCATCATGTTGAAACAAAAACGGGCCTCGACTGAGGTCTGGGTTCTCCGGCTCATCCATACCGTCAGGCTAGGTGTCGAGTGTGACAAACCGTTCGTTTGTGAGGCGGGTGGGGGAGAGCTTCGCAGTCGATGAGTGCAGGCAACTCGCCCCCATGCTCGCCCGTGCGGTCAGCTGAGCACCCGTTATGACCGGTCCGCGTTACGAACTCGTCCCGGCTGCACTCCGGCACCACATCGACATCGACGACACCCTTCACGCCATCGACAAAGCGCTCTCCGAGTTCCATCTCGACGCCGAACCACCCCGACGTCCCCACGATCGGGTACTCGTGATCGGACCCGACCGCAGCGGGTTGCTACTGGAAGTCGTCCACATTCCGACCGATACTGCATACCGAGTGATCCACTCGATGAGGCTGCGCCCGGGCACACGGGCCAAATACTTATGAGCACCACCGCATCAACAGCACCCAGGCCGACACCCGAAACGCCGCTGTACCCATACGGAACAATGCTGGCCGACGCTGAGGGGTACCTGTACGACACCGACGGCACAGCCGTCACCCTCAAGGGCCGCCACGTCACCACCACCGAACTCGACATCGCAGCCGACGACTGCGAATCGGGACTCTGACCGCCCTTTGGTGAGGGACCGTCGCTACACGGGCGGCGCAGCATCGTCGCCGGGCGTGCGAGAAGCAGCCCTTCCAGAGCACTGCATAGTCCCGGTCAACAGCAGCCCGATTGCGCCGTCCCCCGGAGCCGTAGTTGGGCCGAACGGCTGAGCCTTGGACCGTCTCTCAGACCTTCGCATTTGAGACACCCGGCGGCGGAGTTTCGAACGAATGAGCCGTTATGGGCGTCGCC
>CAZWZC010000207.1:0-2569 GCA_964638755.1 uncultured Aeromicrobium sp. | reverse complement strand
TACGACAACTGCGAGAGGTAGAAGCGGGCGACGAATAGACGGAGTCGTTAGGTGTCGAAGACTTGGAGGACTTCGTCGCCGTAGTCGTTGATGACCTTGACAGCGATGCGGCCAGTTGAAGGCTTGGGGAACGGGCGGCTTTCGGTTCGGTAGAGGCCAGCCCAAGCGTCCTCGTCGATCTCGGCCTTCAGCGCACGTTTCAGCTTCTTGTACGGATCCTGCCCACCCGTGAAGTAGGCGTGCCGTACGTAGAAGCTCTCGCCGTCGTAATCGCTGTCGATCATCCACAGCGCAATCTGATCAGTGTCTCGACTGCGGACCTCGCCGGTGCTCGGGTCGTACACATCCACGCCGTGAAGGGTGACGGTGAGCAGGTCATCCGCCTCGGTGATCTCGATGTCGGGCTCGCCAAACACCGTGAACAGGTTGCCCGCCCCGGTCTTCTTCAGCTCCTCACCCATGACGAGGTCTGCGTTCATGCGGACCAGCAGCACCGGCACCCTGCCCATCTGCCGCTGGTCGGCCACGCTGGCGAAGTCGTCCGTGTCGAGATCAGTTTCCACATTGGCGCCGTCAACGCTCGTGCCAAGGACATTCGGGTCGAATGCGAACGCCAGGATGCACAGCAGATCAATGTCGCCTGCCTGGATCGCCTCTCTAGCGGAGTCCTTTACCCACCGGGCACTCACCGTGCCGTACTGCGGGCCCAGCGAAATGCCGACCTTGGTTAGCGGCGCAGCGGCGCCGTCTTGTTTGCTGTCGACGGTGGAACTGTTGCCCTCGGTGGTGTCGACGGCTGCGGGGTCGGTGGCCGCGTCGGCGGCTTGGGCGGCGGCGGAGGTGGGTGCTTTACGGGTGCCGACGGCGTTAATCCACTCTCCTGCATAGGGCTCGACGGATTCGAGCTCGATGCGCTCTTGGCGCTTGCCGTTCTGAATTCCTGCCTTGGCGAGGTTGTCGAGAATCGATTGCGTGAAGTCGGCACCCGTGGCGTCGTCTTCACCAGCCTGTTCGGCGGCGGGCTTGATATCGGTCTCGTCGGGGCCACCGGCGAACGCGAGCGACCGGTGGGGCGACAGGCTCTCGACCGTGAACGGGCCGGTCACCCGCACCTTGTTGTTGCTCTCGTACGGCTTGTCGAAGAGCAGCTCGAAGTCGGCGTGGCGCTTGATGGCTGCGTCGATCTGAGCGCGGGTCATTCCCTCGACGATGTCGGGGTTGTTGGCGATGGACTTCAGCGTGATGTGTTGGACTCGCTCGTACACGAACCCGTGGCGAATGTCGTCGGAGGGCTGGCTGTCGGGCAGCGCCGTTCCGGTGACCTGACCTTCCTTGAGGCGGCCTTCGGCCGAGTCGGCCAGTAGGTAGTACGGAAACTTGGCGCCCATCAGGCGCTGGCGGGCCAGGGCCAAGGCGACCCGGGAGGTGTCGATGGTGATCCACCGACGTCCCCACTGCTCAGCAACATTCGCTGTTGTGCCGGATCCGCAGGTTGGATCGAGGACGAGGTCGCCCGGGTCGGTGCACATCAGCATGCACCGTTCGATGACCTTGGTATTGGTCTGGACGACATAAACCTTCGGGTCGGTGAACGCACCGGTCTGGGTGTCGAGCCAGATATTTGAGTAGGTCGAGATTGGGAAGTCGTCCAGGAACCGGACGTAAGCCAGGGATCGCGACGTGGGTGCGGCAACCCGATCCGCATGAATGAGCCGCGCCATGCCTTCTGCGCTGGTCTTCCAGTGAGAACCCGTTGGCGGGCGAAACTCGACGTCATCCAGAAGGACTGGAGTCGCTCCATCCTCGGTTGTTCCCTGAGATGCCAGATTGTCATGCCGGAAGATCCGCGCAGAGTCGGGATCGATTGAGCCAGATAGCTCGTCCCGGGTCATTGGGCGGCGGGCCCCATCGGGGGTCTCGACCCTGCGATACCGGCCGCCCACATCATCAGCAAGTGACTTTTCGCGAAAGAGTGCCCGATACTTGACCGTGTCCGAGTCCCGTGAGAACCACAGGACGTGATCTCCGCCTCGTGGAAGCGCTCGGGCCTGAACGAAACCGCTCGTCGTGGCGAAGGAGATCTGGCTGACGAAGTTCTCGGAGCCGAATACCTCATCCATCAACGACCGGACGAGGTGCACGTTCTCGTCACCGATCTGAACGAAGCAGCTGCCGCTCTCGGTGAGGAGATCTCGCGCGACGAGGAGGCGATCCCGCAGGTACGCCAAGTAGCTGTTGATGCCCAGTTCCCAGGTGTCGCGGAACGCCTTGATCTGCTCCACCTGGCGGCTGGCGTCGGTGACCTTGCCATCCTTCACGTCCCGCTTACGGGCCGAGACCTGCCAGTTGGACCCGAACTTGATGCCGTACGGCGGGTCCACGTAGATCATCTGCACCTTGCCGCGCAGGCGCTCGCGCTCGGCCAGGCTGGCCATGACGTTGAGCGAATCGCCCAGGATCATGCGGTTGGACCAGTTGGCGTCGTGCCGGTAGAAGTCGACGGCGTCGAGCTCATCGAGGCCATCGAAGGTGTCGAACAGCGTCAGCTCGGGTTCTGGCTCATTGGCGG
>CAZWZC010000206.1:0-2730 GCA_964638755.1 uncultured Aeromicrobium sp. | reverse complement strand
GGCGACGGCTGCCCCGTTGGCCAGCGATGTGGTCGCCGAGCCCACCGAGCTCAGCGCGCTCACTGAGCCCAGCGCGCCAGCCAAGCCGGCCCGGAAGCGCGCCACCAAGGCGGCAGCTGCACGCCCGACGGCCAAGGCGGCCGCTGCGGCTCCCAAGACCGCCGTCGCCGACGACGCGGTCGATCTGCCCGAGGACCTCGAGGACGTCGATGTCGTCGATGTGGCTGATGTGGCCGATGTGGTTGATGTCGCCGACGCCGTGGAAGTGACCGACGTCGCGGAAGCCGGCGAACTCGACGGCGCGGCCGTGGCCGACGTCGCCGATGACGAGATCGACGGTGACGAAGACAAGCCCGCGAAGCCGGCCGACGAGGAAGAGTCCGAGAGCGCCGGATTCGTCATCCGGGACGACGACGAAGAGGACGCTCCCGCGCAGCAGGTGGTGACCGCCGGCGCGACGGCCGACCCGGTCAAGGACTATCTCAAGCAGATCGGCAAGGTCGCCCTGCTCAACGCCGAGCAAGAGGTCGAGCTGGCCAAGCGCATCGAGGCCGGCCTGTTCGCCGAGGAACGCCTCAACTCCGGCGAGAAGTTCGACATGAAGCTCAAGCGTGAGCTCTGGTGGATCGCCCAGGACGGCAAGAAGGCCAAGAACCACCTCCTCGAAGCCAACCTCCGGCTGGTCGTCAGCCTGGCCAAGCGCTACACCGGTCGCGGGATGCTCTTCCTCGACCTCATCCAAGAGGGCAACCTCGGTCTCATCCGGGCGGTCGAGAAGTTCGACTACACCAAGGGCTACAAGTTCTCCACGTACGCCACGTGGTGGATCCGCCAGGCCATCACCCGAGCTATGGCCGACCAGGCACGCACCATCCGCATCCCGGTGCACATGGTCGAGGTCATCAACAAGCTCGGGCGCATCCAGCGCGAGCTGCTCCAGGACCTGGGCCGCGAGCCCACGCCCGAGGAGCTCGCCAAGGAAATGGACATCACCCCGGACAAGGTGCTGGAGATCCAGCAGTACGCCCGGGAGCCGATCAGCCTCGACCAGACCATCGGCGATGAGGGCGACAGCCAGCTCGGGGACTTCATCGAGGACTCCGAGGCTGTCGTGGCCGTCGACGCGGTCTCGTTCACGCTGCTCCAGGACCAGCTCCAGTCGGTTCTACAGACGCTGTCCGAGCGCGAGGCCGGGGTAGTCAAGCTGCGCTTCGGACTGACCGACGGGCAGCCGCGCACCCTGGACGAGATCGGCCAGGTATACGGCGTCACGCGCGAGCGCATCCGTCAGATCGAGTCCAAGACGATGTCCAAGCTGCGCCACCCTTCGCGCTCGCAGGTTCTGCGCGACTACCTGGACTGAGCGCGCTACCTGCACGAAGGTCGATCCACCGGAGGCCCTCCCCCTTCCTGCATCAAGGGACGGGACCTCCGGTGGTCTGCGCCGCCCGCACGCGTGCTTATCCGCGGCTTGGGCTGACCGGCGTGCGCTTGCAGCTGTGCGCAGCAACGCCGATGTCCCGAGCCCCCTCGCAGCATGCGCCTGGCCGCGGCCCGGGCTCCGAGCCAGCCACCAAGCACATCAATTCCATGATTGCTCTTGTGGTCTACATCACATCGGATCTACCGTGCCCCCACTCTCTCTTTCTGAATGAACGCATAGAGGAGACAAGGGCATGCATCAGCACCGAAGGTTAGGCGCGTTCTGTGCGGCGGTGACTGCGCTCGCGCTGGCGGCCGCGTGTGGCGGCGGCTCTGGCTCCGGCAGCCCCAAAGCAGGCCCGGACGATACGACGGGCATCGTCAACGGCACGCTGCCCTCGGACGGCCCAGCGCAGAACGGCGGCACGCTCACGATCAATGATCCCAGCGATGCGCCGACCCTTGACGGCACGAAGTCCCCATCGGCGTACACCCATGCGGCGATCTCCGGCATTGTCTATAGCAAGCTGCTCGAGTTCAAAGTGGGCCGGGACATCCCGTACGGCTCGATGGGCGTGCAGGGCGACTTGGCCGAGAAGTGGGGCCACTCCGAGGACGGACTGACGTGGACGTTCAACCTGCACAAGGGCGTCAAATGGCAGAACGTCGCACCGGTCAACGGACGCACGTTCACGTCCGCGGACGTCGTCTGCACGGTCGACAGGATCAAGAAGCTGCCCGGAGTGCAGACGAACCTGATGGGCATCGTCGATTCAGTCGAGACCCCTGATGCCAACACCGTGGTCTTCAAGCTGAACACCGCGTACGCGGCCTTCGACGAGACGATGGCGAGCTTCTACATGGAGATTCTGCCGTGCGAGGGCACTCGCGGGGACTTCGACCTTGCCCAGCAAGCTATCGGCACAGGCCCGTTCATCCTGCAGAAGTGGGAACGGAAGATTCAGCGCACGTACGT
This sequence comes from uncultured Aeromicrobium sp., assembly GCA_964638755.1. Classification (GTDB taxonomy): domain Bacteria; phylum Actinomycetota; class Actinomycetes; order Propionibacteriales; family Nocardioidaceae; genus Aeromicrobium. Next base: position 332 of record CAZWZC010000206.1, on the reverse strand, counting down.
CAAGAACCCAGATTACTTCGTGGCCGGCAAACCGCACGTGGACCAGGTGATAGTGCTGATTATGTCCGACCCAGCTGCGGCGGTGGCTGCGTTCCGCACCGGGCAGCTCGACGCGTTCGCTCCTAGCGACCAAAGCTACTCGACGCTGCTGGCGACCAACCCCGACGCCATAGTTCGCGAGCAACTTGGCCTCACGGTCAATCAGATCATGTTCAACACGGCCCGTAAGCCCTTCGACGATTACCGCGTCCGCAAGGCCATAGCGATGGCCTGGGACCGGGACGGCATGGGCAAGTCGTTCTACGGGAACAGCACCTTCGCCCTATCCGGGC
>CAZWZC010000205.1:0-2730 GCA_964638755.1 uncultured Aeromicrobium sp. | reverse complement strand
CCTCGTGGAGCGACCTCGACGCCGCCGCCCGCCGCACCGCTGCCAGCGGCCCCCGCCCCGCCCAGGGTGCGTTCACCTTCGGGGAGACTGAGTGAGACTGAGAAACCGTGATGGCGTGACGCTTTCTCAGTTGAGGCGGCACGTGAGCTGCAGAGACGACGAGGACGAATGACATGGCGACCCTGAGTAACCGTGAGCGAGTCGGGAAAGCGCTCGACCTTCTTGCCGAAGGGCTGTTGCCCTTCATTGATCCACGGATGACCGCGGCGGCCAGCCAGGTCGGCGGAGACTGGGTGCGGCTCATCTCGGCCCGTGACGAGTCCAAGCATGGCAAGTCGATGCGCCATCACAAAGAGGATCCGGCGTTGCTGCTTCGGGTCCTCACCGAGGACTGGCGGGTGTTCTCCGGGGAGCTGAGCCGGGTCGAGCAGTCGTTCGCCTCGGAACTTCGAGAGATCCGCAACCGCCACGCACACAACGACTCGTTTACCGGCGACGACACCTACCGCGCCCTCGACACGATGGAGCGCCTGCTCTCGGCCGTCGGCGCGCCAAGTCAGGCCGACTCGGTCCGCCGCATGCGGATGGACCACCAGCGAGCGAGCTTCGAAGCCGAGGTCAAGCGGATGGCCAAGGCCCAGGAAGTGCCGCCAACCCTTGCCGGTCAAGGTCTCAAGCCGTGGCGCGATGTCCTGGCCCCCCATGAGGACGTCGCCACCGGCAACTTCTCCTCCAGCGAGTTCGCGGCCGACCTTCATGCCGTGGCCTTCGGCGACCCCTCGGACGTGGGTCGCGAGTATGGCGACCCCCGCGAGTTCTTCCGGCGCACTTACCTCACCGAGGGGCTGCGTGAGCTGCTTGACCGGGCGATCCGACGCATCGACGGTGACCTGAACGCAACCCCGATCGTCAACCTCCAGACGAACTTCGGTGGCGGCAAGACCCACTCGATGCTCGCGCTGTGGCACATGTTCTCCGGTATGCCGCCGGCGGCACTACCCCAGGAAGTCCAGGACCTTGTCGCCGGCCGGGCCTTGCCCGACGTCCGTCGGGTCGCCCTCGTCGGGACTCATCTCGCGCCCACCGGAACCCGAACCACCGGCGACGGCACCACCGTGCGCACTCTCTGGGGCGAGCTCGCGTGGCAGCTCGGGGGGCAGGCGGCATACGACCTCGTCGCGGAGGCGGACCGGACGGCGACCAACCCAGGGGCGGCGCTGCGCGACCTCATCGCGGCCCACTCGCCCTGCCTCATCCTCATCGACGAATGGGTGGCCTACGCGCGGCAGCTGTGGGGTCGGGAGGAGCTGCCAGCCGGGACCTTCGACACGCAGTTCACCTTCGCGCAAACGCTGACCGAGGTCGTCAAGTCGATCCCTGGGGCGCTGCTCGTTATCTCGATCCCTGCCTCGCACGACCCCGAGCGCGATGGAAGCTCTGGCGGAACCGCCATCGAGGTCGGCGGCCCCAATGGTCAAGAGGCCCTCCAGCGGCTACAGAATGTCGTCCGGCGCGTGGCTGACCAATGGCGTCCCGCGTCCTCGCAGGAGTCCTTCGAGATCGTGCGTCGGCGGCTCTTCGTCGAGCCGTCGGCCGCGGCGCTCGCCGATATCGCGGCGATCGCGCGGTCCTTCGTCCAGTTCTACGCCAGGCACGCAGGCGAGTTCCCCCGCGAGGTGAGCGAGCCGGCATACGAGGCTCGGATCAAAGCGGCCTACCCGCTCCATCCGGAGCTCTTCGACCGGCTCTACCAGGACTGGTCGACCCTCGACCGCTTCCAGCGCACGCGCGGAGTGCTGCGCCTGATGAGCTATGTCGTTCACGCCCTGTGGATCTCCCAGGACTCGGCGCCGATGATCCTGCCCGGGACCGTGCCCCTGGACGTCTCGTCGGTGTCGCGCGAGATCACGCAGTACCTGCCGGACTCATGGAAGCCGATCATCGACACCGATATCGACGGAACCGGGTCAACCCCCCTGAGAATCGACGCCGAGCGGTCGATCTTCAGCGCCCGCATGGTGACCCGGCGCCTGGCACGATCGATCTTCATCGGCTCCGCACCCACCCTTCGATCGGCCCACCGTGGCATCGAGCGTCAACGGATCTGGCTCGGTACCGCTGTGCCCGGCGATGTCGTCGGCAACTTCGGGTCTGCAATGGAGCTGCTGACCCAGCGTGCGACCTACCTCTATGCCGAGTCGAGCCGGTACTGGTTCGACACCCAGGCGTCGGTCGCGCGAACCGCAGCCGACTATGCAGACTCGCTACGCGACAAGCCGGAAGTGATCTGGACGGAGATCGTGACGCGGCTGCGTGTCGAGGGGCGACACCGCGGTGGGTTCGCGGGCGTGGTGATCGCACCCACGACGACGGCAGATATCCGCGACATTGACGAGGTCCAGCTCGTCATCCTCCACCCATCAGCGACCCACACGCGGGGCTCCGCAGACTCGGCCGCGCGCGTCTTCGCACAGGACGCGGCCGGCCATCGAGGCACCGCCCAGCGGACCAACCGCAACATGGTGGTCTTCCTGGCCGCCGACACCAAGCGCATGGACGAGCTCGCTGACTCGGTGCGGGCCTTCCTCGCGTGGACATGGGTCGGGAACCGGCGCACGGAACTTGATCTCACACCTGCCCAGGTTTCCCAGGTCGAGGCCAATATCAACCGGAACGGCGAGGACGTCGACGTTCGTCTCGCGCAGACGTACCACTGGGTTCTCGTGCCAG
>CAZWZC010000204.1:0-2803 GCA_964638755.1 uncultured Aeromicrobium sp. | reverse complement strand
AGGACGGCGAGGTGGGCATTGCTACTACGAGCAGGGCAGTCCCCTCTTGAGCCACACCTCGTCACGGTGCCCGGCGGTTGGCAAACCGAAATAGAGCCACACCCGCAAGCAGGTGGGCAGCCCAGAATAGAGCGTTCCGCCGAGCACCTGGATCGAGTCTGGCCTGACGCCGATCCTGCGTGAAGTCTCTAGTAGCCCAGATTGGGCGCGCCCGTTACCGGCACCTGTCACGGAAGACGTGGCCGATAACCACCATCCCAACCCCCACTGAAGATGGTGCTCGTCTCAAGGCGAGCGAACGCGCCGGGTCTCGGTAGACCTGTCCGCCCCGTCGGTTTCTCGGAGGATGCGAGGCGTTTCGCGGGAGCCTGCATGACCTGTCATGTACGCCAATCCCTGTAACGTCACACTGGTGAACTTGGCAACCGTCGGCCGCACGCCCGAAACTGTTTCTGGGGCCTTGCTGTCTATGGTCCTCGGCCTGCTCTTGCTGACCGCCACGGTCCTCGGACCGCTCATCACAGACCGAATCCGGTTCCACATGTCCTCGGATGCGCTCGTTCAGTTCGTTGGCGGCGAGGTCGTAACGGCGATCGTTGCCGTAGTGCTGGTGGCTTCCGCGCCTGCGTGGCTGCTGGGGCATCAGTGGCCGGCTGCCGTCGCAGTCGGCGCTGCCGCCTACATCGTGTACACGTTCGTCACGGTCGTCGCTGGTCAGGAGTACCACCGTTACCCGGGTAACGTGGAGAAGGCCTTCCTGCTCTACGCAGCCATCACCGCTGCCGGCGTTGCGCTGCTCGTGATCTCGTTTCGAGCGCTTGCTACGGCGGGCAATCTAAGTGGCCCGCGGCAGGTCAGTGGATGGGTGCTCATAGGGATTGGAGCGGTAGTCGCACTGTTGTGGTTGGGACAGTTGGCGGGGTTCTATCGAACTGGTCCAACACAGGAGTACGAGACGGCCACCTCATTGTTCTGGCTCATCAAGTACCTAGACCTCGGACTGGTCATTCCCCTCGCTGTTTTCACCGGCCTGCTTCAACGCACGCCCTCCCCAGGCACCGACGCAGCAGCAGTAGCCATGTTCGGTTTCTTAAGTCTTCTGCTCGCGGCTCTCTTCTTCATGGCCCTGGAGATGCTGCGTCGAGGGACGCCGGGCGCGAGCTGGGTGCTAGCGATCGGGGTCGTGGTGCTGCTCGTGCCGAGTGCAGTTGTCTGGGTGCGTTGGCTAGTGCGTAGCGACTGAAATTCACGCCGGGAGTGCCACCGAGGATGCACACGCTCCTTCGTGACGTTGCGAGGCCGTTCCTCAGAACGCCCGCCCATCTCGAAGGCCGATCGCCTTGCGAAACGCCCGGTGCCCCGAGCCAGGCGGTCATCTGACCCGCGGCATACCGCCGCGATGCACCCTCGACTGGGCCTCTGTGCAGACGTCCGACGGGCTAACGTGTGCGCATGCGCTCCATCCCCGACACGTTTGACGAGGGCGTTGTGGACGAGATCAACCGACGCCTGGATGGCGTCGAGACGTCAGACGAGGTCGCGGTGCTGTGGGCCATCGAGAGTGGCAGCCGGGCCTGGGGGTTTCCATCGCCAGACAGTGACTACGACTGTCGGTTCCTCTACGTCCGCAGCATCGAGGCGTACGTGTCTCCGTGGCTTCCCCGTGACGTGATCGAGACTCCGTTGGACGAGGTCTTTGACGTCAATGGCTGGGACCTCCGTAAGGCCGTCCAGCTCCTAGTCAAGGGCAACGCGGTCGTCATCGAATGGCTGCGATCGCCCTTCGTCTACTGCGGTTTCGACGACTTCCGGACCGAGTTGCTGTCCCTCGCTGACGACGTGACGGATCGCGCCATGATCGGCCGTCACTATTTCCACGTCGGTGCCGCGCAGTGGAGCCAGTACGGCGGAGGCGGTGAGGTTCCGCTGAAACGTGCGTTCTACGCGTTACGGCCGGCCGCGACGCTGCGATGGCTTGAGAAGCATCCTGAGTCGGCGATTGCCCCGATGGAACTCATGTCACTGCTGGTAGAGAGCGACGCGCCTGAGGACGTGATTGGCCTCACCGACGAACTCATCGAGCTCAAGTCACGCACCAGGGAAATGGGGACCGGTCTAGTGCCGGGACCTCTCCTAACGTACGTCGAACAGGCCCTCGCATTCGGTGAGTCGTCCTTCGAGGAGGCAACGCCCAGGGACTCCGCGCACGCACGCGAGGTCGCGCGGGCGTTCTTTGCCGCCACCGTCCAGACGCATGGTCCCGGCAGCACCTAGGAAGCGGAAGACTCTGGGCCGAGGGTTGCGTCTATTCGCCGCGTGGGTGCCGTGGAGCGCCGGGATGATCAGTGATCTCGCTGTCAGTTCAGCGATGACGCAACGGAGGTGATCCAGGCGCGTTGGCGTCGGGTCTCGACGGCCCGCGGGTGATAGTTCGCGCGGACCCAGTCGATGGCGGTGTCAGCCTGGATTCCGCTCATGATGGCGAGGACGACGATCGCGGTTCCGGTCCTACCGATACCGCCGCCGCAGGCAATCTCGACCCGCTCAGACGCCGCACGCGTGTGTGCTTCGCGCAGCGCGACGAGGGCGTCCTCGGTGGAGCCAGGCAGGCGGAAATCACGCCACCGGACCCAGCGGTAGGGCCATTCTGTAACGTCCGGTTCGCGGCCCAGTAGATAGACAGCGAAGTCAGGGGTCGGTGCATGCCCGCGAGATCGACGCGTCCCGGTGCCGCGGACGAAACGACCGTCCGGGAGCCGGACCACCCCTGCATGTGCACCCCAGCCGCTCATATCCCAACCGT
>CAZWZC010000203.1:0-2808 GCA_964638755.1 uncultured Aeromicrobium sp. | reverse complement strand
ACAACCCCACCGGCAACCAGCTCGGTGTAGACCGAATGTCCGAACTTTTCTCGCTCGCGGATGCAAACGGGAAGATCTGCTGCATCGACCGGTCCTTCACCTTGTTCCCTGCATCCGCCTGCGACGTCTATGAACTGGCAGCGGACTTTCCTCGACTCCCGGTCTTTACGATCGAGGACACGGGGAAGATTCTGCCCTCTCTCGACCAGAAGGTCGGCCTCCTCGTCAACGTCAACCCAGAGGCCTCGCGCAGCCAGGACCTGGGACGATTGATCAAGGTGTACCGGTCTGCGCTTCTTCTCAATGTCTCGCCCTTCACGCTGTCTGTTGTGACCGCGTTCCTGAGGGATGCTCGACGTGACGGCCTCTCGATCACCCGACGTACGATCGCAGAACACCGCCAGTTTCTCCGCCGCGCAGTGCAACAGACGGGCATCGTCCCAGCCGCCAGTTCTATTTACTCCAAGTCCAGCGTCGATCTTCTTGACATCTCGGCCCTCGGTCTCAGTGCCGGGATAGTCGCCAACTCACTTCGAGTACATCATGACGTGCACGTACTCCCGGGCGACAAGTTCTACTGGTCCTCTCCGACCGCAGACTCCGGAGAGATTCGAGTGTCGCTCGCACGCGAGACCTCCTACTTCCAGGAGGCGGTTCTCGCCTTGGCGAAGGCCCTTGCGGCGCTCGCTCAAGGGGAACACCCGTGACAGTCTCAGTGCGCCAGGCGGATATCTCCGATCTCGGCGAGGTCGAGCGGCTTGACGCCATCTGCTTTCAACCAAGCGATCCGGACCATCAGCCAGCGGCACCTGGCGAACTGCGTGCTGGGCTGCAAGCACGACAGTGTCTGGTCGCAGAGCTCAACGATGTGGTAGTCGGCTACATCGCCCACGACGCACCGTCACCGGATCACATCTACATCAGTGCGCTCGCGGTCGAGCCCGGACATCGCGAATCGGGCGTCGGAGGAGCACTTCTCGATCACTTCCTCCGGAGCCTGTCGCCGACCACCCTCGTCACCACGTCGATCAGTACGGTGACGAGTCCGAACAACCTGCCAATGCTCCGGCTCCTCTGTTCGAGGAACTTCATCGTGCGGAGGCAGCTCGCAGACTACTTCGAACCTGGGTCGAAGCGCTTCTACTGCCAATTGAAGACACGCCACATGTTCACTGATCCCGACGATCGCTATCTCGTGCCGGTTGGGTCGATTGCGAGCATCGGTCACCTTCTTGATGACGACGCTTACGTCATCACGGATGTCCTGAGTATGTCGTGGGACGCCTTCGTGTATGAGATCTCACGATTCGATGTTGACGACATCGGTTCGCTTCAATCAGATGAGTGCGCTGCCTCCATCTCCTTTCAGTCGGCCATCCTGGCCATTTTGACGTTTCTCCTTGGATTCGCTTTCGCTTCCTCGAACTACCCGGCAGGAGCGCGGGCGGTCCTGGTGTTCGCGACACTTGCCTCAACGATTAGCCTCATCATCTACGCAAACGCGTCCGGAGACCTTTCCCGACTGCAAAACGGCGACTTCCAGCAGTACATGAAATGGGGAAACCTCCTCTCCGAGTTTGGAGGCGTCCAGCCGTTCGCTGTTGTTCTCGCCCTGACGTTCGCGAATGTTGCGAGCACAGACGCCACCGGCGCTGTCGTCGCGGGTGGCGTCGGAGCCGCTTTGCTCCTCTACGAGTTCTCCAGCTTCTCCTATCGAGATCGGTACAGGCGGGAGCTGAGGTACACGATTGCAGCGATCATCTGCGCAGCACTGCCGCTCGCAGGCGTGTGGACTCTGGACTCCGAAACTCTCACCATCGCCTGGACAGTCGTCGCGCTCGCAGCCTTCGCTTCTCGGATCATCTTCTACTGGCCCAAAACACACACCGAAGCTGGTCAAGATCACCTGGGCCGGCGCTGGCGGCCTCGAGCGGGCTGAACTCGCATTCGCGGATGTACGACCACACTCCCCAGAGCCTGAGATCGAGTCCGTTCCCGCCGTCGTCAGTCGGCCAGGCCCCGCAGACCCTCGGCGAAGGCGATCCACCCAAGGGTGAAGTCGGAGGCTGGGCCGCCGTCGGCGGCTCGCTCCAAACGCGGGCCGACGATCCCGAGCAGGTTGGCCGCCACCGCCAGCTCGTACCGCTCTCTCCATCGTTCGTTGTCCGGCAGTTCCTGATCCTGCGCGGTGACGGTGACGAGGTCCAACAGCTTGGCCTCCAGGTCCTCGTGGGCAGAGAGTGCGGCGCGGTCGTACTCGACCACCGGTGCCCCGGCGTACGTCACTTCGACTGCTGGGTGGAGGTCCTCCACCGGGCTGGTGACACGGAGGTAGTGACCGATCTTCGCGGCGTCGAAGAGATAGTCGCCCTTGCCCCAGTCCTTCGGATCGATCAGGCGCACGCGTAGATGACCGTCGTCCGCCGCTCTCCACAGGATGTTCTCGGGATTCGGGTCACCATGGACGAACGTGCTGAAGGGCGGGGCGAGGTAGCCAAGACGTTCTCGCGCTCCGTCGAGCAGAGGCCCCCAGCCGCTGTCGATCTCGGAGGTCGTGCCGTCGGTACGAATCGACAGCGGCTGGTCTCGTGCCGGCAGCAAGTCAAGCTCGACAGCCCGTTCGAGTCGACTCTCGGCTCGGACGAAGTAGTCCTCGACGATGTTCGGGATCACGCGCTTCTGACGCGTGGCCAGGTACGCGGGTGCGAGCACCTCGCGCCAGGCGTGCTCCAACACGCATGACCTCATCGCCAAGTCGCCGTCGACCAAGAGCGAGGCGAACGTGTCGTACTCCTCGAGGTTCTCCAT
>CAZWZC010000202.1:0-2833 GCA_964638755.1 uncultured Aeromicrobium sp. | reverse complement strand
CTCCCGGGCCAGCTCAGTCAGCCCTCGATCCGTCGCCACACGTGCTGCGGCGTTCAGGTGGTGCATCCGCACTGCGCCGTTTGGTGAGCTATCGGCTTCCGCAAAGTAGGCAGCGACCTCGTCCCGGGCTATCCGCTCCAGCACCTCTGGGTCGCCGCTAGCACGGCGTCGTCGGTCGGAGGCGATCTGTTCGGCGAGATCGCCTCTGCGGAACACGGCCGCGGCAATCGTGAGCAATCCATCGACGTCATGGGGGTCCGGGTTGGTCACCGGTCCTTGAGCGAGGGCTTGGAGCAGTGGAAGAACGACCCCCGGACGAGCGCCGGGTGTATTCGCCATGGCCTCCTCGCAGATCCGGGCCATTCGATGCCGTACATCTGCGTCGACAGCGCCTTCTCTGACGGAACGAGCAAGCGTCCACGCTCGGACGAGCGCGTCGACCTCGTCCATGCCCAACTCGGCAGCCACATCGATTGCGAGGAGGTAGTTGCTAGCTGCCCGGCGGGCCCGATGTAGACCGTTGCCGACTCGGCGCTCAAAGAGCAGGTCCTCCATGCGTGCAATTGCAGCCGGGGCCGTCACCGACATTGCCGCAGCCTCCCAGAGCTGAAGTGCATCGGCAGGAGCGCTCGCAACCGGTCGGGGCCAGCGCAGGAGATGCTCGTCGATGTTGCGACCGAGTGAGCACCCCGGACGTCCACCGATCTCCCGTTGGAGGTCGTGCCCGACTGCGTGCACCAGTTCCCACATGAGCGGGCTGTCTCCAAGCCCGCGTGCGTCAGCGAGAGCGATTACGCGACGCTCACTCGTGTACCCGTGTTGCAGGTCGGTGCATGCCGAATCGAGCATCGCAGCGGCATCTGCAACATGTGAAGGATCGAAGACATACGGCTCCGGATCCGGCGGTGCCGAACCGTCGTCGTCGTCTTCGTCGCTGTAGTCGTCCACAAGCCCAGGTTTTCACACATTGATATGTCGGACCCGGGCGTTTTGCGCTGCGTGGACCGCAGGTTGGACGCCGCGACGGCATGCCGACGCGGGCATTGATGACGGCGAGCAGCAGGTCGACGTGCCGCATAGTCATTGAGAACGACGATGGTCGTCACTTCCTTCGCCCGAGTGTCGCCTGAGGCGAGTGGGCCGAGGATCTCGGTTAGGTCACACAGGGTCCGTGCGTTCTCAGTTGATGGACACTGACCTCCAGCTTGTTGGCGAAGGTGGACGGGAATCGAACCGTTCGTAAACGGGATCGGCGGCCGCTGGAAGCATGCTGGCTGCGCCAATGCCGCATAACTCTCGAGCGGCCAGCACAGAACGTTCACCGGGGGACCCGACAATTGCTCACCGATCCGGCGATCTGCGGCGTAGGGCGGGCCCCGAAGTGCCCTGCTGGGTGGAGCGAAATGAGCTGCCGATCTCGCGGAGTGCTACCGATCGATTGCTAGGTGGTCAGCATGAGACCGACCCAACGAGCGGGCCAGATCGAAGTTGGGCACTCGAGAGCCGCTCTGTCGCACCGCGTGGCTCAGGTCGATGCTCGGGTCATCATCGAAGTCGTCGGCGGCGACGAACACCTGGGTTGCGAGACGAGCGCGACTCAGTGCGGTGTAGCCGGCCTCTCGGTATAGGTCGTCGGTGGCGAGTACAAGCGCCTCGTCGGCGGTGAGGCCCTGGGCCTTGTGAATCGTCATCGCGTAGCCGTGGTCGAGGTGGCCAGCATCGAGGTACCCGGCTGGAACGACCCGATCCGTTCCGTCGGTCAGGCGGACGGTCAACGATCGAGCTTCGGGATCGATCGAAGTGACCACGCCGCGCAGTCCATTGAGCAAGCCATCCGCTCGTTGGTTCCTCAGGCACACCATGCGGTCACCGGTTCGGAACTCGCAGTCGCCGGCGATGAGCGCGTCCGGTCCGAGTCGCCGGCCTTCGAGCATCTTGCCGCGAGCGAGGCGGTTGAGGTCAGCGACGTCGTCGCGGCGGAGGGCGAGAATCACGACGTCGCGCTTGAAGCGGAGCTGGGTCGACCAGTGCGAGATCAGCTGTTGCTTGGCGCTGTCGGCCGTGTCGCCGACGTGGATGCGACCGTTCGCTTGGCACGCGGTGAGGAAGCGACCCACCTCGCCGGCGCGCAGGTCGGCGAGCGCGACACGTTCCCACGCGTGACGCTGTCGTCGGTTCTCGGTGAGCCCGATCGTCGGCAGGCGATTCTCGAGTCCGCGCAGCACGCCGCCGGCTTCGATCGACTGCAGTTGGTGTGGATCGCCGACCAGGATGAGCCGTGAGCCGCCGGCCTCCGCGGCATCGAACAACCGGGCGAGCGCGCGGGTCCCGACCATCGCGGCCTCGTCGATGACGAGCACCGTCCGGTCGTCGAGCTTCTCGGTGCCACGGTCGAGATCGATCAGCAGCTTGGCGATCGTGCGCGACGGGATGTGCGCCTGGTCCTCCAGCTCCTTGGCTGCCCGGGCGGCGAGCGAGGCGCCGATCACCCGGTAGTGAGAGCCCTCCCACATCTCGCGGGCGAGGTTGAGGCTGTACGTCTTCCCGCTCCCGGCCGCCGCGATGAGACAGTCGACGAGTCGCTCACCGGTGAGCAGACGGTGCACGGCGGCGCGCTGTTCACCGGACAGGCCGGGCTTGGTGGCGAGCACGAGCTTCGTGACCGAGGGCAGAAGCTGAGGGCGAGGAGTCGTGCTGCGCCGAACAGCGAGGTCGATGATCCGCTGCTCCAACGCCAGCAGCTCGCGGGTCGAGTAGCGGCGAGTGACCGTGCCGATCCGCCGCCCAGAACGCAGTTCGACGTCTTCGCTGCCGTTCGCGTCGACGCCGAGGT
>CAZWZC010000201.1:0-2835 GCA_964638755.1 uncultured Aeromicrobium sp. | reverse complement strand
CAGGTCGACGACCTGCCGGTCGCTGCCGTCCTCGGCCGTGACCGAGCTGAAGCTTTGCAGGAGGTATGGCTCTTCCCGGTCGAGGTACTCGCGCTGGAACACCGCCCAGATCTCGCTGGGCTCGATCTCTCCGGCCTCGCCCTCGGTCAGCCCTTGCACGACGCGACTGAACTCGATCTGAAGACGACGCGGCAGGTCGAGATGATGGTCGTGCTTGAGGATGTACGCAACGCCGCCCTTGCCGGACTGGCTGTTGACCCGGATGACCGCCTCGTAAGTACGGCCGACGTCCTTGGGGTCGATCGGCAGGTAAGGCACCGCCCACTCGACGTCCTCGACATCGCTGCCGGCCTCGGCAGCATCCTTGGCCAGCGCTTCCAAGCCCTTCTTGATCGCATCCTGGTGCGAACCCGAGAACGCGGTGTAGACCAGGTCTCCGCCGTACGGGTGGCGCTCAGGGACGGGTAGCTGGTTGCAGTACTCGACGGTGCGGCGTACGCCGTCGATGTCGCTGAAGTCGATCTGCGGGTCGATGCCCTGGCTGAACAGGTTGAGCCCAAGGGTCACCAGGCACACGTTGCCGGTGCGCTCTCCATTGCCGAACAGGCAGCCTTCGATGCGGTCGGCGCCCGCCATGTAGCCAAGCTCGGCCGCCGCGACACCCGTTCCGCGGTCGTTGTGCGGGTGTAACGACAGCACGATGCTGTCGCGTCGGGGCAGGTTGCGGTGCATCCACTCGATCGAGTCGGCATACACATTGGGTGTTGCCATCTCGACCGTCGCAGGAAGGTTGATGATCAACGGCCAGGCGGGTGTCGGGTCGATGACCTCGATGACCTTGCTACACACCTCGAGCGCATAGTCGAGCTCGGTGCCGGTGTAGGACTCCGGCGAGTACTCGTACGAGATCAAGGTGTCGGGCGTGTGGATCTCGGCGTACTTCATGCAGAGCCGGGCGCCCTGCGTCGCGATGTCGGTGATGCCGTCCTTGTCGAGGCCAAACACCACGCGGCGCTGCAGCGTCGACGTCGAGTTGTAGAAGTGCACGATGGCCTGCTTGGCGCCGACCAGCGACTGGTATGTGCGGTCGATCAGCTCTTCGCGGCACTGCGTCAGCACCTGGATGACCACGTCGTCAGGGATGTGATCGCCCTCGACCAGCTGACGCACGAAGTCGAAATCGGTCTGGCTGGCACTCGGGAAGCCGACCTCGATCTCCTTGTAGCCCATCTCCACCAGCAGCTGGAACATCGCCAGCTTGCGTGGCGGTGTCATGGGGTCGATCAGTGCCTGGTTGCCGTCGCGCAGGTCGACGGCACACCAGCGCGGGGCCTCGGTGATGACCGCGGAGGGCCAGGTGCGATCGTCAAGCGCGATCGGCACAAACGGCGGATATCGCCTGTGGGGCATGCCGCTGGGCTGCTGGGGTGTGTTGGGGTAGGTCGTCATCGGAGTTCCTCGTGAGTTTGTCTGGGCATGATGTAGCCGGGCTGATGTGGCCAGGGAATGACAAACTCCGCGCCGAGGGGTCCGACCTAGAGGACCTCGACGCGGCAACGAAGGAGCAGGCTCTTCATCCGCATGATGACTCTAGGTTAGCAGCAGGATCAGGGAAGGACGACCTTGAGCGGCGTCGACTGCCAGCCGGTGATCGTCTTGCCCGAACCCGCACTGATGGCGCTGATCTTGACGTAGTACGTTCCACCCGACTGCGGGGTTTGGTTGCCACCTGTGGCGTTGCCGCTCATGATCTGCGACAGCTTGATCGACGAAGCCGAACCGATCACGTGGCAGGTGGGCTCACATGAGCCGGGCATGCTCGCGCTGTCCGACCAGTAGACCCGGTAGGAATCCGCCGCGGTCAGCTGTGTCCAGTTGATGGTGGCGTCGTCAGCCCCGCTCACAGCCGACAGTGCGCCGAATTTCACCGTTGCGGCCGGCAGGTCAATCTGATAGCCCGACGGTTGCCAACCGGTGATCGTTTTGCCTGCGCCGTTGATGGCGCTGACCTTGAAGTAGTAGGCCCGTTTGGAGACGCTGGACGGGCTGAGGATCTGCGCCAAGGTCTGCGAGGTGGCAGTCACCGTGTGGCAGTTCGGTTCGCAGCTGCTCGACATGGACGAGCTCGTCGACCAGTAGACCCGGTACTTCGTGGCTGTCGGGACGGCATCCCACGAGACCTTCGCACCCTCGAAGCTGATGTCATCCGCGTCGATACCCTCGACCGTCGATGGAATCGGGTCACCGCCACCGCCACTCATGGGCAGTGTCACGGCCAGTGCCGTTGTCTGCCATCCAGTCAAGGTGCCACCGGGCCCCACTGCGCTGACCTTGATGTAGTAGGTGTTGCCCTCGGTTGGCGTTGCGTTGCCCCCGCTGGGGTTGCCGCTCAGAATGTTCGACAGCGGAACCGAGGTTGCAGGGCCGATCAGATGGCACTGTGGCTCGCAGGAGCCCGACATGGACGGCGACAGCGACCAGTAGACCCGATACTGCGTCGCAGTTGGGACCGCATCCCACGAAATCGTCGCTCCAGACGATGTCACGTTGGTGGCCTTCAGCCCTTCGACGGAGTCAGGGATCGTGCCGCCGCCACCGGAAGCCTCGAACGACGTGTTGACATTCGCCACATTGGCCGCTGAGCCGTCGACATGCACGCTCTTGATGCCACACGAGTTGCTCGCAAACCGAGCCCAGTAGGCCTCGTTCTTGGGCAGCCCCACCAGCTCGAAGGTGCCATTCGATCCGGTTGACCCGTCAGCCATCACCGAGTCCTTGGCTCCGCTGACCGAAGTGTTGTCACTCAGCGCGGTGACCCGCGTCGCGGCCTTGCAG
>CAZWZC010000200.1:0-2836 GCA_964638755.1 uncultured Aeromicrobium sp. | reverse complement strand
GGACGGGTTTGCTGGTTGAGTAGCCCGGGGACGGTTTGTTGGTTGAGTAGCCGGGGACGGTTTGTTGGTTGAGTAGCCCGAGGAACTGGGGGTACCTCCCGCTTGCGGGGGCGGGCGTATCGAAACCCCGTGAGCCGAAAAGCTTGCTGGTGGTCGCACAATGGGGGTATGCGGATCCATGTCATTGCTGATGTCGTCGATTCAGACGGCGGCCACTTCTTCGAGCGCCTTGAGCAGCTCGGCGGCGAGATCGTGCTCCTCGACCGTGACGCGCTGCCGACATACGGCTCGCTCGACGACGCCGACCTCGTGCTGCTGCTCGGCTCTGACCGTTCGGCCCATGAGCCGAAATGGTCTGAGGTAGTCGGAGCCGAGTCGCTGTTCGTACGCGCGGCGCTTCGTGACGGCACACCCGTGATGGGTATTTGCTATGGCGCGCAGCTGATGGCACGAGCCCTGGGCGGCACCTCGTGGCGTGCAGATGTTGCCGAGGTTGGCTGCCAACGGGTCGACACCGTTGACCCTGAGCTGTGCCCGGAGGGGCCATGGCTTCAGCTGCACAGTGACGTGTTCGCACCACCGCCGACAGCGCGAGTGCTGGGCACCTCATGGCGTGGCACCCAGTGCTTCATCGACGACTCGCACGGTGCGCGGGCGATCGCCTGGCAGTTCCACCCAGAGGTGACTGCGTCGACGTACGAGCGGTGGGTCAACGAGGGCTACTACGGCGATGGGGGAGTCGACGAGAAGGACTTGATCCGCCAGGCGTACGACAACGAGGCGCGTTGCCGCAACGCTGCGCACAAGCTCACCGACGACGCCCTGGCCTACCTTGGCGTCACAGCGTGACCAAGGGTCGACCGAGCGGCTTCGAATGGGTGGTGCGCGGCAAGGAGGTCGTCATCTCGCACCACGGCCGTGAGGCTGCGGTCTTGCGGGGCGACAAGGCGATCAAGTTCGTGCAGGACGCCGAGTCTGGCGACGAGCAGCTCCTGATGGCCCGCCTCACCGGCAACTACAAGCGAGCACGAGCACGCTCGGAGCGTTCAACGGTGTCGTCCGTCGACATCATTCGACAGGAGCGCGACGCGCGATCGTGATCGTGGCTTGATGGAAAGGCTCAGCGCCTACTCAACCACCCGAGGAAGAATTTGGCTGAGTAGGCGTGAGCGGTACGGGGAGGCCTCACTGATCGTGGAGTTGGCCACTGCGACCTGGATGTCAGGGCCCTAATTCCTACAACGAAGAGTCGCGCGCATAGTCACGAAGAACTATATGAATTCCTGAGCGACACGCCGTGATTTTCGGGTGCAAATGACCTCTGACCTGCGGTTTTGCAGGTTCATCGAAAAAGTGTCGGCTCCTGCTGGAAAGGTGTTGCGTGCGCCACACCCGCGGCGTACAGTGACACTAGATCTAGTAGTTACACAGATGTAGTTCTCCACATCTAGTTGCACAGGATGGTGGGAGTTACCCACTGGATCGGCCTGGAATCCACACGGTTTCCACAACTTTCTCCACAAATGGAGGAAGTTCACGACTCGGCACAGCCCTTTTGACAAATCCTTTTTGTATGAGGGGAAGGAGCACACGATGCATTGTCCGTTCTGCAAGAACACCGACACCAAGGTCCTGGACAGCCGTGTCGCCGACGAAGGTGGAGCAATCCGCCGGCGCCGTTCGTGCTCTGAGTGCAACAAGCGCTTCACCACGATCGAGCAGATGCAGCTCACCGTGGTCAAACGTTCTGGTGCCACCGAGCCCTTCCTCCGCGACAAGGCGATCTCCGGTGTCCGCAAGGCCTGCAAGGGCCGACCGGTCTCCGATGACGACCTGGCGCGACTCGGCCAGCAGGTCGAGGACACCCTCCGCGATTCGGGAAGTGCAGAGGTGCCGGCTCACGAAGTCGGTCTCGCCATTCTCGAACCGCTCAAGAGCCTCGACGAGGTCGCCTACCTGCGATTTGCGAGCGTCTACAAGGCGTTCGAGTCAGCAGACGACTTTGCCGCCGAGATCGCCAGCATCATGTCGGCCACGGCCGACGGCGAGCTAGCCGAAGAGACAGCACACCACAAGACATAGAAAGGCTGGCGGTTGAGTAGGTCCGAGGAACGAGGACCGTATCGAAACCACCAGCGAAGCAAGACGAGCAACACCAATCCTCCCCACACCGCGAACACATGATTTAGGAGCATTCACATGACGGAGACGGTCAACGGGCCCACCGGGTCCTCGCGCAAGACAGCAGGCAAGGCAGGCAAGCGCCTGAAGATCGAGCGCGTCTACACGACCCCCGGCACGCACCCGTACGACGCCGTCACCTGGGAGCGCCGCGACGTGGTGCAGACCAACTGGAAGACCGGCGAGAACGTCTTCGAGCAGCGCGGTGTGGAGTTCCCCGACTTCTGGAGCGTCAACGCCTCCACGATCGTCACGACCAAGTACTTCCGCGGCGCCGTCGGCACGCCCGAGCGTGAGCAGAGCCTCCGTCAACTGCTCGACCGCGTCGTGCTCACCTACACGCAGGCGGGCCGCGACAACGGCTACTTCGCCGACGAGGAGCAGGCCACGATCTTTGAGCACGAGCTGACGCACATGCTCCTGCACCAGGTCTTCAGCTTCAACTCACCCGTCTGGTTCAACGTCGGCACATCGAGCCCCCAGCAGGTCTCCGCCTGCTTCATCCTTGCGGTGGATGACTCGATGGACTCGATCCTCAACTGGTACCGCGAAGAGGGAATGATCTTCAAGGGCGGCTCCGGTGCCGGCCTCAACCTCTCGCGCATCCGATCGTCCAAGGAGCTGCTCCGCTCCTCGGGTGGCACGGCTTCCGGTC
>CAZWZC010000199.1:0-2860 GCA_964638755.1 uncultured Aeromicrobium sp. | reverse complement strand
CGCACGCGAGATCTACATTCCGGCGCTCGAGAAGGGCACCATCGATCTGCTGCCTGAGTATTCCGGCAACCTGTTGTCCTACCTCGATCCCAAGGCAACTGCGACATCGGAAGCCGACATCGAGGATGCTCTCGACGACGCTTTGCCCGACAACCTCACAGTGCTTGACGCATCGAAGGCCGAGGACAAGGACTCGCTCAACGTCACGTCGGAGTTCGCGAGCAAGAACAGCCTCAAGACGATTGCGGACCTCAAGAACGTCAAGGGTCTGACACTCGGGGCGAACCCGGAGTTCAAGGAGCGCGCCTACGGCATTCCCGGACTCGAAAAGGTCTACGGGATCACGGGCATCAAGTTCGTCCCGATCAGTGACGGCGGAGGCCCCAAGACGTTGAAGTCGCTTCTCGACGGTGACATCGACGTGGCCGACATCTACTCGACCACACCGTCGATTCTGGCCAACAAGCTCGTGACCCTTGAGGATCCCGAGAATCTCATCGCCGCTCAGCAGGTCATCCCGCTGATCAACGATGACAAGGCCACCGACGCCGTGGAGAAGGTGCTGGACGCGATCTCGGCCCAGCTCACCACGTCTGATTTGCTCGACCTCAACAGCAAGAACCAGGGTTCGGACAAGACAGCCCCGGCCACGCTGGCCAAGCAGTGGTTGACGGACAAGGGCCTGATCTAAGGCTCCAACGGTTTACCACGGTCCCGTGGTAAACATCGTCCCCCCGCAGCAAACTTGCCGCGGGGGGACGACGTTTGCCGCGGGCGGACCCTAGGAGCTCCAGAGCGCGGCGGCCTGAAACTTGAGTACCCCCAACGGGATTCGAACCGTGGCTGGCGCCCGTGTGCAGAGTGCGGCGTCTTGAAACTAGTCGTACCCCCAACGGGATTCGAACCCGTGCTACCGCCGTGAAAGTCGAAATCCGGCCTGATGGGACGGTGATGGCAACTGTTGTTATTCGTTGATATTACAGGCGTTTGTGGAGGTCGCTGTGTTGAACGAAATTGGCTAAGATCGGCAATTTTTGGTTCTCGTGTTGCCCCAGTGTTGCCCGAAGCGGTCAGGTCAGCTCGTGAATGCCTCACGCCAGAGGTCGAAAGTCCGGTCGATCTCGGCGGGATCAACGAAGCCTTCGAAGGAGCGCTTCGCACGTTCGCGACTGACGAGGTCTGAGATCACGTTGTGGGTCCACTCGGCGGCTTGGCGGACGTTGGCTCCGACGGCGGGATGATCCGCATACTCGGCGACGAGTGTGCTGGTCTGTCCTGGATCGGCGACTGCCATGAGCCGCCAGAGGTCGCCGATGTCCTTGTCGCGCACTTGCCCCTTGCGTTGATTGAGACTGCGCTCGCCGACCTTCGCACCCTTGGCAAGGACGAGAGCCGGGACCTCTGCGACGTGTATCTCTGTCAGTAGGTGTGGGTCGGCGAAGTCGACGATCCTCATGCGCGATCGATTGAACGCAGCGAGTTCGAGCCCGAGCGCGTTCCCGACAGCGAGCTTGCCGTGTGCCCGTAGGGCGGGCGCGCCGCGCTTGGTTCGGCTTGTCGTGCCGGACAGCCCGTGTGGTGCGAGCAGGTCGATCTTCTCGCGGAACTGTTGCTCTCCGAGCCGGTCGACATACGGTGTGCGACCCCACAGGCCTGGTCTGGCGGTGGTCCGGTGCTCGTAGCCAGCATCACGCAGGAGTGTGTCGATGCTGGGATTGTCTCCAACCAGTCCGGGCGTGACGCCGAGGTCGCCGTCGCCTGTCGGTGCCATCGGTACATCGAGGTCCGCGGTGCGCAGCAGGACGGCGTGGGCTCCGATGAGGGTGAGGGAGTTTGCGTGCGCCGTCAGAACCTCGACGACGTTGATGATCGCTCGACGGCTCCATTCGACCTCGCTACTCGGGTCGATGTAGTCGTGTGTCATGCGTCCCGTCGTCCCATGAGTATGTCGGCCTGCTCGGCCATGCGGCCGGTGCCGCCGTAACAGTCGAGGACGACCTGGTCGAGTGCGGCGACAGTCATGCCCTCTATCTCGGCACGTTTGAGTTCGCACAGGCCGTCGAACGGGATCAGAGTGATCCGCGCACCGTACGTGCCTTCCCCGCGGGGTGTGAGCCCGGCAGCATCGGCGACGGCAGCCACCTCGGCGACGTAGAGCACGGGCCACACCTCACCCGCGCTGGCCGAATAGATATTGGCCGCTGTGTCACCGGTCAACGCGTACTCAACGCCAGCGGCTCGCAGCCCGCCCGCGATGGCGGGCGCAGAGGCTGTCGGAAGAAAGTCCTCTGCGCCGGCTCGACGACTCAGACGCGCAGCGGTCGACGCACGGAACAACAGGCTTGCACGCTGTCCAGCCACGAGACCGCCGACCTCGTCGACCAACCCGATCCGGGCCCAGCGGTCACGCCAAGCCTGGACTCCCTCGGTGACGGCGATGTCCAGCGCCGGGTCCAGCGCCAGCCGGGCCGCGGCGATCGCGTCCTTATCGGCGAGACCGGTGAATCCGATCGGCTCGCCAAGGACTGTCAGAATCTCCTGAGCGAGGTCGAAGGACGGGCTCGCCGACCCGGCCTCGATGCGCGTGACCGTAGTCGGGGCGACAGCCACCAGCGCCGCAAGCTGACGAGCGCTCAACCCATTCGCCCGCCGCAAGGTCGAGATCCGCTCTGCGAGTTCCATGCCACCAGTGTAGATCACTGTTGCAAATAAGCAACGGAGATGATGCTCACCCGGAAGTCTGATTCGGCTCGAGAACGGGCGGGGTTGTCGCTGCTGACTTGTTGGTGTGTCGGCGAATCGCTTCGTGTCCCGTGTCAAGAATCTTGGACAGTTTCGTCTGATTTGGTGTCGTAGATGA
>CAZWZC010000198.1:0-2906 GCA_964638755.1 uncultured Aeromicrobium sp. | reverse complement strand
GTGCGACCGAGTCCGCGATCGCCGAGCTTGCCGATCGGGATCGCCCAATCACAACCGACGACATCGTGGAACTCCAGCACGTCATCGAACCGCGCCTCGAACGCGGCCTGCGGACCGAGCAGAACTGGGTCGGCGGCCCTGGCTGGTCACCGCTTCGTGCAGAATTTGTGCCACCGCCGGAAAGTGAGGTGCCGCGCCTGGTGGCCGACCTCGCGCGCTTCGCCACCGACACCAGCGGGAACCCGGTGGTGCGGGCGGCGATCGTCCACGCACAGTTCGAGACGATCCACCCCTTCATCGACGGCAACGGCCGCGCCGGGCGCGCCCTCATCCACACCGTCCTACGCCGGGCTGACGCCCTGCGGAACACGCTCATCCCGATCAGCACCGTCTTCGCCGGCGACACCGACTCCTACATTGCCGGGCTCACCGAATACCGGGCCGACCCACCAAAGCTGGATGAGTGGGTGACCGGCTTCGCCCAGGCCGCAGAGCGAGCCACCGGCAACGCCGTCCGACTTGCCGAGAACATCGCGGCGCTCGACGAACAGGTTCGCAACGATCTAGTGGACTTCCGCCGGCACCGTGGGCTGAGTCCCGCAGTGCCACGACGGGACGCGGTCGTGCTGCGCATCCTCGACACCCTCGCCTCAGACCCCGTGCTCACCTCCGAATCGGTCAGCACCCGCCTCAGCGTGTCGCCCGCGGCCGCGCACCGCGCTCTGACCGAGCTCGCGGAGGCAGGAATCCTGGGCCGGGCGAAAGAGAAAGGCCGGCTGGTGTGCTGGACCGCCGACCGGCACCTCGCCCTGGCCACCCTCACCGAACGCAGCAACCGAGTCGGCGGCGGCGACACGAAAGACCACAAGCCGAGACTCGGCCCTCCCAGACCCGAGCCCAGGTTCTCCCATCCGCCCGCAAGTGGTCCGAGCATCGGCATCTGACGCCGTCGGCAGGGCTTCCGACCAAACAATTCGACCTTGTCCCGGGCGCTCGCTGACCTGCAGAAACATCCGCGCCCGGGATCGAGATGAGACCCCGCCCGGGGGAGTCGAACGGCTCTCCACGGGCGCGTTTTGGTGCGCTCAATGAGGACGATGGAAGCAAATGAACACCCACTGACGTCAGTTGAAAGCGACCGACGAAAACTTTCGGGGGAACGTGCCTGACCTGCGCAAACACTCCGCTTTCCTCAGGGGGAACGTGGTGGGGGGAACAAATCGGGATACATCGCCCACCCATGATTTCCGTTGAGACCAGTTGATGGTCTCGACGGAGTACAAACGACAACCGCCGGAACATGAGAACCGGCCACACTCAGGAGGAACGACATGAGCATCATCCAACGCGCCGATTCACCCAGCACCTCGCACGCCGGCGACGATCTGTTGACCATGGCGGAGGTAGCGGACGTCGTCCGGGTTCCCGTTGCAACCCTTCGGTACTGGCGCCACTTGGGCATCGGACCGCACAGCTTCCGCATCGGTCGTAGCGTCCGCTACTGGCGCACTGAAGTCCTCCGCTGGCTCGAAGAACAATCCAACGATCCACAAGCGGCCCGCTAACACTCGCCACTGTCCGATACGAGGCAGAGGATGAGACATGGCCAGCATCGAAAAGCGCATTAGGGACGGGCAAACAGTCTGGCGCGCGCACTATCGCACGCCCGCAGGGACTCAGCGCAACAAGTCGTTCGACCGCAAGGCCGACGCCGAACGGTTCCTCGCAACAGTCGAGAACGCCAAGAACTCCGGCACCTTCGTCGACCCTGCACTCTCCCGAGTGACCGTGGGGGATTGGGCCCCACTTTGGCTCGATGGCCAGACGCAGCTCAAGCCCACGACACGAGAGCGCTATGAAGGAGTTGTACGCAAGCACATCCAGCCCACATGGAGGCACGTCCGTCTCTCGGCTGTATCACACGCAGACGTCCAAGCTTGGGTGACCAGTCTGACCAGAACCCAGTCGCCGTCGTCAGTGCGCAAGATCTATCGGGTGCTCTCGCTGATGCTCGATATGGCGGTCAAGGACGGGCGTCTGAGCCGCAACGTCGCTGCCCAGATCAACCTTCCGCGTCCGGTCAAGCACGAGAGGCGATACCTGACCCATGGACAGGTTGATTCTCTCGCGTACGCCTGCGGCTTTCCCGCTGAGGTCAGCAAACATCGGGCGCTCGACGAACGCACCAACGAGATGTACAGGCTCGTCGTGCTGTTCCTTGCCTACACCGGGGTGCGGTTCGGCGAGATGGCCGCGCTTCGAGTCGGCCGAATAGACCTCGCCAAGCGTCGTGCCGTCATCGCCGAGTCGGTGACCCCGGTCCAAGGTCTGGGGATGGTGTGGGGCACTACCAAGACGCATCAGCGCCGGGAGGTGCCGATCCCTCGGTTCCTGGTCGATGACCTCGCGAAGCACATCACGGGCAAGGATCCCGAAGACCTTGTGTTCGGCGGCATCCGGGGTGGTGAGGCGTTGCGGGTGTCGACCTTCCGCAAAGCGTTCAGGCCGGCTGCGGAGCAGATCGGCATGCCCGACCTCTACCCGCACGAGCTGCGTCACACGGCCGCGTCGCTCGCTATCGCGTCCGGTGCCGACATCAAGGTTGTTCAGCAGATGCTCGGCCACGGCTCCGCTGCGATGACCCTCGACACCTATGGTCACCTGTTCGAAAACCGTCTCGACGAGGTTGCCGACGCCATGGATTTGGCTCGCACCAACAGTCGCCAGGCAGCGTCCATCGCGATCCACGCGTTGCCTGCTGTTGCCCCAGTGTTGCCCGAGCATCATATGAGTCGGAATGTGAAGGACCTCCCAACTCGCATCGCTGCAGGTCAAGAGGTCTTTTTGAGTGGTACCCCCAACGGGATTCGAACCCGTGCTACCGCCGTGAAAGGGCGGCGTCCTAG
>CAZWZC010000197.1:0-2913 GCA_964638755.1 uncultured Aeromicrobium sp. | reverse complement strand
TCGCCCCGGGGCCAAATCAAGCCGTCGAACTCACGCGAGGTGGTCGCTGCGTTCGTGGCCCACGTCGCCTCACGCGCCGCGGCGGGTGATCCGAACGCAGGGCAATGACCGATGTGTTCGGCGCGGGGAGTGCGGCATTCTCAGGGTCGATCAGAGTGAGTTGGCTTCATCGGCTGAGACAATGAACGAATGAACGCCGAAGAACTCGAAGGGCAGCTAGAGGGGAGACAGACGAGCCGAGGCATCGCTGAGGCACTTGCGCGCATGACCGGCGAGCAGCTCGTAGATGATCTCCTGCTGGCGCTTCGAGGCTCGCCCTTGGGCCTCCATTTTGCCCAGCATCTCCCGCTCGCTGAGCTACCCGTTCGTACGCGCTCACCGTGGCAGTACTTGGTTGAAGACCAACTTCAGATAGCAGCTGCTGCGGAGCGGCTCGTCTCGGTCGCTCCACTGATCAGTTCGCCGCTGCTGCGAAGCCGCGCCAACGAGCTCATTTGGTGGACACTTCCCGACCATCGATCCGGATGCCTGGCCGACTGCCTCGCATCGACTCGACTTGTCGCCGAGGCTTCGCCATATCCCATCGACCGGCTCGCTTCTGCATGGTCGGGCTGTGAACTGGCTGCCCTGACGCGGAACGATGAGGTCTTGTCGGCGCTACGACGCGCAGCGGCGGACAGCGCATTCCAGATGGTGATTGGTGCATACGAGTCGGACGTCTCCGCCGATTTCGAGATGGCATCAGGCTTGATGTACCTCTACGGAGTCGTTGCAGGCTGGGAATCCCTGCCGATAGCGCGAGAGATCTCGGTGATCTGCGAACTTGCCGATCGGCGAACGCGAAGTCGACTGCCGGCCGGATGGCCCCGCGGGTGCGCGGTTTGGCTTCATCGGCTTCGCTACGTGGCTGCACAGTCGGATGACGAACGAGTTCGGGTGGTAGACGAGGCTTGCGCTGAGCGGCGCCACGCAGTCGCCACGTCGCCATTTCCACATGATCTGTCGCCGCCCGTCATGGAGGCCGGAGAACTTTCGAGAGCAATCGAAGATGCATCGCTTGAAGCTGCGCGGCTAGGCGGGAGCAAGGCGCTGCGAGAGAAGATGGAAATGCTCACGCGCGACCTAGTCGTCGAACTTCAGGACTTGGGTTGGCAGGTGACCTCCGCACGGACCTCTCTCGTGAGTCCCGAAGACGTAAGTAGCGATGCGAGAGACGCAGAGTCGCAGTGGCGAGCCGAGCTCGCCGGCGTGGACTCAGACCTGCTGGCCCGCATCTCCTGGCTTGCTCTCCGAGAGTCTCCGCTCCAGTCTCCACCTGGTCTAGACGAGGCCAGTGAATCTCATCGTCTGAACGTCGGCCGACATCGCGGGCAGATACGGGCTCACGGCTTCGTGGCGCCGGACACGTTGAGATCGAAGAATCTCGACGAACTCGCATACGCGGAGATGAGTCGGCACCGTCAGGAGACGTGGGGGTTGGTCGTGGTCGAAGCACTGACAACTGCTGTGGTGGAGGGAGATGAGGGTCTCTCGAGCGTCTTTAGCGGCCCGATGATTCGGCCCGAGATCGCTGAACGATTTGTTCACGCACTCCGGCTCTTCCTCACCGAGGACTATGACGCCGCGGCGCACGTGATCCTGCCCCGACTGGAGACGTCCATTCGAGCGGTTGCAGTCGCTCGCCGTATCCCCGCTCTTCAGATCGCCTACAAGAGCCTCGGCAACATCTCCTACCTGGACGCATTGCTTCGTGAGCTCGAACATGATGCTCTGCCCCACGCCAAGGCTCATTGGGCGAACCTGCGACTTCTACTGGTTGACGGCCAAGGCGCGTCCATCCGAAACACGCTGAGCCATGGGCTGCGGAGCGACGGCGGAGTAGGCGAGGTCGTCTCGCCGCAGGAGGCGGCTCTCCTGCTGTACGTCGCCATGTTCCTCTCCGCCCTCAACGGGCAGGGCGATCACCCGCGTGATCTGATCAGCTGAACCAGAACGGCGGACAGCGTCACCTTTGCCAATCCAGTTGTGTTTGTGTCGTTTGCGGTAGACACTGGTCCTGTGAGCGTGACCCGAGCCGAGGTGTTCGATCTGGAGGAGCGCGACCGCGTCGTCGTCGCGTCGCTCGACTCGGACCGGTCGTCGGTGAGTGTTCGGGTGGGTGACGAGACGGTCGTTCTTCCCGAGGACGCGAACCGTGCAGTGCGGTCGTTGCTGCGCGATCTGGCGACTGGAGTCCCCGTCCACGTCATCCCCGCCGATGCGGAACTGACGACGCAGCAGGCGGCCGATCTGCTCGGGCTGTCGCGGACCTACGTCGTTCGGCTGATCGACCAGGGTTCGCTGCCGGCTCACATGGCCGGCACCCATCGTCGGCTGCTGGCGAGTGACGTGCTCGCCTATCGCGAGCGTCGAGCGTCCAAGCTCGCTGCGCTGGGGGAGTTGACTGAGGCCGACGAGGAACTCGGGCTGAGCTACTGATCGTGGCGCCGGTCTACGTTCTGGATGCCTGCGTCCTCTATCCGGTCGTCATTCGCGATCTGCTGCTCACGCTTGCGACCCTCGATGTGTTCGAGCCGCGCTGGACGGAAGCGATCCTCGACGAGATGACGCGCAACGTGCTCGCCGACCACCCCACCATCGACCCCGCGCATTTCGTGGCGGGCTCCGTGGGCGCAATGCGGCGGGCGTTCCCGGCCGCATCTGTCGAGGGATACGAGCACCTCCTCGGTGACATGGACAACCACCCGAAGGACCGGCATGTCGCGGCGACCGCACTCCACATCGGCGCGGCGGCGGTGGTGACCTACAACGTGCGCGACTTCGACAGCGAGTTGCTCCGTCAGCGCGGCATCGCCATCATCACGCCACCGCAACTGGTCGGAGAACTCGTCGATGACGAGCCCAGCGTGGTGG
>CAZWZC010000196.1:0-2923 GCA_964638755.1 uncultured Aeromicrobium sp. | reverse complement strand
CATACCTGGCCGAGACTGTCGCCTCCGGCAAACAGGGCCGCCGCGATCGAGCGTGCCGGGTTGACCGAGGTGTTGTCGATCGGGATCGTCACCAGGTGGATCAGGGTCAGCCCCAGACCGATGGCAATCGGGGCAAACCCGTCCGGTGTCCTGCCCGACGTCACGCTCGCGATGATGAAGATGAACAGCGCCGTGAAGATGACTTCGGTCAGCAGCACCGCAAGTAGCGAGTAGCCGCCGATCACGTCTCCCCAGCCGTTCGATGCGCCCGCGAACGACGCCTTGCGGTCGAAGTCGGCATTGCCCGAACCGATGGCCCAGATCGCCAGGGCACCCAGGATGCCGCCGCAGATCTGCGCGCCGATGTAGGGCAGCACGGTGTTCCACTCGAACCGTCTGGCTGCGGCCAGGCCGACCGTGACCGCGGGGTTGAAGTGTGCGCCGGAGATGTGCCCGACGGCGAAGACCATCGTCAGCACCGTCAGGCCGAACGCGAGTGCGATGCCGGGTACTCCGATGGCCTTTCCGGCCAGGACGGCGCTGCCGACACCGCCGAGCACGAGGACGAAGGTGCCGACCGCCTCGGCTGCGAGTCGAGATGACATTGGGGTGGCTGTAGCCATTGAGACTCCTCCATTAGTGGGCCGCCCCCTGCGACCAGGCATGAGTCTATGACCGTCGGTCGCTGCCATACGGGGTCGTCGAGGTGTGGCGACGCGTGAGATATCTTGATGTCAAAACGTTTTTGAGTGCCTAGGAGGCTGGCCCCATGGCCAAGATCATCTACACCCACACCGACGAGGCGCCGCTGCTCGCCACCTACTCCCTCCTGCCCGTCATCGAGGCCTATGCCTCCACGGCTGGCGTCGAGGTCGAGACGCGAGACATCTCCTTGGCCGGCCGCATCATCGCGTTGTTCGGTGATCGCCTGACCCCTGAGCAGCAGATCGGCGACGCACTGTCTGAGCTCGGCGACCTGGCGAAGACGCCAGGAGCGAACATCATCAAGCTTCCCAACATCAGCGCCTCGGTGCCGCAGCTGAAGGCTGCGATCGCTGAGCTGCAGAGCCAGGGATACGCCCTGCCCGACTTCCCGGACGATCCGCAGTCCGACGAGGACATAGACGTGCGCGCGCGGTACGACAAGGTCAAGGGCAGTGCCGTCAACCCGGTGCTGCGCGAGGGCAACTCCGACCGTCGTGCACCGGCGTCGGTCAAGAACTACGCCCGCCAGCACCCGCACTCCATGGGTGCGTGGAGCTCAGATTCGGCGACCAATGTTGCCACGATGACTGCTGACGACTTCCGGGCCAACGAGAAGTCCGTCGTGCTCGAGGCCGACGACGCACTGACGATCCAGCTCGTCGGAGCCGATGGCGCGACGACCGTGCTCAAAGAGGCTTTCCCGGTACTCGCCGGTGAAGTGGTGGACGGCACCGTGATGCGGGCCGCCGCCCTCGATGAGTTCCTCGCTGCCCAGATCGAACGGGCCAGGGCCGATGGTGTCCTGTTCTCGGTTCACCTCAAGGCGACGATGATGAAGGTCTCCGATCCGATCATCTTCGGTCACGTCGTCACGGCATTCCTGCCGGATGTGTTCGCGCAGTACGGCGACGATCTGGCCGCTGCCGGGCTGAGTCCCAGCAACGGGCTGGGTTCGATCCTCGCCGGCCTCGATGCGCTGCCGAACGGCGCGGAGATCAAGGCAGCGATCGATGCCGGCATCGCCGCCGGTCCGCCACTCGCGATGGTCGACTCCGACAAGGGCATCACCAACCTGCACGTCCCGAGCGACGTGATCGTCGACGCCTCGATGCCGGCCATGATCCGTACGTCGGGACACATGTGGGGACCCGACGGCGCCGAAGCAGACACGCTCGCCGTGATCCCGGACAGCTCGTATGCGGGGGTCTATCAGACCGTCATCGATGACTGCCGCGCCAACGGGGCGTACGACCCGACGACGATGGGCTCGGTCCCGAATGTTGGTCTCATGGCCCAGGCGGCGGAGGAGTACGGCAGCCACGACAAGACGTTTGAGGTCCCCACTACAGGCACGGTCCAGCTCGTGAACGGCGCCGGAGAGGCGCTCATCGAGCACGCTGTCGAGGCGGGGGACATCTGGCGTGCTTGTCAGACCAAGGATGTGCCGATCCGCGACTGGGTAAAACTCGCCGTGACGCGCGCCCGCGCCTCGTCGACACCCGCGGTGTTCTGGCTCGACCCGACACGTGCGCATGACACCAACCTGGTCGCCAAGGTCAACGCCTACCTACCCGAACACGACACCGAGGGCCTGCAGATCGAGATCATGTCGCCCATCGAAGCGACCCAGTTCTCGATCGATCGCATCCGCAAGGGTGAGGACACGATCTCGGTGACCGGAAATGTGTTGCGTGACTACAACACGGACCTTTTCCCGATCCTCGAGCTCGGCACCAGCGCCAAGATGCTCTCGATTGTCCCGCTGATCAACGGTGGCGGACTGTTCGAGACAGGAGCCGGCGGTTCGGCACCCAAGCACGTGCAACAGCTGGTCAAGGAGAACCACCTGCGTTGGGACAGTCTCGGCGAGTTCCTTGCCCTGGCTTCGAGTTTTGAGCACATGGCCACGACGACCGACAACGCCCGCGCACAGATCCTCGCCGACACCCTCGACCGGGCCACCGGCACCTTCCTCAACGAGAACAAGTCACCGAGCCGCAAGGTCGGCGAGATCGACAACCGGGGCAGTCACTTCTATCTCGCGCTCTACTGGGCGCAGGAGCTGGCCGAGCAGACCGAGGACGCTGAGCTCGCGACCGGGTTTGCGGCGATCGCTGAGGCACTGGCCACCAGCGAGCAGAAGATCAACGAGGAGTTGCTCGCCGTGCAGGGATCGCCCGCCGACATCGGTGGCTACTTCCGTCCCGATGATGCCTTG
>CAZWZC010000195.1:0-2941 GCA_964638755.1 uncultured Aeromicrobium sp. | reverse complement strand
TCTCCTGCCCGAACCGGACGCCTGCCCCAACGACCTCTTCAAGGTCGCCAACCAACGCAGCACGTATGACGTTGAAGTGGCCGTCGATGACAGCCTTCGCAAGGTAGCCGCCAAGGTTGACATCGAATTTGTGTCGATGCGTAAAGCCGGTCGCGGTCATGGAATGTGCTCGGAAACCGGCGCCTGGGTCAACGGCTTGGCGGTCGAGGATGGCGACGGAGTCGTTGTCCACCCCAGGGCAGCCGGCATGCAAGCAGTGGCTGATGAAGTGGCAGCGCGTCTGCGGACGTTCGAGCGCTCCGGTTGAGGCAGAGCGGCGGCGCCAACTCCGAAGGAGTGGACGCCGCCTGGCCAGCATGCTCAGCTACCAGGCGTGCTGGATCTGAGTCGTCGTGTTTCCGCTTGAATCCCTGAGTGGAACGGAAATCAGCGAGCAACTGTCCCATTGAGACGGGTGATCGCCGCGTGGGTACTGGGCTGCTGTGCCGCTTATGGGTTGCATGGAGTTGTTGTTCCTTTTGTACGCCGCTGGCCTGAACGGCAACAGCCCTACTCGCACGTAACGTTCTGCCCTTTCATTCACAAGCGCACGTCCGCGTATGACTCAGGCGGCAACGCGTTTGCGGCGAGTCACCAGCGCAACTGTGATCGCACTGACGGCGCCGGCGACGACAGCGAGTGCCGCGGCCTTGCCGACCCGGGTTTCCAGTCCCAGCCGGCGGCGCAGGGCAACCGGCCGCGCGAACGTCAGGATCGGCCACCCATTCTCCTCGGCCATCCGGCGCAGCGTCTTGTCAGGGTTGACGGCGAACGGATGACCGACGGCCGCGAGCATCGGCGCATCGGTCTCAGAATCTGAGTAGGCGTAGCTCTCGGCGAGGTCATAGCCACGCTCAGCGGCGAGCTGTTCCATCGCCTTCGCCTTGTTGGGCCCGTACGCATAGAAGTCGACGTCTCCGGTGTAGCGACCATCCTTCTCGACCAGCGTCGTGGCGATGACATGGTCGACGCCGAGCATCTCGCCGATCGGTTCGACCACCTCGGTGCCTGACGCCGAGACGATCACCACATCGCGGCCGGCGGCCTGATGGTGCTCGATGAGCTCGACGGCCTCGTCGAACACGATCGGGTCGATGATCGAGTGCAGAGTCTCGTTGACGGACTGGCGCACGACCTCGACGTCCCAACCGGCGACCATCTGCGTCAGATAGGCGCGCATCTTTTCAAGCTGGTCGTGGTCGGCACCACTGACGGAAAACATGAACTGCGCGTACGCGCTGCGCAACACGGCACGTCGGCTGAGCAGGCCGCCCTCGAAGAACGGCTTGCTGAAGGCGAGGGTGCTCGACTTGGCAATGATCGTCTTGTCCAGGTCGAAGAACGCCGCAGATCGGGAGCTCACCCCCTCAGGATAGGCGTCGTGGCGCTTGATTTCTGTAGCAGCGGGTCAGGCGACGACCCGAAACAGCCAGTTGGTGCCGCCTGTGGCCATGCCGAGGGCCTCGACCTTGAGCGAGGAGCGCTCGAGGAACTCTCGCCACGCCTTCAACTCGTGGTTGATGTCGCTGAGCTCGTCGAAGTAGATCAGAGTGCCGGGCACGAGGTGTGGCTCCATCTCAGCAAGTACCAGTACTGCTGAAGAGTACAAATCAGAGTCAATGTTGACGATCAGCTGATCGTGAGCGGGCAGCCTGAAGGTGGGCACGGTCTGGTCGAACCAGCCAACCTCGAAGGACGCTCGGGGGTCAGGGGGTTCGGGTATGGTCTCGAGCGCGAACAGGCCGGCTTTGGCGTGCTGGTGCCAGTCTTCTGGGAGTCCTTCGAAGGAGTCAAAACCGACGAAATTGGCCATAGGGGACGGCAGGTTCTCGCACCACCAGCGCAGGGTGTCGCCCTTGTAGACGCCGAATTCGAGATAGAGCGGCGACTCACCATTGACGTGCTTGAGCGCCTCGCGGAACAGGTCATACCGATCATGCCAGTGCTTGGGGATACCGCCTTCAACTGATCCGGCCCATGTGCCCATCGTCGTGAAGCGGTTGAGGGTCTCAGCCTTGCGCTGCAGACGGTCGCCACCCAGCCGGCCGACGCGCATGATGGCTCTGCGGCTGTTGTTCTTGAACTTCTCCCTCATGGGTCCTGGCATGCGAATACCCAACCACAGACGGCCGCGACAACTGAATAGTGGAGGCGGTTTCCACAGGCATGCTCCTCTGGCCCCTCCTGCACACGGGTTTCGCTGAGTCGCACGTACGGCACCAAGGGCCACCACGCTGGCCGTATGACCGACCCTGACTTGCCCTTGATCGTCACCGCTGACGAGCACCTGCTCGACGATGCGCTCCGTTGGTGCGCGGCCGTCGGCGTCACCCCCGAGGTTGCAACGGATGTGACGGGCGCCCGCCGATCGTGGCGCCGAGCGTCAGCGGTGATCGTCGGCGACGACCTCGCCGAGCGTCTTGCCCAGGCCGAACTGCCGCGGCGTGAACACGTGCTGCTGGTGTCGGCCGATCCCGCACGCTGGTGGGCGTCGGCGGTGCAGCTCGGCGCCGAGGGTATCTTCGCGCCGATCGAGGAAGACCGCATCCTCGAGGCATTGGCATCGGCACTCGATGGTCGGGGCGAGGCCTGTCTGGTCAGCGTCGTCGGGGGTTCGGGAGGCGTCGGTGCGTCGACGCTGGCTGCCTCGTTGGCGATCAGCGGCAGCCGTCGCGGACTGCGTACGTTGCTGTTCGACGCCGATCCGCTCGGCGGTGGCCTCGACCTCGTACTCGGCTCTGAGCGTGCCGAGGGTCTGAGGTGGCACGACCTCGATGCGACGCGTGGTCGGCTGAGCGCCGGATCGTTGGCAGACGTGCTCCCGCAACACTCGGGCATCGCGACCCTGTCATGGGACCGCGCGCCCCAGGCGACCCTGCCCGAGTCGGTGCCGTCAGTGCTC
>CAZWZC010000194.1:0-2962 GCA_964638755.1 uncultured Aeromicrobium sp. | reverse complement strand
TCATCATCGGCAAGCTCATCCCGGCCGGTACCGGCATGATGCGCTACCGCGAGTTTGACATGCACGCCCCCGACTACGAGGCTCCGCCGTACGTCTACGACGAGGCCGAAGATCCGGCCGCGTGGTTGAGCAACATCCTCGGCACGTACGGCAGCGACGAGCCGGAGCCGGCCGCCGAAGGTTGAACCGCCCGGCAGTTAACCCCAACTCGGGTACGGTCTGCGGGGTGATCAAGCCTTTGTGCGTATGCGGGTGCGGCGAGGCGACGAAGGCATCATTCGCCCCGGGGCACGATCGCCGGATGGTCGAGGAGGTCCGGCGCGGCGCCCGCGACATCGCCGAGCTGAACCCTTATCCGAAGCTCTATCGGTTGGCTCAGGACGGGCACAGGCCGGCTGAGCCCGTTCTGCGAGAATCCGATCCCGAGCGCCTCGCTGGGGTACTCGCACGCAGAGCCGAGAGGCGCGCGGAGCGCGGCAGCTAAGCCAACCGCCTACGAGGCGGTGAAAGCCTCTCATTGCAATCGGCTATTCACCCGGAGGTATTCGTCGCTCGCCGATTCCTTGGCGCGTGTGTGTACTACCGGCAGTCGAGTCCCTCGTTGGTCCTCCACAGGAGTCTCAAACGGCGATCGTCAGTTCTAGAAGACATCCGCCGTGCCCTCGCTCAGCAGCGCAGACCTGATCGTTCGATCGCGCCCGATGCGACGTTGTTGGCGTCGCTTTGCGACTGAACGCCAACACGAAGAGCGAGTGAGGGGCGGTTGAGATGAAGGGGCCGTTCCGGCCGCTCACGCCAGAAGCTCGCGAAGAACCGCTAGACGAACTCGACCGTCTGCAAGGTCTGCGGACCATGCCTGCCATGGCGATTCTTGAAGGCCCACAGCGTCACTGAGCTCGATCAAGCTTGCGAAAGTCTCGTCCTCATAGTGGAGTCGACCGTCGGGTAGAACGCTCGCGACGATCTCGCCATCAGCGGTCTCAGCAATCAGTTCGACGCCAGGCTGGATGAGGTCGTTGTCGAGGAGGGCGGACAGTACGTTGTCGGCCTGCGCGGCCGAGCTGTCGATGACAGCTTCCGCCGGCGCCACATCAACAGGCGTTGTGTAACTGTGCGAGCGGAGCAGATCGAATGCGCGCTTCACAACATCGGCCATGAGCTTGCGGCGAACCTGCAGGAACGTGTCGTACTCCATCTCTTCCCAGCCGTCGGGGAGGGCGTGGAGGTCGCGTTGAGTCGCAAGGCGTGCGTCATCGAAGCCTTTACCAGCGATCTGCTGAGGCCAGTATTCACCCGGCGGTAGATCGGAGATCTTGATGTTGTCGGACCACTCGACCATTGCGTAGTTGGCGATCTGATTGATCCGCTTCAGATCGGTCACCTTGCGTTGCTTCAGGTAGTTCCTCGGGAAGATGTGGTGCCGCTCGATCCCCTTCTTGAGGGAGATCGCGGGGTCGAGTCGAGACCGGACCTTCGTCGTGGACAGCAGCACATCGGCGTCGTGGATGTTCAGCGCCGCGAGGTACGCCATGAGCGCCGGAGACTTGGAGGCTGAGGTGGCCAGCTCGTTCGGAAGGCCAATGGTCCAGTAGTCGCTGGTCAGCCGGTCGTTGACGATCCGGTCGAGCGCATCGATGAACCCTGCGGAGTCGCCGGGGGCCAGGCTGGCCAGTCGGCCAAGGTCGGACTCGAAAGTGGTCTCGAACGAGCCGGAGTATCTGGCCGTGGTGTGAGCCATGAAGAACCAACGTGCGATCACTTCACGGAGTTGGTCCAGCGGCACGCTGTACTCGGTCCGCCCGATCAGCCACAGCGCGTACGTGTAGAGCACAGCGTTAGTGCCGGACAACATCTTCGAACTGCGGAAGCCGGCCCGCTCGATGCACTGCAAGAACTCGTGCCAGTGCACAAGGTTCAACACGTGGTCCTGTGCCTTCTGCAGCCGATCGAACTGAGCATCACGCTGCTCTGCGGAGAACAGGCCGGACTCAAGCGACTTGCCGCGCAGCATGGTGTACGCATGCTTGAGCACTGCACGACGGAAGGCGACAGCGATTGCAACGCGGAGCAATTGGTCGGGCTGCGGCTGCAGGTACCAGTTGAACGGGCTGGCATGACTGATCGTGGGTTGCTTCGCTGTTCGGGCGAAGTCCTCGAGCTGCCGGCGTGCCGTGTCGCGGAAGACACTCATCAGCGTGAGGATGAAGTCGGCCTGGTTCAGCGGAACGCCCTCGGAGTTGATGCGCACGAAGACGTCGGCCACTTGCTCCTCGTCCATCGCGGCGTCCAGTTCGATCACCTGGAATGGATACGCGCCGACGTCGCGGACACGATCGAACTGATCGTCCAGCCGATCTCGCTCGGCTTCGTCGAGTTCACCGCGGGCCTCCTCCAACCGGTCTAGGTATGTGCGGACGGTCTTCTTGTAGTCATCGAACAGCGGAGTGATGTCCGCCAGGAACTCGGGGTTCTTCTCGATGGCAGCGTCGGTCACCTCGAACGTGCAGTCGTGAGGCCGGAAAGCGATGCGGATCCGCGACTGGCTGTAGTCCTCTCGCACGACGGACGTGCCGGTGAGAACGGAGTAAAGACTGGTGAGGCGTTGTTGGCCGTCGACGATCAGCCACCGGGCGACCTTCTCGTCCTTGGTGTCCGTACCGATCTGGCGAACCCCGTTGTCCGCACCCGTTGCCCAGAAAAGCAGGTAGCCAACGGGGAAACCCTTCACCATCGAATCGAACAGGTCGCGCACCTTGCGGTTCTGCCAGACGAATGGTCGCTGAATGTCGGGCAACGCGACGTCACCCCTCTTGATGTTGTCGACGAGCTGACGAACAGAGAACGGGACGGCCCGAAACAAGGTGTCTGACATGTGAAGCTTCTCTCAGTCGGGGTTGGAGCTCTTCGGGAGACCTGGGTGCATTTTGTTACCTACACATGGAACGTCTGCGGCTGCCCTGAT
>CAZWZC010000193.1:0-2962 GCA_964638755.1 uncultured Aeromicrobium sp. | reverse complement strand
GGCCGTGAGACCGACGAGGAGAGCGTCAAACCAGTCGAAGATCGCCTTGTACTTCGCGTAGACCGACCGATGTGCCTCGTCGATGATGATGAGGTCGAAGTAGCCGGGTCCAAACCGTCGCCCGCCACCGCTGTCGGTCGCGTTGATGAGCCCCATCATCGTTTGATAGGTCGACACTAGGACTCGGCCGCTCTTGTCCTTCTCCGACAGGAGATTGACCGGCTTGGTTTGCGGTGCGAACGCGGTGAAGGCAGCCACTGCCTGCCCGACGAGCGCCTGCCGGTCAGCGAGGAAGAGCACTCGCTTGACCCAGCCACGCTTCATCAGCTGATCGGCGAGCGCAATGGCCGTGCGCGTCTTGCCCGACCCAGTTGCCATCACGAGCAGGGCCTCACGGCGCTTGGCTTCGAAGGACTCACCCACGGCTCGCACAGGCGCGTCTGCCGTCGCTGGATCATGAGCTCGAGCTCATCCTTGGTGAAGAACCCGGCAATCCGTCGCGGCGGATAGCCGGCCGCGTCATCCCACAGCCAGTGGTCGTAGCCGTTGGACCACAGGATCACCGGGCGGCGACCGGTCATCGCCTGGAGGCAATCGGCATACAGCTTGGCCTGCTGCTGACCGACCGCGGCGTCGCGACGGGAACGCTTGGCTTCGATGACCGCGACCGGCAGCCCGTCGTCGCCCCAGAGGACGTAATCCACGAATCCCGTGCCGTGCGCGTTGGGCATCCCAGTGACGGGGTATTCGCGGTCACGCGCCTCGGTGAGTCGCCAGCCGGCTTCGAGCAGGTCGGCGTCGATGAACAGCTCGCGCGTGGCTGCTTCGTCCCCGTCGAAGGTCATCGCGCGCGGGGCCTTTGCCGCTTGGGCGGCCGCAACGAGTGCCCGGGTGCGGTCGAGTTCTGCCTGGAGGGCGGCGCTGGTCGCCTTCGCCGCCTCCAGCGCCGCATCCTTCTCCTCGAAGGTCGCGAGCAAGCGCTGGAGTTCCGCGGTCGAAAGCGGCGGTTGGGTGCCGGTCTCGACGGGCGCCGGGATCAAAGCGGGGTTGTATGCCGTGCCCGTCGGCACCGCGTCGGGGGCGGTCGAGTAGGTGTAGGCGGCCCAGGTGAGGATGTCGTGGAGTTGCCGCAGGACGTTGAGCGCAGTTTGGGGAGTGATGGCGCGCTGCTCGTGCACGCCGACATTGCCGACCTTGCGGATCGCGTCGGCCTTGGCGGTGACCTCCGGGCCGACCGCCGCCCGGAAGCTGCTGTCGCCGAGCCGGGCCGCAAGGTCCGACTTGTAGGGGACGGACAGTCTCTCGAGGTCGAAGATCCGCACGACGACCTGCTCGACGACCCGACGGGCATAGAAGACGCTCGATCGGGGGTCAGATCGGCCGTAGGACTCCGCGCGGACGGCGTCAGCGCGAGTCGACCCCCACTCGGCAGGCACGAAGTCGAAGTTGCTCGTCATGAGGGCACCCGTCGCCCGTAGGTGGTGCCCCTGCGACCCCAGCCGCCATCAGCCTCGACCCAGCCGTCGTCGACGAGTTTGGTCAAGGCGTAGCGGATCTGACTGGGGCTCAGTCCAGTGGCCGTGTGCAGGTCCATGAGCGTCGACGGACCATCCGCCAATCCCGCCCAGAGTGACACTGCGCGTTGACGAGTGCCACTGTAGACCGCCAAAAGTGTCACTCTGTTTTGCACTCTCGCGGCTTGTCCCACGTGTCTGACCCCCAGGGGCATGTACCGCGCACCGGCTCGTTCGCGGGCACGGACTGGTGCCGCACACATATCAGCCCACATTGTCATCGAGGTGGAAATGTTGGGCGAGGCGCTCAAGGGTGAACTCCTGGCGGAGCTTGCAGGCACTGTTCTGGTTGGCGAACAAGCCCTTCTCCCGGTATGCCGCTGACCTCGGGCTCGACGCGATCCACCGCACGGGGATCACCCACTCGGCGACGTCATCAGACTCCGACTGCCCCGGCTCGGCGTGCCGATATCCCCCGACGAGCTTCTGCTGCGCCAGCGGGACCTCGTGACCATCGACGATCACGGTCGCCTCGTCGAATCGCTGTGCCGGCGCAATGGTCTCGCCCACCGCCACATACCCCTCTTGCGGGATGTAGACGTTGACCCGCCCGCCCACGGGCACGTTGCGCAGCGTCCGCGAATACCAGGCGTCGCCGCCTGCGGACACGAAGCCGTACCTCCGCCCGTCCTCCCACTGCCGCCCACCGGCGTACGGCCCGAAGGAAACGAACCAGTCGCGTCCGTTCCAGTCCGCGCGCTTGCGCTTCGCGCCTTTGCCGTATGCCGTGCCGCCCGCCTCGGACTCGTCGTCCCGGGCGAGCCAGGTGCGGGCGAGATAGCGACGGCCGTCGTCTTCGAGGTAGCTGAAGAAGACTGCGTTGACCGGGACGCCGAAGGTGCGCAGGTAGGTGACGATGCGCTCGGAGCCGGGGTCGAGGTCGGTCGCGACGATGGTCAGCTGGAGGGCGGAGTTGAGTTCATCTGGGGGTGGCGCGCCGAAGACGTCCTCAAAGGCGGACTCGAAGGGGGCGTCAAGGTGTTGGACTGCCAGGTCGATGATGGTGTCGCGGTCGAGCGTGCTCACCCACGTGCCGTAATCGAGGACCTGGGCCACGACATCTCGCGGTGTCTTGTCGCGCTTGAGTTCCAGGACGTGGAGGTTGCCTTCGGCGTCAACGGCGAGCAAGTCGATGAGCTTGCCGTGCGGAGTGCGGACCTGGCGGCCGATGACCAGGAGGCGGTCACCGAGCAGGGATGGGTCGCGGTCGAGATAGGACTCCAGGGTGGCTTCGGACGGCAGCGTGGCAGCGCTCAGGCGCTTGGGCGTGTCCCCGTCGATCCGCCACATCCCCATCTCGACCGGCATGGTCTACAGCCTGCCCGAAAACGCCCGCGCCTGCAGCGCTGCGAACAGACTGTCGAGTTCATCGTTCCTCGCTCCTAGTC
>CAZWZC010000192.1:0-2998 GCA_964638755.1 uncultured Aeromicrobium sp. | reverse complement strand
AGTGGGTGCCTTCGTTGCGGGCGTTGGTGATCCCGTAGAACCAGGCGTTGGTGACTTCTTTGAACCGCAGGCGGAGGGTGCGGGCCAACCGGACGAACGCTGGAAGCCGGGAGCGTTGGGCCCAGGCGATCCACCGTTCGAGGAGCAGCACCGATTCGTCGAAGCCGAGGGTGTGGTCGGCGTAGATCCCGCGCAGGCCTTCTTTGAGCTTGTATGCCCGCCAGATCCTCCCGCCGGCCCGTTTGATCGCAGCGATCTGGACGGTCTGTGTGTCGGTGAGCTTCTCGGGGTTTTTCAACAGCACGAACCTGGTGCCCTTGAACGTCTTCGCCGCGTCGGGGTCGACCTTGCGCATCTCACGCCACTGATCCCGCCGGGTGTCATCGAGAGCTTTCGTGGCCATCGCAACCGCGTGGAACGGGTCCAAACAGATCGCCGCGTTCGGGGCGTTCTCACGGGTGGCTTTCGCATACGGGGCACCGAAGTCCATCGAGATCGCTTCCAGCTGGGCGGTCTTGTCGGGGCCGAGCTGTTCGAAGAACGCCTCCAGGGTGACCGCCCTGCGGCCCTTCGCGCCCCAGATCACCTGGCCGGTGTCGTGGTCGACGACGAGGGTCAGATATTTGTGGCCGCGTTTCCACGAGATCTCATCGACACCAATACGGACGATCCCCTCGATCCGTGAGAGGTCGGCGGTCGTGGGCACGACACGTTCGATAATCCGATTGACGGTCCGCCACGACACCCGACACAGCACCGACGTAGCGGTCCAGTCCATCGTTTTGGCGCACCACACCACCAGGTTCTCGACGTCGCGAGTGACCCTGGTGCCGGGCCGGGCGAACGGGACGGCCTCGAGTCGGACCCCGTGGTTGGGGCAACGAACCCGTCGGAGCGAGCACTCGATGACCACCAGCCGTCCGCACATGTCGAGGTGACGCCAACGCGATGGCTTGGGTCGCTGGTCATAGGACGCCCGGGTCGAGTACTTGCAGTCGGGACACTCGAGCTTCTGCCGGGTGAGCCGGACAGTGACGGTGATCTGGTCGGGTTGAAAGTTGACGGCCCTGACTCGGGTGGCGGGCAGGCCCATCAGACGGTTGAATACTGTGGTGACGCGCACGGGTGATCTCCGTTCGAGGTTTAGGTCTAGACACCCCAAATCCTGACCGGCCCACCCGTGCGCGTCACACCGACCTTCTGAACCTCGCACCTCACAACCCCACAGCCCGCTCCCACCAACGGAACCGCCACTCGTCAGCCCGAAATCAGGCCCACACGAACGTCAGGAGCGCCCCGAATAGGCGAGAGTCAGCTCGCTGCCCAACTTCCATTGGTGGTTCCTTGCGCGACGCGTGCGCTTTGTCTGCGAACTGCAGGTCACCCGGACGGCGTTTTGACGATGAGACATCGCACATCAACACCATTGGAGCGAGACATCTCAGAGCGGAGGCGGGCGTAGGTCTGGTAAGGGGGCCGTGAATTGCACGACCAATATACTCATTGCTGGACTGATGTAAGGTCGCTGCAACCAAGCGGCCTCGATCCACCTAGGCCTCTGCGCGGACTTCAGAAGGGTGCCGTCACAACCAGTACAATAAGGTTCGCCGCACTAGATTGCGGCGCATGGATCCGGCGCTGAAGTTGGGAGGCAAACATCACATCTCGAAGTGAGGCTGAACAAGACGACAGGGCAGTCGAGCTTCTAATCTCGACATGGCAAGCGGTTGACCGCGTGGTCGATATTGCGCAGGGAACGAATGTTCTCCACATCGCAGCTTTGGCCGGCGAACTCTGCGTCACCAGTGCTGTCGCCACCCGGGCCTCGCACGTCGCACTCGAATCAGTTCATCGCGATCGGGCTAGCGATTCGCTTGTGCTGCTTGAGCTATTGCTTGCCGCCATCGGCGGCCAAGAAGAACGAGGTATCGCTTCGACGGAACTTCGGCAGATTGCGCTTACCGGAATTTGCGACGTGTCAACACAAAAGCTGACGGTCGCCGCCGACTGGGCGGCGCTCGACAAAGGCATCGACGCTTCTCGTGAGTTGGAACGTATCGCAGAATCAAGTCGTGACCCCGCAGCACGATCTGATGCCCGCTTTCGAGCTGGAAATCTGCTCGCCGCTCCATTCATGGCGATCGAATCCGTCGCCGCGTACCCGGCACTAGCTCATCAGTGGCGCAATCGAGCCGCAGATGACCTGGTATTCAAGCGGCTGCTAGCTACAGGTCAGAGAGGTAAACTGCCGCACGAATTCTTGGCCGAAAGCGAACGTCATCTTCGAGCCGCATTGGGGAATTATGGCTGGGCGTCAGAAGCCCAGTGTGCCGGAATACTCGTCTCCGTGCTGCGATGGCGAGAAGCGCTGGGCGTGATCAGCACCGGCAAACATCACGACGTAGACCCTGACGAGTTGGAGCGACTATGCCACCGCGCAATCGGCGACGGCCTAACGACGGAATATTCGTTGAGCGTCTCCATCTGCGGCGTCCTGCAAGCCATAGGTCGGGCGTACCCCGCCCGGATTTTGG
Source organism: uncultured Aeromicrobium sp. (assembly GCA_964638755.1). GTDB lineage: Bacteria > Actinomycetota > Actinomycetes > Propionibacteriales > Nocardioidaceae > Aeromicrobium. Next base: position 464 of record CAZWZC010000192.1, on the reverse strand, counting down.
ATCGAGTGATCACCGCAGACCCAGAAGAGCTCTATAGGAGCGTCGGGCCTACCGCCTTGGGCTCGGTGATATCTAACGTGATCACGATACTCATACCTGAACCGGACCGTGCGTTTGAAGTCCTCCAGCGATTCTATCCCGCTATCGAACGGCTGGAGACACGAGCACGCGAAGACGTTCTCCGTAGCATGGGTCATCTATTCTGGCTGGAACCGATTCTTAATGTCGTCAACAGCGAACTAGACGAACCTTCCAAGTTTGAGGCTTACGCTAGGGCGACACCCCTGGGATCTCTTGAACGGGTTCGCCGCCTAGCGGCTTCGGCGGACCGTTGGGCGTGTGAAGGCGTAGTTCGCAACGACCTCCTTCGCGAGGCTCGGGCATCCGATCCAGAATTTGCCTCAGCTCACAACGAACTATTTCGGATCCTTGACGGGGTCGTTCATGCCGACGCATTGCATCAG
>CAZWZC010000191.1:0-3095 GCA_964638755.1 uncultured Aeromicrobium sp. | reverse complement strand
GGACTCCGACCCCGCCTGCGTTACCTCGACCGACGCCTCGGCGCAGACCTCCCCGACGGCTTCGGCGCCCAGAACCTCGTCGGCGACGACACCACCGACGGCGAGGACGGTGCCGAGCAGCTGCCGCAGGTCGAGGTCATGACGCCAGAGCGACTCATGAACGCGCTGCGGCAGAACCCACAGGAAGTCCTGAGCCGGTTCAGCCTGTTCATCATCGACGAAGTCCACCTCATCGCCGAGTCCGGGGGCCGCGGACTGCTGCTCGAAGGACTGCTGTCGCTGCTCGACGCCAGCGGCGCGCGACTCATCCTCCTCTCCGGCGTGATGGGCAACGCCGCATCCCTCGCCGCGTGGACCTCCACCGGACAGGCAGAAGTGCTGTTCACCGACGAGTGGAGAGCGCCAAGACGGCTGCACGTCCTCATGAGCACCGAGAAGATCGAGGAGAGCCGCACCGACATCCCAGCTATTCGCCGCGGCGGCAAGATCAAGACCCGGTACGACCTGCGTGCCCACCTCGCGGTCCGCCCAACCAGTGCCACCGAGCGGCACCTGGCCACCAGCAAAGACACCCCCATCGGTCAGCTGGTCGTCGGCCCAGACAACAAGCGCATCACGGGGAAGGGCAACACCTCCACCGCCTACTCCACAACTGCCAAGACAGCCACGCTGCTGCTCCGTGCCGGCAGTCTCCTCATGGTCGTCTCCCAGCGAGCCACCGCACGCGACGCCGCGAAGGTCATGGCCGACGAGCTCGAGGAAGACCCGCGCTCCCAAGGCCTTGCCGACGCCCTCGCCGCACGCCTCGGCGATGATCATCCCCTCGTCGGCACGGTCCGCAAGGGCGTGGCCTACCACCACGCCGGGTTGCCCGTCGAGGTACAAGAAGCTGTCGAGGACGCGATCCGCAGCGAAACGATCAAGGCCGTCGTTGCAACCAGCACCCTGACTGATGGCGTGAACCTGCCCGTCCGCACCGTCGTCATCGCGACCACCGAGTACGAGGGTCAGGACCCGGCGTTCCGAATGAGTGCCGCCCAACTTCTCAATGCCGTCGGCCGTGCCGGCCGCGCCGGCAAGGAGTCTGAAGGCTGGATCGTGCTGGCTCTGCAGAAGAGCCTGACCGACAGTGATTTCGACCGGCTCACCCCCGGCCCCGACGAACTAGAGGTCCGCTCGACCGTAGCCAAGCCGCCCGCTCTCGAAGCTCTCGCTGAAGCCGAGGCGCTCGTGGCACAGACACAAGACGCGATCCTGCGGCTGACCCCTGACCAGGAGGCCGGCGGGTTCGTCAACTACGTGTGGTTCATCCTCCACGTCATGGAGCACGTGCCCGACCTCGCGAGCACCCGAACTTGGCGCGACGTCGTAGGGCGCCTGTTCGCATTCACCCAGCTCCCCGATGACCTCAAGGAGCGGTGGCTGGCACTCGCCGAACTCGTCGCGAGCCAGTACGAGCAGACACCACCTGCGTCACGTCGACGCTGGGCACAGTCCGGAGCCAGCCTGGCATCAGCTGCCGTGATCGAGACGATCGCCGAGGATCTCGCCGACCATGTGCAACAACTGGGTGGCCTCGATGAGCTAACACTCGAGGAAACACTCGATGTCCTCACCAGCCAAGCCGTGTACAACCAGCTCCTGAAGCTACCAGAGGCCAAGACGTACTGGCGCTTCAGAAAGTCGCCCAGAGGCGCGGACATCGACGTCGACACAGACGCCATGATTCGTGCCTGGATCGCAGGACGAATGCTCACCGAACTGGCCAACACCCACCTCACCGCGGTGCAAGACTCGGCGTTTCGACTCGAGCAGATGGTCGACGGGATCAGCGAAGGGGTCCAGCACTACCTGTCGTGGACCGTCGGTCTCGTCGTCGCCCAGGCCAACGACATCCTGCTGTCGCGGCTGAGCCCCGTGCGGCTGTACGCGAACACTGCTGCCCATCTGCGTTACGGTGTCGACACGCCCCTCGCGATCGATTTGCTCGTTCGCGACGTGAAGTCCCGGACGCTGGCGCAGCATCTGGGCCGCGCGGCTAGGGATGCTGGATGGGATGAAGAAGGTTTGCGCGGCTACTTGAGCGAGCGGCACATCCAGGGGTGGCGCACCGACTTCGGAGCGACCCCGACGGATGTTCTCGACCTGCTCCAGTACGTCCAGGGCCGAGACCGACACAAGCTGGCCGAGATGATGGCAAATGGCGCTGTCACTGCTCAGGTTCGGCTCGAGGGCGGCGAGTTCCCTGACCCGGTGCTGGTGACTGTAGTCGTCTCGAACGACGGAGATGAGCTCAGGATCCTGGCCGAAGATCGCTCGGTCCTCGGGGTGATTGTGGCGCGTGATCACGCCGGCGTCGCAGCAGTGCTCGACAGCGGTCTGCTGCTCGACTTCACCCTTCAAGGCACCACCGTGACAATCACACGGGCAGCGGCGGGTCAGATTAGCTTCTTGTAACCCGTCGTAGTTGTCCGCAACATTAGGAAACCCGCATCTCTCGGCTGTCGACCGATAAGGACGACGGTGTCGGCCGATCGCGTGCCAGCCAGTCAAGCCACCCTTTTTCGCTTTGCCTTCAGCTAGACGCACTGGAACCTGCCGGCCCCTCGGTCAGGGTTGGATACGACTCCGCGAGCCTGTCACGTGCAATACCGTGGGCAGATGACAGCAAACGCCTTGACGTCCGTTCAAGTGCTGTCGATGATCGAGAAGATTGAGTCAGATGGCACGCTCGACAACGCGCAACGGAGCCACGCTCGCAGACTGCGTGCGACGGTCGCTGATCCTGCGCTGGTTCTTAGCAGGCTTCAGAAACAGGCACGTGCCTATCTGCCGCGAATCGCGCGCCATGTTCCGACCGCCGCGCTGTGTCGGGCGGTGACGGCAGAATCATTCAGGATGCACCTTGCCAAGCCCGAAGTGCGCGAAGCATTCACCACTAGCGCCGACTTTGTTCTGTATGTTCAGTCTTTTGAGGATAAGAGTTCTGCGCTCTTGGAGATGCTGACCCCGGACATCGAATTGTTCTCCTGGGAACGCAGTTGGCTTGCCGAATCCCGGAAGCTGCGCGGCCTCAACGGGCAGGAGCTCTCGCT
>CAZWZC010000190.1:1359-3107 GCA_964638755.1 uncultured Aeromicrobium sp. | reverse complement strand
AAGTTCCGCAGTGCAGTGCCATCGATGGAGCGAGGCTGATGGGACGCGAGAGCGACCAGTTCGTACCCGCGCTCACTGCCGTCGGCCACGACGACTCGCGAGGGTGGCGCGATGACGTACCCGCCGTCTCCTCGGAAGTCGAGGTGATGCCCAGGCAGTTGCCATGACCGGTGCTCCTGACCGTGCCAACGCAGGAAGTAGGCGTGGAGGCCGCCCGACGGAGTTCTGACCTGCCATGCCCAGTCAGAGACGAGGCCGGCGTGCTGGGCCTTCTCGAAGGCGCCGAAGCCCGAGCCTCCAGCGTGAAGGTCGACGTCCACCACATCGATGCCGGACGCAGCGCCGGTGGGGATCCCGAGGTTCGCCGTTGGCCACTCCGACCACCATCGGGACACGGTGCCCGGGTCGGAGGTGGCGTCGTGGAATCCATGCGCCGTCAGAGGGCGCTTCTCGCCCGGCACACATGGGAAGACCGGAATGCCGTGCGCAGCCAGGTCGCGCGCCGCGGATGCCGGCGAGGCACCGGGCGCGGCCAAGTCGCGTACGAGCTGAGGAGACCAGCGCGTGGTGGCGGTTGAGTGGTCCATGCCGACCACGCTGCACCCAGGGGGGCACCAATTATCGCCCGTCCTAAGGGGGCCCGTCCCAAGGACGGGCGCCCCCGTCAGGAAGCGTTTGTGCAGGTCAGGAGGGAGCCCGTCCTAAAGTTGAAAGATCCTGCAGAGGCCTTGCGCGACGCAATCTCGATATCGTGGGACTAGTCACCGAGGAAGACCAACGAGCGACACCGACGGCACGATCGTGCCCGTATGGACCCTCTGCTCCGGGCCTCCCTACCCGGGACTGCCATTAGAGTTGTTGTTCCTCGCCATAGCGATGGTGCCCGCCGCCGCAACAAGAGTGCCGCCTGCGATCGCCGCCTTCTGCCCGATCTCGACGCCTGCAACCTTGCGCTGCTGGGGATCACGGAGTGCCTCTCGCCAGCTTGGGCTTGAGAGGACCTTGCGACCGCTCTCGATCCCAAGAGGGGAGTGGAATTCGTCGACGAGCATGCCGGTGGAGTTCAGTGACTCGACTACGGCGCGGGCGGCCTTGGCGTGGAGAAGCATGCTCTCTCGCGCGATGCCGCCGGCCGCGTCGAGCCGCCCCATCAGTTGCGTTGTTCGCTGAAGAACGAGGTGCCGCCGGGTCTCGCTTGCCTTGACAACACCTTGGCGATGGCCATCGAACTTGTCTGGTGCGGTCGCAAGTACATGGTCGAGTTCGAGAATCTTGAACTCGTCTTGCAGTTCGAAACACCGCGCCAACACCGCGATCCAGACCGCGACCTCGCGCTCTACGTCCGCCGTCGCCTTCTTGAGAGCTCCCGCCGTGCGCTTTCCGTCGACCTTGTCCGCAAGAGCGTCGAGAGCCCTTAGCGCGAATGCCTGTACGTCGAGGATCGCCCCGGCCTCGGCCTGGACCTTCGCCCACAGGGTGGCCGGGTCCCCGCCCGCCGTTCGGATGATCATCGCCTCGGCAATCGCCGCGGCCGCACCATCCAGTTTCGCGAGGTGCATGTCGCGCTGTGCCCGGCGCACGTCGTCGAGTTGCTGATCGATGCGGACAAGCAGCGCCTTGAGTTCATGGGCCTCGGCCTGCTGAGAGAACTGCGTCAGCAGTCCGCCGACTCCTGACAGGACTGCCGGGTTGGACAGGACAGCCCCGGCTCCGCCCTCCACCTGCAGCCACTTCGCGACCCTGCCTGG
>CAZWZC010000190.1:0-1349 GCA_964638755.1 uncultured Aeromicrobium sp. | reverse complement strand
CATCGCGTATCGGACGCCGTCTTTGTTCTCGAGCAACCCGCCGGCCGCCTTGAAGTCAGCGAACGACTCAGGGGTCAGCTTCAGGTAGCGGCCTGACTTCTCGACGATGTCAGCCATGGCGGTGGCCGTGTCCGCGCCTAGGGCGAGGACCTGGCGGAGCGTGCGGTGCGGGATCTCTGTCGAGTACTCCCACAGGTTCGCCCGCTTGAGGAAGCGCTCGACTGTCGTGCCGCCGCCTACGACGACCAGATCTGCGCCGTCGGCGACGAGTTCGATTTCGTGCCCCATCAGCCACCGTCCTGCGCAAGCGTTGCCGTCTTAGGTTCCATGGGTATCACGGTAGGGATCGGTGTCGACGCTTCGCTGGCGCGCTCCCGCCCTACAGCGGATCGCCGCAGCTTGCGCATACGGATTCACCTTCTTCATAGATCATGCCGCAGCAGTACTTCGTCCCGCTGTCGTCGTTCTCGTAGCACTCGTTGCAGAGGTCCCAGATGTTGTCGACGGTCGAGGAGTCGACCTCGTCTCCGCACGACTCGCAGGTGAAGGTGTCGCCGCTGCCGTCATTGTCGCCGGGTCCCGACCCGAAGACCTTGCTGAGGAATCCCATCTTGTTGTCCGTTCTCTAGCGTGTGTTGGAGGGTCTTCAGAAAGTCAGTTGGTGGTGGTTGGTCACGCGGCCAGCGAGTGGTCGAGGCGCCAAGTGGCAGACATGATCCGCGCTGCGGAAGCTGCCTGCAGTCGCTGCGACTTGCCGCGCAGCCGGACGACGGTGTGGACGTCCGCTGCATTCGAAAGCTCCCGAGACAACATCGACCGCCCGTTCGGCTGCTCAGCGGTGACGACATGAACTGCGAGGCCCAGCTGCTTGGCGCGTCGCGCCAGCGGCGCGAACGCGTGGTCGCCGCTGACGACAACGAGCTCGTCGTAGCGGCGGGCAACATCGAAGATGTCAATAGCGGCCAGGAGAGCGCGATCGGCACCATCCTTGGCGTTCGCACCAACAACCCACCTCACGTTCGGGCCCTCGATGGCAGGGCGGTAGCGCACCGCGACGGCTCGGCTGGTTCCGATGACCACGTGGTCGCGGGGGGCGATGCCCGGAGCCTGCTCCTTGATGAGTCGCCAGAGTTTGGCGACGTCGGCCGGCGTCGCCTTCGCCCCGCGAGTCGGGTTCTCTAGGTCGATCATGAAGAACCGACGCCTGCGGGAGGAGAGTGAAGCGTTGAAAGGCTCCACCGGGCTGGCGGCCGCGGCGACGATCGGCATGGGGGCCGTCTCTGACGCGTCAATGTGGAACCCGCGGCAACTCGGGCAGGCGAACAGGCTCAGATGGCTGTGCGCCGGTG
>CAZWZC010000189.1:0-3110 GCA_964638755.1 uncultured Aeromicrobium sp. | reverse complement strand
GTGCGCCGACATTTGCGGCAAGATCGTTGTCAGGCAGGCCGGGGGGTGCAGACGCCAGCTTGGCCAGCGAGCGCAGACCACTTGCGAACGCGCTGGTGATCAGCACTGGCGCGACCTTGGCGGCCTCGGCCCATCGAGCTTGTTCAAGCGCGACATTGATGCGGCCATCGATGGCTGCGTCGGCGATCTCGTAGCCGCGTACGTCGGCGCGACCACCGAAGTAGCGCCGCACCACGCTCGCGCTGATCTCCGTGCCTCGATCGACCGTGGAGATGAGCTGATCGGCGGCACCAGCGAGGGCCCGTAGGTCTTGCCCCACCGAGGCGACGAGCAGCGTTGCACCTTCGTCGTCGATGCGCGCGCCGAGGTCACGAAACTCGTTGTGTAGCCAGCGCACATAGTCGCGCTCGTACTTGGGCGCCTCGAGCTTGACCTCGCTGACGGCTGGGAGCTTGCGGAGCCTGTCGAGCAAGCCCTTGCCTTTGGCGCCGCCACCGTGCACGAGCACGAGTGCGATCTCCGGAGATGGTCCCTCGCAGTACCCGAGCAGCTCGGTTTGCGCAGCATCGCCCAGCTCCTGCAGATCGGTGATCACGAGTGCAGTGTTGTCGCTGAACAGCGAAGCACTCGTGAGCCCGGCCAGCTCGCCAGCTTGAAGCCCGCTCGCGCTCGCCTCGGACACTTCGCAGTCGGCATGCTCAGCCGTGACCGCCGCGACTGCTCGAGTCCGCGTGCGCTCGGCAAGATACTCAGCGTTGCCTGTGATCAGGAGGACCTTGCCGAATGCCGAAGCCACGAGGACAGACTAGTCATCGGGTGGCCACAAGAACGTGCCCGTCATGGAGCACGATCGCGATGTCTCCATCGGTGTCGGTGCGCCACCACTGCGCCTCCCGCTCACGGAGCATCGCCAACGCCTTGGCGGCCGGATGACCGTAGTCGTTGTCGACGCCCGCACTGATCGTCACGATCCTGGCTCCGACCGCATCGAAGAACTCATCTGACTGTCGCGCGCTGCCGTGGTGGGGCATCTTCATGACGTCGGCGGCAACATCGGGGTGTTGGATCAGGAGTCGGGTCTGCGCCTCTGGCTCGATGTCGCCGGTCAGCAGGATGCGGACGCCGTGCGCGCGGACGGCCAGAACGACGCTGGCGTTGTTGGCGCCGGACCCGTCGGTTGCACGACGTGGCGCGGAGACCGGCGGCCAGAGCACTTCTGCAGAGATCGCGCCCACCGTGAACGACTCCCCCGGCACAGCCACGTGCTCCGGCGCGGTTGTCGTTGGCCCGCCGGTCGGTCCGACAGCGATCTGATCGACGCGGCGGCCGCGGGTCACGCCGGCCCAACCGTCGATGTGGTCGGCGTGGCCGTGCGTGAACACCATCAGGCGTATGTGGCGGACATCGAGGCGGTCAAGACAACGATCAATCGACGCCGGTTCTGGACCGGCATCGACGACGACGGCCGATCCGTCGCCCGCATTGAGCACCGTCGCGTCACCCTGGCCCACATCGCAGGCGACCATCAGCCACCCTGCCGGCGGCCATCCCGGATGGGGAGGGCGCCACATCGCGATCATCAACCCCAGCGAGAGACCGACGAACACAATCGGCCGCGACGCGATGCGCACCACTGCCCACGCGGCGATCGGCGTGAGGACGATGAGCAGTTGCCACGGAGCGTGCCACGAGAGCGACGCGCCCTCTGGCGACGCTGCGCGGTGACCGACGGCGAGGATCCACGCTGCGCACCCGGCCGCGATGAACCCGATGGCATGACCGATCGGCGCGGAGAACACTGCGACCAAGCCGCCGAGCAGGCCAGCAACGGTTGCCGGTGCGACCTCCGGTCCGGCGAGGTGGTTGGCGACAACGGCGACCAACGACACCTGACCGGAGATCGCGGCGAGTGCTGGGATGCAGGCAAGCTGCGCGGCAAGGGGCACAGCGATGGCCAGCGCGCACCACCGCGGCATCCAGCGCAGCAAGGGCCTGACCATCACCGGTGTCAGCAACAATATTCCGGCAGTGGCACACACCGACAGCACGAAACCTGCCGAGCGTGAGAGCCAGGGATCGATGAACAGCAGCCCGATGATCGCCCATGAGAGCGCGCGTACGCCGCCGCGCTGGCCATATCCCAGCGCCGCCACTCCGACGACCCCCATCGCGGCGGCGCGGACCACGCTGGGATCGGGGCGTGCCAGAATCACGAATCCGGCGATCGACAGTGCCCCCAGCGCCCACAGCCCGCGTCGCCGCACTCCGGCGGCGCGGCCGACCAGGAGGACGACGGCAAGAACGATCGTCAGGTTGGTGCCAGAGACCGCCATCAGGTGGGTGAGCCCCGATCGACGAAAGTCTTCCTTGACTGAATCGCTGACTCGGCCGACATCACCGTCGACCAAGGCCGGCACGAGGGACCGCGGCTCATCTCCGGTGCGTTCGACCGACGTACGTACGCCGTCGCGCACCCTCTCCGACACTTCCCACCACCAGCTCGCACGGCGGGTCGTCCCGCGGCGTACGACGTCGATCATTGCTGATTCATCGCTTGCCTCGGACGGCATCAGCCTGCCGACGACCGTCAACCTACGACCCGCTACCAGGCCATCTGCCGAACCGGTGACAAACGCGGTTGCGTGGTCGCGCGTTCGAAGGTCGATGTTCCGTGTGATGACACGACGTATGAGCACCTCGACGACCACCGACTCCTGACCGTGCTGCCGAAATGATGAGGCATCACGCCGGATCTCAAGGTCGAGGGTCGCGATGCGGTGCTCGTGAGCGAGCAAGGTGATCGGCGAGTGCTCGATGGCGGTGAGCCTCCATGCGCAGGACGCAGCAACAGCCCCGAGAACGATCACACAGACGGCGACCGCCGTTTGCCGTTTGCCCGCGGTGGCAGCAGCCAGGAGTACCGCGGCGATGCTGACCGCAAGCGCAGTACGAGAGCTCGCCAGGACGAGGACCGTCGCCGCACCCCAGCACACGATCGCCGGCGCGGCCATGCGCAGATCGTGCATCAAACCGTGACGAGATCGCGCAGCTCCGACAGGGTGGCTTCGCCGATCCCCTTGACCTCGAGACGTTCGTCGACCGAGGAGAAG
>CAZWZC010000188.1:0-3110 GCA_964638755.1 uncultured Aeromicrobium sp. | reverse complement strand
CCACCAACTCAGCGAGCTCGCCAAGCATGCGGATCCCTCGGTTCGAACGCCCGGCAGCACAGCCGCACAAGACGCTGCCTCCTCGTCCGTCGCATGGGTCCGTCCGAGTGACCTTCCGACGGTTGTCGGCTCGAAGTTCATCCGTCGCGGCATCGACCTGCAGGCCGAACTGAACCGTCGAGCCCAGCGCGCGCCACGCTCCGCCGCCCGGGTCACGCGACGCGCGATCGCGCGCCCGCTGCCGAGCACACCCACCACCGATCGAGGAGTCGAGCTATGAGCGACATCCACCCGTTTGACGACCCCGAGCGCCTGCGCCTGCTCCTCGTCGACGTTCATTACGGAGGTGACCGCCCATGGGAGCACGACCCTGACGTCCCCGAACTGATGGCGCTGACCACCCGCAAGTACGCCGGCCTCGCAGCAAAGCACCATCGCGATCCGGCCGAGGCCGCTGCCGCTGCGTGGGACGTCATGCGCACTCGCGCGGCTCGGATTGCCGACGACCCCTGGGCAGTGATCACGCACGCCGTGGCGCTTCAGATGTTCTACGAAGAGCGCGCACAAGGACTGCTCTGCGGCACTGACCAGGTCCGCACCGACGACGTCACCGACTTCCACGACGCCGACCGCATCAGCGATCACGAGACGAGCCTCGCGGACTTCCATCCCTCGTTCTGGTCACTCGACGACCTGTCGGACGTGGAAGATCCGCTGGCGGTCGATCCCGACAGCGAGGAACCAGAAGCCGAGCCGACGAACGCCTGGGTCGCGCTCGAGACTGCGGTCGAGTTCTTCGTGGATTCGGGATGGTCGCGAGCGGCGGCCCAGATGGCCTTGGAATGCATCGCCGCGCGCCTGATCCGAACCGGAAACAAGCGGAGCACCTTCGAGTCGCTGCGCCGCGACCCGTCGATCCGGTGCCATCTGGATATCGATCAGGACTCGTGGATCGCTGTCCTCCATGCGGTGCTCGGACACGATCTGCCGAATCTCGAACACACGGCCTCTGGGCGAGGCATTCTCAAGCGCCTCCTGACCGGTGAGCGCTACGACGAGCTGTTTCACCTCACTGGCATCGCCGACGTCATCGCAAAGGCAGCCCCGATCGCATCGGAGCGCGCAAATGCCTGAGTCACGCGGTCGCGCCGAGCTCCAGCGAAGCATCGAGTCCATTCGGGTCGGCGCGCGCCACCGGCGCGACCCCGGCAACCTCGATCAGCTGAAGAAGTCTCTCGAACGCTTCGGCCTCTTGCAGCCGATCACGATCACCACTGACGGCTTCCTGATCTGTGGGTTCCGTCGGCTCGAAGCGGCCCGAGAGCTCGGATGGAGCAACGTACGGGTCTGGGTGCGGTCGGGGCTCAGCGACGAACTGACCCTCTTGCTCGCCGAGCGCGACGACAACTTGACCCACAAGCCGCTGACGACGTACGAAGCGGCGCAGCTCTACAAGGAGATGGTGGCCCTTCTCGAAGAGGACGCAGCGCGCCGGCAGGAGGCCACTCAGTTCGGTCGCCCTTCGAAGCGTTTCCGCAGGTCAGACGGTGATGCCGATTCGGCATCACCGGGCGACCTACCAAAGGGAGCGTCGCGGCGTCAGGCTGCCGAACTGGTCACCGGCTCCGCGTCGTACACCCGGCTGAACCAGATCCTCGCAATGGAACGCGTAGCGGCTGACCGGGACCTGTCCGCTGGGGTACGTCAGGTGGCCACCGATGAGCTTGAGCGGATTCGCAACGGCGGTCCTGTCGATCCCGGCTATCAGCGCGTTCGAGCTGTGGTCGAGGCCGCCGAGCGGCGCATGGATTCCCCTGACGTGGATGTGGACGCAGAGGCCGACGCGAAGCGCGCCCGGGATGACGCCGAACGGTTGCGACGGATGCGCGAGAACCGGGCGAGGCGAGCTGCCGCAGCAGGGAACGCAAAGCGGTCCGTGAAGTCGTTCGCGATGGTCTGGCGCGAGATGGACGGCTGGTCCAGGCACTACGACGCCAACCAAGTCGCCACTGAGCTCTCCGCTGAGGACTGGGCGATGTTCAACCGAGTCCTGGACGAGACGGCGGCCTTCGCGCGAACGGTCGAGGCGGAGCGCGCGCTCACGCCGGCCTGATGGGTCGCAAGAGAAACGAAAGGACGACGAATGTGGATCCAGCTTCCCGATACGACCGGAACGCGGTGGCGCCGCCTCCTCGTGGTCGCTGTCGGTGTCCTGCTCCTCCTGGTCGCTGTTGTCAGCTACGCGGCGTTCGCGAACCGCGATCCGTCCGCGGAGCCACGAACGACGTCCGCAACTCCTTCGTCTGAACCAATCGCGACCCAGACCTCGCCACCGGCGCTGGACGCGGCTGAACCGGAGGCCTTCGCGCGACAAGTCGCGACGACACTGTTTGCCTGGGACACCCGGACCACGAGCACTCCTCGTTCGCTGACCGAGCAGTTGGTCTCCGTGGCGGACCCGACCGGCGAATCGTCCGCCGGACTGGTCTCTGACATCGCCAACTACCTCCCGACCGACCAAATCTGGATCGAGCTGAGGAAATACGAGACCCGACAGTGGATCGAGGTCGCGTCGGTCGAGATGCCCGACCTGTGGGCGACTGCCAAAGCACAGGCAGGCGACGAACTGCTGCCAGGCACCACCGCATTCACGATCAGAGGAGCGCGCCACCGAGAGGGCGTCTGGGAAGGCGAGGACGTCGCAAGCCAGCACGAGGTCGCGTTCACCGTGTTCATCGTCTGCGCGCCGACGTATCCGAAGTGCCACCTGCTGCGCCTCTCCAGGCTCGACGATCCGCTGGAGTGACCGCGGATGCGCAAGGCGGTCATCAGCGGCATACTGGCTTTGACCCTCGGTCCTGCCGTCTTCCTGCTCACCCTCGGAGCCCTGCTCAATCCCGCCGCCCAAGCCTCATGCCTGCCAACGACGAGCGGCGCCTTCAGCAACGTCGGAGATGCGACTCCCCCGATCCCTGAAACCTCACATGTGGTCATGCCGTTGCCGGCAGGCACGTGGGTCAAGACGAGTGGCTTCGGAATCCGCGTCCACCCAGTGACCGGGGAGACGAAGCTCCATACAGGCGTTGACCTTGCAGCACCGACCGGAACCC
>CAZWZC010000187.1:0-3121 GCA_964638755.1 uncultured Aeromicrobium sp. | reverse complement strand
GCTGGATGAGCGCCTAGGCGGCACTCGCACCGGCTGGAACGAGGTCACCTGGGACGGTGGTGACGTCGTGCTCACCCTCTCAGCGTTCACCGACGCCGCGGCGAAGGCGGTGGGAGGGTGAACTGGTGCGAACACGAACGCCACGATCACCAAGCTGGCCTGCTCCTGACCCCCGGGCGGAAACAGAACGCCCGCCCGCGAAATAGATAGGACAAGTGGGCGACACCTGTTGTCTCGCTCACGAGCCGCAGTCAGCGGCTCCGCCATTCGAGAAGGAGTAATGATGCCCCGCTCAATCATGATGCCACGATCTGAGTCGCGCCTGGCGGTGAACTCGCGTGTGCGAGTGTGTGCCACGGCGCTGGCGGGTCTCGCCGTCTTCGCAGCCCTGCTCGCCAGCCCCACGGGTGCATCCGCCGCGCCAGGCACGGGTCCGTCCAGCGAAGACATCGTCGCCGAGCTCAAAGAAGCCGAAGCGACCCCGACCGAGGAGGATGGGCTGCTCATTGACGCGGCCTCGTACGCTCGCGATTACGAGGTAGAGAGGCGAATCTTCGCAAGGCACGTGAGCTGAATGCCATCGTCGTCGAGGAGTTCGTCGACGCGGGTGAATCCGCCCGCAGGGCAGACCGTCCTGACCTGGTCCGGATGATCGAGTACGTCAAGGCCAACCAGATCGCCTACTGCATCGTTCACAAGGTCGATCGGCTCGCTCGTAACCGCGCTGATGACGTGTCGATCCATCTGGCTTTGAAAGAGGCCGGGGTCATGCTCGTCTCGGCGACGGAGAACATCGACGAGACACCTTCCGGGATGCTGCTGCACGGCATCATGTCCACGATCGCTGAGTTCTACAGCCGCAACCTCGCCAGTGAAGTCTCCAAAGGCATGAACCAAAAGGCCCGTACTGGCGGCACAAACGGCAAGGCATCCATCGGGTATCTCAACGTCACCAAGCGTGACGAGCTCGGACGCGAGATGCGCATCGTCGAACCCGACCCCGAACGGGCCGGTCTCGTCCGTTGGGCATTCGAGGCGTACGCGACCGGCAACTACTCGACCATCACCCTGCACGAGGAGCTGATCGGCAGGCACTCCAAACGCACTAACTGCGAACGCAAGGCCATGTTCGTCCCCGACATCGAAGCAGCCGTTGAGGAGTACTACCCCGAAATCCAGGACCGCGCTGTCCGCTACAAGGAACGGACAGCGGATCTGGACCTCAAACCGCTGTTGTCGGCGGTTTGAACAACGACCTTTGGGTGGGGTCGTTCTCGCCTGAGAGGAGGTGACCGATGTTCTCCCTCGCACCGATCACGCCGCGTTTCGCACCTGGGCGCGCCACGACACCGGGCCGCCCGACGGGGCGATCCCGGCGTGGTGGCTCCCGTTGGGGCGGGAGGGGGTGCCTACCTCGAAGGTGTACCGCCACACCCAACCGTGTCGTGGTGGTCGCGAGAGGAGACCCGGCCATGGCATCGACACCTGAGCAACGGGCGGCCCGTGAGGCTAAGCTCGACGAGCTGCACGAGAAGCTGACGAGCGCTGTCGAGCGGCTCGTCTCCGGCGACGACTGGCGCAGCGCGCTCGCCTTCGCGGCGAGGTTCCGTAGCCGATCGTTCAACAACACGATGCTGATCTGGGTGCAGCACCAGGTCGCGTTCGAGGCCGGCCGGGTGCCCGAGCCGTTCCCCACGCTCGTGGCCGGGTACCGGCAGTGGCAGACGCTGGGCCGTCAGGTAATGAAGGGCCAGCCGGGCTACATGATCTTCGCCCCCGTCACCGGCAGGTTCGCCACCGCCACCCCCTCGGACTCCAGCTCGTGGCGGCGGCTCGGGCCACGGGAAAAGCCGAAGCCCGGCGAGGCGGTGCGCTCCCGCATGGTCGGTGCCCAACCCGCCTACGTGTGGGATGCCTCCCAAACCGACGGCGATCCCCTCCCTGCGACGCCAATGCCGGTGCTGTTGGAAGGCGAGGCGCCGGTCGGGCTGTGGGACGGTCTCGCCGCGCAGATAGAAGCGGCGGGGTTTGAGGTCGTCTCGGTGCCGGACGAGATGGCGATCATGGGTGCGAATGGCATGAGCGACTACGAGGCGCGCACGGTGTCGGTGCGAGAAAACATGGACCCCGCGGCGCAGGTGAAGACGCTGGCGCATGAGCTCGCGCATGTGCTGATGCACGACCCCGATGACGCCGAGGTGCGGCAGCATCGCGGCATCCGAGAGGTTGAAGCCGAATCCGTCGCGTTGATGGTCGGTGCCGCGCACGGCATGACGACCGACGGCTACACGGTCCCCTACGTCTCGACGTGGGCGGCCCGCGCCGACGACAAAGAACCGGCACAGATTGTGCAAGCCACCGGCGAGAGGGTGCGGAAGGCTGCGCTGGCGATCCTCGACCAGCTCGACACCCCACAAGTCGGCGACGGCACCCCGCCAGAGCTGGAACGAGGCACCCCGTCTGCGAAGCCGACCCGCGCGTCTGCTCGGCCTGTTGAGCCTGATCGCCCACATGCTGCGCCGGTCTTGGCGGGACGGGGGCTGTGATGTCCGAACCCTTCGACGTTCTCGCCGCGCTCATCCGGGTAGACCGCACTCCGAACCTGGCGGCCGCGGTGCGCAGCCTCGCATCGGCCGGAGTTCCGGTGTTTCCGTGCGAGCTCGATGGGAAGCGGCCGCTCACCCGCCGCGGGTTCCTCGACGCGAGCAGCGACCCCGCGCAAGTCGCCACGTGGTGGTCACGAACCCCGGACGCGAACATCGGTATCCCAACTGGCGCGGCCTCGGGTGTGGTTGTCGTGGACGTCGATGTTCACGGCCCCACAGATGGCCGCGCAGCATGGCACCGCGCCTCAGATGCTGGACTTGTGGATGGGGCGGGGCTGCTGGTGCGGACCCCGACCGGTGGCACGCACGCCTACTTCCCGGCAACGCCTGGCGTGGCGCAGCGGTCGTGGCAGGCCGCCAATGCCGGGGTCGATTTCCGGGGCGACGGCGGCTACATCATCGCCCCGCCCTCCCGTCGAACCATCGACGGCACCGTGCGGCGCTACGAGATCGCCGATGTCGCCACCCACTCCGTCGGTCCCGTGGACGCGAACCGGCTACGGGACTTCCTCGAC
>CAZWZC010000186.1:0-3123 GCA_964638755.1 uncultured Aeromicrobium sp. | reverse complement strand
GCGACTGCCGGATCGAGATGCGCACGTCAAACGCAGTGACAGCCCTGATGCTCCGCCCGAACCCGCCGGACGATCGCTTTCCGGACTCCCGAGACTTTCTCCGCGAGCTCCGTCGCCGGCTAAAGCGAACAGGCGCCGAAGTGGTCCGGGGCTTGCCAGGTTCGGGCGGCCAGCTCGCACCGCTCGCCGGCGAACGCCGGCGCGCAGACTAAGCCCGTCCTTCAGGGGGCGATCGTCGGCGACATCGCGCCCGAGCCCCGGGCGCCGGGGCGCCCAACCACCCAGGGGCGCTACGTGAGCACCGGGCCTCCTTCCGCTCGCCACGCCCGAGGTGCCTCGCGCGTCCGGCGAGCCGCTGCGAGAAATCTCTGAGTCGTCCTTTCATGCGGGCGCCCTGAATCGGCTCATGAGTAGCTGCAGTTCACGAATCGGCCGAGTGCCGGAGGTAACCCATGACCGAGACCACCAAGCTCCTCGACGAAGTCCAGGCTGCCATCCGTGTCGGCAACGACGTGCTGACCGAGGCCAGGGCGCGTCGTGATGTCGTGCTCAGGGCTTGCTCGACGTTTCCCGGGACCCTCGGTACGTATGTGTCCGGGTCGGTGGCGACGGGCGTTGTGAACGACCCGATCGAGGACGCCGACGGCGGGATGATCCTCGACCGGCGGTTCTACCCTGCGCTCGGTCCAGATGGGCTGGGTCATCCCCCGACCGACGTCGTGAAGGCGTTGCACGCCCACATCGGACCGATCATCCGCGAGACATACCCGCTCGCCACGGTGCACGACATGAAGCGGGGCGTCACCGTCTTCTTCCACGCGCCGACGTTCAGTGGTGACGACCCGTACGTCGATTCCGTCGTCGCCATGAACCGCAAGGACGCCGACGGCTTGTGGATCCCCAACATGGACCGCGGGACTTGGGACGCGTCG
This sequence comes from uncultured Aeromicrobium sp., assembly GCA_964638755.1. GTDB lineage: Bacteria > Actinomycetota > Actinomycetes > Propionibacteriales > Nocardioidaceae > Aeromicrobium. The sequence goes on along the minus strand of CAZWZC010000186.1, from coordinate 2,191 downwards.
CACCCCCAGAAGCACGTCGAGCTGATGCTGGCCGGCACGAACGAGGTGCGCGTGACCCGCGCCCGGGCCGTTCGGCTCGCCAAGGCCTGGAACAAGCAGTTCTCCGAGCACTCGCTCAGCTCGTTCAACATCGTCGCACTCGCACTCGAGGCGATCACCCAAGCGATGCCGATCGACGAGGCGCTGCTCGCCTTCTTCGAGCACGCCGCAGCTTCGATCGCTATCCGCCACACTGATGACCCGGCGCACATCTCGGGGCCCATCAAGCTCGAAGGCACGAAGGACCAGGCGGTGAAGCGCCTCACCCAGGCCCGAGATCACCTTCGGGCCTGCCGCGATGCCGAACCGATTGCGGCAGCGGTCCAGGCCGAGCTCAGCTGCGTGTTCTGGAACTACATCGACAAGCCGATCGACCTCACGTCGAAGGCCGCAGTGGCTGCGACGCTCGCTGCTGGCACTCCGCGATTCCGGCCGACCGCCACCGGCACCGCCGTGGTCGGCGCGGTGAAGTCCACCCGCTCGTTCGGCGGTCAGCGTGCGTAGGTCTCTCGGCTGGCCCGGGTACATCGATGAGCGCCTGCGGTTCGAGCGAGGCGCTCGCCGAGTGCACCCGTCGCTCCGTGGACACGCGACGGTCCGCTCCAAGTCAGGGTTCGTGTACCGCGTGAACCTGGACATCCCAGAGACGGGAATCACCCGGCGGGTGGCGATCGTGTTCACCGGTCGCAACAGCGTCCCAAGCGTGTACTCCGACGGCGCCTCCGACTCACCGCACCGCTACCAGCCCGACCTCTCGCTATGCATGTGGTACCCGCAAGACCCCGAGGAGCGGCGCTGGGTGTTCTCTGACGGGCTGCTCGACCTTCTCGACATCGTGGTCGCTCACCTCTTCAAGGAGGAGTGGTGGCGAGAGACCGGGGAGTGGCTCGGCGACGAGGTCCCGCACGAGGTTCCACCGATGAAGGAGGCATCATGACCCCCGCCGTCACGTCATCGTGGTGGCTCGCACCAGCCGTGATCGCAGCGGTCATCACCGCCGTCCTGGCAGTGGTGACGCTCTTCGTGAACGGGCGGCGGGCCCGCAACGATCGGCAACGGGCGCTGATCGCTGACGCGTTCGGTGACATCGCCGAGTACCGCGAGTACCCCTACATCGTGCGCCGCCGACGCCACGATGAGCCTGAAGCCGAACGAGCCCGAATCACCGCCGAGCTGAGCGCGATCCAACACCGACTCAACCGCAACCAGGCAGTCCTGAAGGTCGAAGCACCACGGGTCGGTCGTGCCTACGCCGAGTTGCTCGGCGCCACGCGTCGAGTCGCTGGCGGTGAGATCCGCCTCGCCTGGGAGCTCGACCCCTGCGCCAGCGACGCGGGGGTGTCGATCCCCGACGTGGATCTGTCGTCTCTAGGTCCATCCGACGAGCTGTTCCTGCTCGCGGCCGCTGACCATCTGGCAGCAATGCCCGGATGGGCTCGGCGGAGCGCACGATCCCTCCGAGCCATCGGGCACAGGCCCGCCTTCAAACCATCATCCGCCATCGAACTGCGACAGGTACCAAGCGGCGGACGGCCCTAGCGCGACAGTAGGTCTGATGTCAGAGACCGCGACTGGCGAGCCCATCAACTGGGCGGCCTTCTACGCCGAGCATGGTGCGCTCATGCGGCGCGCTGCGAAATCGGTCCTGGGCAAGAGCGCGACGAGCGACGGGGCGACCCTCGGGGTGTCAGTCGACGACGTCGTGCACCAGGTCATGGCCGACCTCATGGAGAAGGGGCTGCCCGCCGGGGTGAGGAGCATCCGCGGCTTCCTCTACCGGCGAATTGAATCGCGGGCGAAGGACGCGAGGAAGCGCGGCGTTCATCAACCGGAGCTGCCTGAGGGCGCCGACAACACCGACGGCACCAATGTCGCCCTGGAGGTCGAGTTCCGGCTTGAGTCAGCGGCAATCGTCGACGCACTCGACGAGCTCTCCGAGCGCCACCGGTTCGTCGTCATCGAACGGGTGATGAAGAACAGACCCGCTAAGGAGGTCGCCGCCGATCTCGGGATCGAACCACAGGGGCTTCCGAGCCTCCAGCGCACAGCTATCGACCAGCTTCGGGCGAACACCGACCTGATGCTCTCCCTCGATCAACCACCAGCCGACCACGACACCGACCGTTCGGGAACAAGCCCATGAGTAACAGCC
>CAZWZC010000185.1:0-3165 GCA_964638755.1 uncultured Aeromicrobium sp. | reverse complement strand
GCTCGGAGTTCAACGGACTCGCTCGTCGTGGTCCCGGGGATCTCCCCGCGATCGATGCGGTCCTGCTTGATCCAGTCGGGCAAACACCCGGCGCTGATACCGAGCTCGTACGCGGTCTGTTTCACTTGCTTGCCCGACCGGACCAACGCGATCGCGCGGGCACGGAACTCGGGAGGATAGGGACGAGGCACAGGTCAGAGCCTTTCAGTCGAGCCTCGACTCGTCACCGACTCTGGAAACCAAGCTGTAGGGCAGGTCAGACTGTCAACCGAATCTGCAGCAGACCCGAACCTGCAGCAGACCCCTTTACGGCGCGCTCGCTACAGCAGACCGAGCGATAGACGACCGTCGATGACGAATCCCCCGATTTCATCACTTACAGTGTCGAAGTCGAGCGATAGGCCCTCGCCACCGATCGATCGAACAGCACTGTCCCGGACAATTTCTTCAACATCTGCCCGCGCGATCGAGTAGGCACCGTGCCGAGTGGCAATCACCCAATGAGTGCCTACAAGTTCTGGGACCGGCTTCGCACCGGTCCCGGGAATTGCGTCCCCGAGTCCGCTCGCGATCTCTCGGACAAGCAATTCTTCAAGCTCTTCGCTCGTCCCAACCCTAATCTGACTGCCGTCAGTCACAGAAGCCCTCCTACTAAAGGGTGCCGGTCGGACTGCATGGAATGCCAAGGTCCTTGTCCAGGCGATACCCGAGCGAGAGTGGGTCCTTGCCCCGGATGTAAGAACTCACCACGTTGCCGGTCTTGTTGTTAACAATCACCACGACGCTGAATCGGATGACCTCGCCGATCTTCAGGCCCGAGCGTCTCTCCACAACGGCGCACGTCATCTGCGCGCCATATGAGTCGTGCTCTTTGTTGGGCCGGGGATCGAATACGCGAATGCGTGGGGCCGTGCTAAGCACGTAGCGGATCGAGTAGAGATCGCTCTCATCCAAGAAGCCCTTCTTGCCGTAGTGATCCTTCGCAATGTGACGGTAGCCCCACTTCTTGGCGCTTGACCCGCAACGAAGGTTCGCATCTTTCACCTGGAACCAAGAGAACTGACGAGCAGGGTAATACTCGACCACGACTTCGGTGTCCCCGCCCGGCGGGCGGGTCTGTCAGGAACTTTGTGTAACCGGCGTGATCTGATGGTCCGCAGCTGAGCGCTGTGGGCTCGAAAGGATTGCGCTCATGACGAAGCGAACGACAGGAGACGACGCGTCGCCGGATCTGCCGGTGCCTGCTGGCGGGGACCCGGCGTCGATGGACGAGTGGGCAGCTCGTCTGGTCGACCAGGCCCGCGCCGACGGTGTCGCGTTGACCGGCGACGGCGGGCTGCTCACCGATCTGATGCGTCACGTGTTGCAGCGGGGCCTCGAGGTCGAGCTCTCCGAGCACCTGGGCTACGAACGTCACGCTGTTGAGGGTAGAGGGTCGGGCAACTCGCGCAACGGCTCGTACCCGAAGACGATCACGACCGAGGTCGGCGAGGTCGAAGTCCTGATGCCGAGGGACCGCGCGGGGACGTTCGAGCCGGTCACGATCCCCAAGCACCAACGCCGTCTCGATGGGCTGACCGGCAACGTCATCTCGCTCTACGCGAAGGGCATGACGACCGGTGACATCCAAGCGCACCTGGCGGAGATCTACGACACCGAGATCTCCCGGGAGACGATCTCGAAGATCACCGACGCGATCGTCGAGGACATGGTCGCCTGGCAGAACCGGCCCCTCGACCCGGTCTACGCCGTGTTGTTGATCGACGCGATCGTCATCAAGGTCCGCGGTTCGCAGGTCGCGAACCGGCCCGTGTACGTGGCGATCGGGGTGAACCTCGACGGTGAACGCGACGTGCTCGGCCTCTGGTTGGGCCCCTCCGGGGGTGAGGGGGCGAAGCAGTGGGCGACGATGCTCACCGAGCTGCGCAACCGTGGTGTCGCCGATGCGCTCATCGTGTGCTGCGACGGACTGAAGGGGCTGCCGGAGTCGATCCGCACGACGTGGCCCGACGCGACCGTGCAGACCTGTGTCGTGCACATGGTGCGCAACTCGCTGCGCTACGCGTCGAAGAAGCACTGGCAGACGATCGTCAAGGAGATGCGCCAGATCTATGAAGCGCCGACGGTCGAGGCCGCCGAGTCGGCGTTCGCCGAGTTCTCCGAGCACTGGGCCGACACTTACCCGGCGATGATTCGGTCGTGGGAGAACTCGTGGGCCGAGTTCGTGCCGTTCCTCGAGTTCCCAGCCGAGCTCCGAAAGGTCGTCTACACCACCAACGCGATCGAGAGCCTGAACGCGAGGTTCCGTCGGGCGGTGCGTCACCGAGGCCACTTCCCCAACGAACAAGCAGCCCTCAAGGTCCTCTACCTCGTCGCCACGCAGCGTCGACCGAACCGCCAGGACCTCACCGGCCGGATCAACGGCTGGAAGACCATCCTCAACGCCCTTACCGTGCACTACGGCGACCGGATCGCCGACCACATCTGATGAACACCATCACGCCCGGTTACACAAAGAATCTGACAGACCCTCTCCTTGGGCTCACCCGATGAACCCCAGAGGGTTCATCGGAGGAAACCCCGCGGCTCCGCTCAGAGCGCGACAGCGATCGCTCGGGACACGCCGAAGAGCTCAGAGGTGCCCGTCGATTCGACCATCGGGCGCCGACGACATGCGTCAGCCGACACGCGGACGAGTCGCTCGCCAACCCGTCTCGTACGCGGCAGCCTCGGCCAGCTCACCGACGTAGCGGCCGAGGGTGATCCCGAGGTCGAGTGCCGCTGCACGCAACGAGCCCCAGTCGTCGTCACTGGCATCGATGCGAAGGAACCGCGTCCGGGGCGACGGCTCCGCCTCACCCGGCGAGCGGCGACGACGCTGCGACGGCCGGCCCGACACCTTTCCCCCTTCAAGTGCCCCTACCTCGATCCGGATCAGTTCGCCGAGCCACCACACCAACCACAAGCGGCGCCGGACCGCTTCACGCTTCAGCGCCGCCCACGCCTCGTCGTCGACGTCGATGCGCACCGGTCGACCCCGACGAGACCCATCCGCGCTGCCCGCGCGCCGCTCCAACCGGCGACGCTCGCGCTCGGCACGCCGCTCCAAGGCCAGGACCTTCTGCTCCACCTGGAACCGCTCCCGCCGCAACCACGCCTGCTCCT
>CAZWZC010000184.1:0-3169 GCA_964638755.1 uncultured Aeromicrobium sp. | reverse complement strand
ACCGTGGGACAAGCCGTGGAGAACGGCGCTCGACCGGGCTTGCCAAGCCACTCTGACCACGGCATAAATGCAGGTCAGGGGCACAATTTGGCCAGTAAAGCAGACGAGGCCCGCGGGAAGTATGAGTTCCCGGGGCCTCGCCTTGTACGAGCGTGATGCTCTCGAACTATCCAAAATCTCGATCATCACCCGCCTGCCACATCACTGGCTTGCTGCCTTTGACTTGCGTCGCTGGCCATGGGATCAAACTCTGATTTCTTCCCGTTCTCCCGAAGGAGTGCGTAGGTCATTTCTATGCCCTCGCCAGAGTGTGCGCAATAGGTTTCGACAAAGTTTCTTGGGTATTTTTCGCGAATGTGGGGGTTGCCCACAGACCTGCCCATGTCGCCCACAGGTTGGTGCCACTTGTGCACATCTTTTCCACAAAATTGTGTCGAAAGACCCGGTCAAAGAATGGACGAGATGGCGTGGATGGCGATGCCGGCCAAGCCACCGACGACGGTGCCGTTGATCCTGATGAACTGCAGATCGCGCCCGACGTGCAGCTCGATCCGCTCAGCCGTCTCCTTGCCGTCCCACCGATTCACGGTTGCCGAGATGATGGTGGCGACCTCGTTCCCGTAGTTGTTCACGGCATATGCAGCGATGTCGGAGATTCGGGCATCGATGCGGCGGCTCAGCTCGGGGTCGTTGATGAGTTTGTGGCCGAAGGTGTCGACCTCTTCGAGAGCACGGCGACGAAGCAGTCCGTTCTCGTCCCCCAGCGAACCGATCAGCGCCCGTCGCAGGGCGTCCCACAGCTGGATCGACGTCGCGACAACCCGAGGCTGCGAGAGCATCCGCTCTTTGAGGTTTTCAGCTCGCTCCATGGTTGCGGGATCGTGCTGCAGGTCATGCGCAAGCTGCTCCAACCAACGATCCAGCGTCACGCGAGCCGGGTGACCCGGCGTCTGGCTGATCTCCGCGACCCACTCGACGACCTGCTCATGAACCCAACCGGCAACCCGCTTGTCGAGCCATTGCGGTGTCCAGGTCGGCGCCCGATTCTCGATCAGCGCAGCAACCTCGCGATCATTGTGTGACAGCCAGCGGCCCAACTCGTCAAGCACCAGATCCACCAGTCCTCGATGGGCATCGTCACGCAGGACCTCCTCGAGGAGTTGGCCGACCACGGGGCTGAGCCGCTCTTCCTTCATACGAGGTATGAGCGCCTCTTCGATGATCGCGGCGACGTCGGTTTCCTTGATGTGCGACAACGCATCGGCCAGGACACGAGATCCCTCGGTGACAACCCGTTGGCTGTGCTCCCCCGTGACCAGCCATTCACCGACGCGGCGGCTGACCTCAGCCGTCTGGATGCGCTCGCGGATGACCTCCTCGCGCAGGAAGTTGTCGGCAACGAATTCCTGCAGGCTCTCGCCGAGCGACTCTTTGCGGTTGGGGATGATCGCGGTGTGCGGGATCGGCAGGCCCAATGGGTGGCGGAACAATGCAGTGACCGCGAACCAGTCAGCTATCGCACCGACCATCGCCGCTTCGGCTCCAGCGTTCACGTAGCCGACAAAACCGTCATGGTCACGCGTGAAGACATAGATGACCGCTGCCAACACCAATAGCGACAGCGCAAGTGCTTTCATCTTGCGCAGGCCCTTGAGCCGCGTTTCGTCAGCCTCCGACAATCCCTCAGGCATCTGGAAGCTCGTGGTGCTCTCTGGCGATGTCACACGCCGAAGACTATCGCCGACGTCCGGGACCGCGCTGCGTACACTTTCTCAACATGAGCTTCAACGAGGGTGCTTCGCTGGACACCAGTCAGGTCACCAGCGGTGGTGGCGGTCGCCGAGGAGCAGCGATCGGTGGTGGCGCTGGAGGCATCATTCTGCTGATCCTCGGACTGATCTTCGGCCAGAACCTCACCGGGGCTGACGGCACCAATCCGTTCGACACCAGCCAGGTGCAGAGCAGCGGCACCGAGTCGACCGAGACGTTCGATCAATGCAAGACCGGCGCGGACGCCAACCGTGACGATGTGTGCCGCGTGATCGGCACGGTCAACAGTGTCCAGGCCTATTGGACGGATGCACTGCCCGCCGACGTCAAGCGGCAGTACCAAGACGCCAAGACGGTGATCTTCTCCGGCCAGACACAGTCCGCTTGTGGAACGGCGTCCGGTGCGACGGGACCGTTCTACTGCCCCTCCGATCAGCGCGTCTACATCGATGCGGGCTTCTTTGACGAGCTGACCAGCAAGTTCGGCGCCGACGACGGTGCCCTCGCTCAGGAGTATGTCGTCGCCCACGAGTACGGACATCACGTTGAGAACATCCTCGGCTTCCTCGCGAAGGGCCAGGACGGCAAGACCGGGCCCCTCAGCGGAGGCGTCCGTATCGAGCTGATGGCCGACTGCATGGCTGGCGTGTGGGCCAACCACGCAGCCAACACCAAGGACAAGAACGGTGTGACGCTCCTTCAGCCGCTGTCTGATGACGACATCAAGTCGGCGCTCTCGGCGGCCGCTGCTGTCGGCGATGACCACATCCAGGACACCCTCGGTGGCGGCAACGTCAACCAGGAAACGTGGACACACGGTTCGAGCGAGTCGCGCCAGAAATGGTTCATCGCGGGATACCGGAGCGGCAACGTGAACTCGTGCGACACGTTCAGCACCAACGATCTCTGATCGGTGACTGACAGCCCGCTGCAACGCAGACGCCTGGCCCTCGAGGTCTGGATCGTCCTCGGGCTGTCACTTGGTGCGAGTGGCGTGTATGCGCTGGTCAGCCTGATACGCAAGGCCACTCTGCCCGGTGGCCTGAAGGATCAGACGGCGACCCTGAACAGCTCACAGGACACGCGACAGGCCTTCGACTTCGTCTACCAAGTTCTGGGCATCGGGTTCGCGCTCGTACCCATCGCTCTGGCGATCTATCTGTTGTCGCAGGACGACGTGCAGGAGCGGGTCACGGCCCGTCTCGGTCTCGACAGGTCTCGCCCGGGACTTGATCTGCGGTGGGGTCTGATCCTGTTCCTGTCGGTCGGTCTTCCAGGTTTGGCGTTCTACGGCATCGGTCGGCTGCTGGGCATCACCGCGCAGATCATCCCGGTGCCCGACACCTCGTACTGGTGGACCATCCCGGTCCTGATTTTCGCCGCGTTCCAGAACGCCGCC
>CAZWZC010000183.1:0-3179 GCA_964638755.1 uncultured Aeromicrobium sp. | reverse complement strand
CTTGAGCGCGTCGAAGAAGTCGAACATGATCTCGCCCATGGGCAGCGTGTACTTGATCTCGACGCGGTCCTCCGACAGATAGTCCATCCCGATCAGCTGGCCGCGACGCGCCTGGCAGAGCTCCATGATCGTGCCGATGTAGTCAGTCGGGCTGAGCACAGTCGCGCGTACGACCGGCTCGTAGACCTTGTCGATCTTGCCCTCGGGGTACTCCGAAGGGTTGGTGACTATGTGTTCCTTGCCGTCTTCCATTTCCACTCGGTACACGACGTTGGGCGCGGTCGAGATGAGCTCGAGGTTGAACTCCCGCTCCAGGCGCTCCCGCACGATCTCGAGGTGCAGGAGGCCGAGGAAACCGATGCGAAAGCCGAACCCCAGGGCGCCCGATGACTCGGGTTCGTAGACCAGGGCCGCGTCGTTGAGCTGGAGCTTCTCGAGCGCATCGCGAAGTGTTGGGTAATCATCACCGTCTAGCGGGTAGAGCCCAGCGAAAACCATCGGCACGGGGCTCTTGTAACCACCGAGCGGTTCGGTAGCACCTCGCACGTTGGAGGTCACTGTGTCGCCGACGCGGGACTGCCGCACTTCCTTCACACCTGTGATCAGGTAGCCGACCTCGCCGACGCCCAGGTCTGCGGCCTTGACCGGCTCCGGCGAGATGACGCCAACTTCGAGCATCTCGTGCACGGCGCCGGTCGACATCATCTTGATCTTGTCGCGGTGAGAGAGCTTGCCGTCAAAGACCCGGACGTAGGTCACAACGCCGCGATAGGTGTCGTAGACCGAGTCAAAGATCAGCGCGCGCGGCGGCGCATCAGGATCACCCTTTGGCGGCGGAATCTCATCGACGATGAGGTTCAGGAGCTCCTCGACGCCCTGGCCTGTCTTGGCTGAGACGCGGAGGACCTCGTCAGGGTTGCCGCCGATGATGTGGGCGATCTCGGCCGCGTACTTCTCGGGCTGCGCACCAGGCAGATCGATCTTGTTGAGCACGGGGATGATGTCGAGGTCGGCGTCGATCGCGAGGTAGAGGTTGGCGAGCGTCTGTGCCTCGATGCCTTGTGCTGCGTCGACCATCAGGATCGCACCCTCGAATTCTTCATGGCTGCGGCTGACCTCGTACGTGAAGTCGACGTGCCCGGGGGTGTCGATCATGTTGAGGATGTACACCTTGCCGGCATCGTCACCGCTCGACTTGGTGAACGGCATGCGTACGGCCTGGCTCTTGATGGTGATGCCACGCTCGCGCTCGATGTCCATGCGGTCGAGGTACTGCGCCTTCATGTCGCGGCCGTCCACGACACCGGTGTGCTGCAGCATGCGGTCGGCCAACGTCGACTTGCCATGATCGATGTGCGCGATGATGCAGAAGTTGCGCAGGATTTGCGGGTCTGTGGCCCCGGGCTGGGGTACGGGGCTGGAACTCATGATGCTCCATTGTCCCATTCGCGGAGACCGAGGCCGTCCGCGGCCGAGCGTCGGAGCGGGTTGAACGTCCCGCGCCGAAGGCGCCGCTGTGAAGCCTGGTGAGATTCCTCCCAGGCGCAAGCACGTTCGAGCTATCGCAGCTTGAGCGAGTTTGAGGCAAAAGGCAGGCTGGCTGATAGAGTTGGTGGTCGTGTGCTTCGGCACACCACCCAACTTCGCATCGACAACTCACTCAAGAGAAACAGGTTTGCCCAGTGGCGAATATCAAGTCGCAGATCAAGCGCAACCGGCAGAACGAACTGGCCCGCGAGCGCAACAAGTCCGTGCGTTCGGGCCTCAAGACCGCCGTGCGTCGCTTCACCGAGGCCGTCGAGGCTGGCAACACCGACGATGCCAAGAAGCTCGCTGGTGAGGCCACCAAGAAGCTCGACAAGGCAGCTTCCAAGAAGGTCATCCACAAGAACCAGGCGGCCAACCGCAAGTCGGCCATTGCCAAGAAGGCCGCGTCTCTCTGACGACCGTGCCCGATTGAACGGCAGATTGGATCAAGCGCCCTGTGGGGCGCTTTTTTCATCCCTCTGCCAGACCGAAAGCCGGCGTACGAGCCATTCGATCGGACCCTTGCCGACCAGCAGGCCCCACGCCGTGGCGGCGGCGCACAGTACCAGGACCTGCAGCAACCAGTCGCCGTAGGTGTGCAGCTCGAACTGGTTCGGGTGCTCCTGAAGGTAGTCGACGCGCCATCGCCATGCCCACAACACGTGGATCGTGTAGAGCGTCAGCGTCATCGCGCCCGCGATGCGGATGGGAGTCAGCACGAGACGCACCCAAGGCAGACGAACGAGCAGCGCGCACAGTCCGATGATGAGGATCGCGGAGCCGATGGTGCTGAGCATCCCGAGCGGTCGGGACGTATGCTGCCCGACCAACCACAACTCGTTCCAGTCTGGCTGCTGGTCGGGATAGGTACGTCCAGCAAACAGGATGCGCCATCCACCAGTTCGATCGCTGAACACATCGTTCCTGATGGCCGCCCACCCAAGTGCGACGGTCGTTGCCACGAGTCCAGCGCCGACAGCAAGGAGCCGCCAGGCGACAGCGGCACTGCGCAGGTCGAGCCGTCCGACGGCCAGTCCGATCAACACGTAGGCAATCCACACGGTGATCGGGTAGACGCCCCACACCCCGACCTCCATGAGCAGCTGACCTGGATGCCGCACGTCGGCCCACTCGGTCTGATCGGTGATCACCGTGTCATGAGCACGCTGCGCCCACAGCAGCGGGATCGGCACGACGATCGCCCACACCGTTCCGAGGATCACCAACGACCGTGTGGTGAGGCGCCGAAACGGCAGTACGACCACGATCATCACGCCGTAGTAGACGAGAATGATGTAAACCGGCACGTGCTCAAGCGACCCGAGTGCGAGGCCAAGCACCACGAGCAGCGCAGCCCTGATCCAGGTTGCCTTGGTCGAGCCAGCACCTCTGGGATCTCGTAGGTGAACAATCGTCAGCGCGACGCCCGCCAGCATGGCAAACAGTGGTGCGGCGCGACCACCTGCCAGCATGTCGCCGACGGGAGGGTCCTCTCCGATCCATGGTGGCCCGATGTGCGTGAACATCATCCCGACGAGCGCGAATCCGCGGGCCAGGTCGACGGCCTCGATCCGGCCGCCGGTGCGTGACATCACCGCCGCCGCTGCGCTGCGACCTTGAGCACCATCCGCTCGATGGCGTACGCGGGGTCG
>CAZWZC010000182.1:0-3192 GCA_964638755.1 uncultured Aeromicrobium sp. | reverse complement strand
GGACTGAACCGTCACGGGTTCTTTGCCGCTCTCAAATGGGTTGCGGCTCTCGGTTGAGAACAGCGTAGTGGGCTTGCTCGTGCTCGACGGGGGTTCTCATGCCAAGGCTGGAGTGGAGCCGTCGGTGGTTCCACCAGTCGACCCAGCCGGCAGTGGCGTATTCGATGTCGGCGAGGGTCTTGAAGGGGCCGTCGTGGAAGACGGTCGTGCGGATTGCTTCGGTCTTGAACAGGCCGATCAGTGATTCCATGAGCGCGTTGTCATAGGCGTCGCCGACAGTACCGATTGATGGGGCGATGCCGTCGAGGTCGAGGTGCTCGGTGAATCGGATCGACGTGTACTGACTCCCGGCGTCCGAATGGTGCGTCAGCTGGCCCGGTCCGATCGGCTGGCCCTGGCGGCCGCGATCCCACAACGCGATCCGCAATGGCGTCAGGACCAGGTCGGTGCGTTTGTCGGTTGCTGCGTGCCATCCGACGATCCGTTGAGCGAAGACGTCGACAACGAACGCGACATAGACGAACCCTGCCCAGGTTCTGCAGTAGGTGAGGTCAGCGACCCAACGCCGGTCTGGTGCTGGTGCGGTGAAGTCACGATTCAACAGGTCTCCCGCGCGATGCCCGTCCTTGGTCGGGATGGTTGTGCGGACACCTTTTCCGCGGCGGACCCCGTTCATACCCAGATCGCGCATCAGGCGATCGGTGGTGCAGAACGCGACATTGTGGCCCTGTCGGCGCAGCCAGTGGGTCATCTTGCGGCGACCATATAGGCCTTCTGGGGTGCCGATCGTCGAGATCAGTGCGTCGGTCACGGCCGCGTCCGAGCGGACCCGGTCTGCCACTGGCCGGTCGTGGTGTCGCCATGACCGGTAGGTCCTCGCGGCGACCCGGCAGCCGTGTTCGGTAAGCACTCTGCAGGTCGACTCGACCGCGTGACCTTCGCTTCGCATGTCATCGATGAACGCCATGATCAGCGGTTGCGGGGGTCGAGTTCCCCGGCGAAGAAAACCGTCGCGGCCTTGAGGATCTCGTTGTCCTCACGCAACCGGCGAACCTCAGCTTTGAGCTGCTTGATCTCCACCTGCTCCGACGACGACGAACCCGGTCTCGCGCCCGCGTTGACATCGGCTTGGACCAGCCACCTGCGGGCAGTCTCGCGACCCACCCCGATCTTCTTCGCCACGGCCTCAGCCAACGCCGTGTCAGACGGGTAGTCCTGCCGATGCTCGGCAAACATTCTCAGCGCCCGCTCCTTCACGCGGGATCAATTCTTTTAGGCATGTGCACATCCTCCTGGAATCAAACAGGAGCGGCATCAAACCCGTGACGCTTGAGGACTCTGTGGTCCGTCTTCTGGGTGATGCTGTGGTGGGACGAAGATACTGAATCAGATACAGGCATGACCCAATTCTTTTTCGGGGCCTCGTGCGTCGCATGGTTCGTGGTCTTGGTCCTCATCCTGCGCCGGGTTCAGGAATCAAATCGGAAGACAAAAATTCAAGCTGACGACGCGATTAGCCGCATGTACCAGTCGGCGATAGCGACGCCCATAGAGCGGGCTACGCGACTTGAAGGCGCTAGACGAAGGGATTGACGACTGGACAACATGAACAAGGTCCGGGGCGCAGCCTTGCTTGTGGTCGAACCTCTGCTCAAGCTGCTCACGGGCGACTTCGACAGCCTTGTGGACATGTACGACTACATCAAGAATCAGAACTGACCCCAATTCACATGGGAGTGAGACTCCTGCCAAGTCCCGACAATATTCGGCTTGCGCCGATGCGCGACATGCTTGCCCAACGAGTCGCCTACTAGTTCAAGAAATAACCGCAATCACGGGTGATTTTGAACTGCGCGAGTACCATTTCAGTCGAGGTAGTCGCGCAGAACTTGCGAGCGCGACGGGTGGCGCAACTTGCTCATCGTCTTGGACTCGATCTGACGGATTCGCTCACGCGTGACTCCATAGACCTTGCCTATCTCATCGAGTGTCTTGGGCTGACCGTCGGTGAGACCGAAACGCATGGAGACGACGCCGGACTCCCGCTCAGAGAGCGTGTCGAGGACCGCGTGCAGCTGCTCCTGAAGAAGCGTGAACGAGACGGCGTCGGCAGGCACGATCGCCTCTGAGTCCTCGATGAGGTCACCGAACTCTGAGTCGCCGTCCTCGCCGAGGGGAGTATGGAGGCTTATTGGCTCGCGCCCGTACTTCTGGACCTCTACGACCTTCTCGGGGGTCATGTCGAGCTCGATCGCGAGCTCTTCAGGAGTGGGCTCGCGGCCCAAGTCCTGCAGCATCTGCCGCTGGACACGGGCGAGCTTGTTGATCACCTCGACCATGTGGACAGGGATGCGGATCGTACGTGCCTGGTCGGCCATCGCACGCGTGATCGCCTGGCGGATCCACCAGGTCGCGTAGGTCGAGAACTTGAAGCCCTTGGTGTAGTCGAACTTCTCGACCGCGCGGATCAGGCCGAGGTTGCCCTCCTGGATCAGGTCGAGGAAGAGCATCCCGCGCCCGGTGTAGCGCTTGGCCAGCGAGACGACGAGGCGAAGGTTGGCTTCGAGGAGGTGATTCTTGGCGCGACGGCCGTCGATCGTGATCCATTCGAGCTCTTCAAGCATCTTGGCCGAGATGCGGCCACCCTTGGCGAGCTTCTCCTCGGCGAACAGGCCGGCTTCGATGCGCTTGGCCAGCTCGACTTCCTGGCCGGCCGTCAGCAGCGAGACCTTGCCGATCTGCTTGAGGTAGTCCTTGACCGGATCGGCGGTGGCGCCGGCGACCATGACCTGCTGAACGGGCTCATCAGACTCATCTGCCGCCGAGATCGTATAGGACGACTTCTCGTCCTCCTTGAGCGTCGGGTCTGTGGCGAGGTCCTTCTCGAACTCCTCATCTGGAATGTCGGGCAACACCTTCTTGCCGTCCGCATCGATCTGGGCAGCCGGAACCTCAAGCGCTGTGGTGAGGTCCACACCCGCGGGGATGTGCGATTCGTCAGTCAGGTCAGACTTTGCTGCGTCTTTCGCAGCACTCTTCTTGGCCGGCGCAGCCTTCTTGGCGGCGGGCGCGGCCTTCTTGGTGGGAGCGATGGACTTCTCGGCGATGCTGGATGCGGTCTTCGTCACGGTCGTGTGTGTTTTAGCACGGGTTTTGGGGGTGGGCTTTTGCGCCGCCCTCGTACCGGAAGCC
>CAZWZC010000181.1:0-3256 GCA_964638755.1 uncultured Aeromicrobium sp. | reverse complement strand
CGCCCCTGGGCGTTGGTGGAGCGGAGCATGTGGGCGTCGTCGAGGATCACGACCTGAACGCTGTGCATCCGCAACGCATGCAGGACGCGGGTGGTCGTGGTGCGGGCGAGACCCTCCGGCGGGTACCCGAGGTAGAGCAAGATCAGTGCGTTGATCTCTTTGATCGAGCTCGACGCCATCAGGGTCACGTAGACGACTGGCACCCAGTCCGCGATCATCCCGGGCTTGGGGGACCACGTTGGTCGTTGTTCGTTGACCTGGGCGCCGAGCACGCCACGGTAGACACCGAATCCCCAGTGCTTGAGCAGCGTGGACTTGCCTGCGGAGTACGGTGCCGTGACCGCGACCATCGGCATCGCGCCCGGCGGTCGGAGTCGGTTCGTCTTGACGATGTCGTCGAGGTGGGCCTTCACGGCCTCCATCGGCTTCGAGACGACGACCCTGGCGTTCATTGCGGCCCTCAACCGACGGAAGTAGTCGTCTCGGGCGGCTCGAGACCAGCCGTCGTACTCAGCGATGGAAACCGGATCGGGCCACGCCGGTGATGGGGCTGTTGCTTGCCGATGCCAGTCGTGTGCGTCCATGTCACACCATCCCCCGGTAGTCGGGCCAGGGCTCTTCGTCGGTCTCGTGGGCAGGCGCTGACGTCGTTGCGTCCGAACTGGAGCTGGCGACAGCGGTTCCCGGGAAGCGCACGACGTTGCCTTGTTGGGCGAGCTCGAGGGCACGGTGGGCTTCGGCGACTTCGGCGTGGTCGCGTTGCGCCTGGCTCCAGCGGATGCATGCCGCAGAGAGCTGGGCTCGTGACTCGTCCTTGCCCTTGGGGGTGGTGATGTCACCGATCTCGTCGATGATCTGGAGCATGATCGTGCGCTTCTTGAGCGCGCGGTTGCCTCCGCGTTGCTGGATGCGCTCGTTGACACGGTCGACAAGGACGTCAACCAGGGGTGCCTCGATGAGGTGGCGCCCCCGCCAACCGATCTCGTGGATCCGGTCGGTGTCGGGGTGACGGAACCAGATCCGGGTCATGTCGCGCGGGTCGCGGTGGAACGGGATCGCGCTGTCCTGCTCCCGGAAGGTCCCTTTCCGCACGTCGCGGAAGTCTTCGAGGACCTCATCGTCGTAGGTCAAGTTCTTGAACTCGACCCCGGCGTGGCCGGGCGCGAGCCAGATGATGGGGAGGAACTGGTAGATCAGGTCGGGGTGCACCGGGATCGTGATGCGACCGGTGATCGCGAAGAGGGCGTCCCAGTACTCCAGCGGCGTCACACGCCTTCCCGGCTCCCCGGGGAGGTGGAGGCCGTCGTGTGGTTGCCTGCTGTAATCCAGGGTGAGAAAGCGCTGCATGTCGGTCAAGTACTTCTCGGCGGTGCACATCGGCTCATCGGCAACGACCCCGACCCACGACCCTCGCTCGTAGATTCCGCGGCCCTTGAACGCGTCGGACTGCTGGTAGAAGCGCTGGTAGGTCTCGTGGAGCCTCTCAATATGGGGGTTGTCACTGGGCTTCTTCCCGCGGCTGAGCTGCAGGGTGATGCCGAACTGGTCGAGCAACGCTCGGAAGTGCTTACCGACGTAGATGGAGCCGTGGTCGGACCGGACCGAGGTGGGCGTCACGCCAGGAACCTGGTGCTCTCCCCAGATCGCCAAGTCCGGCTTGGCGACGCCCCGGCGCCCGGTCCGCACCGGGTTCCCGTTGAAGTCCAGCGACTCGGGCACGCCGATCCACCGCCAGTCGTCGATGGTCGGACCGTCGGGGCCCTCCTCGACGAGCATCGACTGCTGCCGCATGGTGTCGTACAGCAGCAGGCCGACGTCGACACCATTTGCTGAGCGAGGGAACAGGCGCATCGCCGTGACAACCCGCGAGGGTGTGCTCATCATCGAGCCGATCTCGACACTGACCGGCCGGTCCTGGATGGGGTCCCAGATGAGGTTGTCGCCGCGGCAGATGTCGGTGCAGCACTGGGTGCTGTGCTGCGCCGGGTAGCTCTCATGCCCTGAGACCTTGCGCAGGTTGCGGGACTTCTGCTGCTTAGTCGTCCTCCCGATGGCCCGCCAATGGTGGCTGAGGTACTCCTCCATCAGCCGCTCTGGGAGATTCTCGACGACCAGGCCCTCCTGCTTCATCTGCAGCCGAATCCGACGTTCAATCTCGTTGCGGCTGATCGCGCTCCGGCGACCGTCCAACTGGCGGAAGTGCTCTTCGGCGATACGTCGAAAGTTGGCGTCGAGGGCGTCGAAGCCTTGCTTGTCCCGGATGCTGCGCCCATCGACGACGCCGCCGAGACCGAGGGCCAGCCAGTTCTTGTCCCAGGTCATCATGGCCCGGCCGCTGATGCTCGGCTTCTGGATCTCGCCGTCGTAGACGCGCTGCATGATCGTCCGGTCGACGGTCCGCTCGAAGGACACCAACCGGCTCATGTGCTCATAGCGCTTCGTGATGCTGACGCCGTAGGACTCGCCGAACGGCCAGAAGGGCTCGCCTGGTTGCGCTAGCTCGGCTACGCCTTCGCGGAAGCCGGTGCGCACTTCGAGAATGCACTGCTGCCGGAACAACGCGGTTGCTTGGACGTCAGCGGGCAACTGGGCGAACCACGGCAAGAGTGAGGAGTGGAGCACCTGGACGCCAGAGTCGCTCAACTCTCTGGCGTCCAACTCGGTGTAGGCCGTGAAGTAGGCGTGTCCCGTGGAGTCCTTCAGATGTGCACCGTGGCGGTCGATCTCGACGACGATGGCGACCCCTCGGTTGGTGAGGACGCGCATTCCGGCGGAGATGTCGACGGTGGCTCTAGTCATCGCAGGCTCCGTGGGCCCAGGCGATGGGCGCCGTGCGTCCGATCCACTGGTCGATGTCGACGATGAGGTCACCGCGCCACGCGTAGTGCCACATGGCAGAGACGAGGTGTCCGGACCCACGATCCGCTTCGAGGACATCATTCGTGGTCGCGCCGGCGGCGCACATCGCGGCGAGTTCCGGTTTCGCCGCTTCATACCAGGGTCGGTCGTGGCGGTATGCCGCGAGCCACCTCAGGTTGTACTTCTTGGGGCGCGAGTGTCCGGGAAAGACGTCGTAGTCCCAGCCGACGTCCCGGCATGCCGCGGCGGTCGCGTCGCTCTGGATCCGGAACTTGTCGTCTTGGCGCTCCGCCGAGCGAACGTTCCAGATGGTGACCCGGCCGGCCGAGTCGAGCATGAGCAGGTCGGGTGTGTTGATCGGGCGCCGACCGTTCGGCAGCCTCACCCCGAGGCGGGC
>CAZWZC010000180.1:2105-3285 GCA_964638755.1 uncultured Aeromicrobium sp. | reverse complement strand
CGCGACCGGGAGTCGCGCAGGCGCCGATCGAACCGGGCTTGCGGTGGTTGCGGTGCGCGCCGTGCGAGGCGCCGACGCCGTGGAAGCCGTGACGCTTCATCACTCCGGCGAACCCCTTGCCCTTGCTGGTCGCGGTGACGTCGATGACGTCGCCGGCGGCGAAGATCTCCGGGGAGATCTCTTGGCCCAGCGTGTAGTCGGCGATGAGCTCGGTGCGGATCTCGACCATGTGACGGCGAGGTGTGACACCAGCCTTGGCGAAGTGGCCCGAGACCGGCTTGTTGACCTTGCGGCCGTCGATCTCACCGAAGCCGAGCTGGACTGCTGAGTAGCCGTCGGTCTCACGCGTACGGATCTGCGTGACGACGTTGGTGTCTGCAGCGATCACGGTGACAGGAACGATCTTGTTGTCGGCATCCCAGACCTGGGTCATGCCGAGCTTGCGGCCAAGAAGACCGCGCGCAGTCGCAATGCTGTTGGTGCTCATGCTGGCCTCCTCAGAGCTTGATCTCGATGTCGACGCCGGCGGGCAGGTCGAGGCGCATGAGCGAGTCGACTGTCTTGGGCGTCGGGTCAATGATGTCGATGAGCCGCTTGTGCGTGCGCATCTCAAAGTGCTCGCGGCTGTCTTTGTACTTGTGGGGCGAACGGATCACACAGAACACGTTCTTTTCAGTGGGCAGCGGCACCGGTCCTGCGACCTTTGCGCCCGTGCGCGTCACCGTGTCGACGATCTTGCGCGCCGAGGAGTCAATGACCTCGTGGTCGTAGGCCTTGAGCCGGATACGGATTTTTTGTCCCGCCATGCTCTCGCTCGTCCTTCTCTTCGTTCCGCTTCGCTTGGTCTCGCCCCGGGTTCGAGGGAGAAACTCGTCCTTCCCCCGACCCCCGAGGTCGGGCGTGTCGCGGCGCGCTGGGCGCGTACGTCACACACATCTCGAGTTAGGTGGTTGGACCCGCACACCATCTGCGGGACAAGCCTGATCTCAGGTTCGGCGTCTGCATCATGAATCGGCGTGAGAGCCGGACGCTGACGCCCCAGCGATCAAGCCGGAGCAACCGAACTATTCTGACAGACCTCGACCGCCCATTACAAATCGGCGAGATCGAGCGAGCCCTGCGAGCGAGCGTCGAGCCGGGTTCAGCGTGCCGCGCCGAAGGCGCCAGGAAGGTCGAAACC
>CAZWZC010000180.1:0-2005 GCA_964638755.1 uncultured Aeromicrobium sp. | reverse complement strand
AGCGTGCCGCGCCGAAGGCGCCAGGAAGGTCGAAACCTCGCGGGGTGACTCGCAACGGAGGAAAAGTTGCCGTGTGAAGGAACCCAAACTATCGGTGCAGGTGCTGCTCGGAGTCTGCGTGGCCCGCCGGCTCGATCTGGAATGTCGAGTGCTCGACGTCGAAGTGCTCTGAAAGGCAGCCTCGGAGCGAGTCAAGGATGCCGTGCGCGTCGTCCATCGCCGACACCGAGTCGTCCACCACAATGTGTGCGCTCATGACCGGCATACCCGAGGTGATCGTCCAGACATGCAGGTCGTGTACCTCGCGCACGCCTTCGACCTCGAGGATGTGCGCACGCAGCTCGTCCAGGTCGACATCACGCGGCGTCGACTCCAGCAGCACCTCGCTGACCTCTCTCAACAGCGAGACGGCGCGAGGCACGATCATTGCTGCGATGACCAGCGAGGCGACAGCGTCGGCAGCATCCCAGCCGGTCGCCAGGATCACCCCTGCGGAGACCAGTACCGCGATCGAGCCGAGGGCGTCGCCGAGCACCTCTAGATACGCACCACGAACATTCAGACTCTCCTGCGCTCCCCCACGCAAGAGCATCAGTCCGATCACGTTGACGACGAGTCCTATCGCGCCCGCGATCAGGATGGGTTTCGCCTCGAGCTCGGGCGAGTCGCCCAACCGACGGACAGCGCTGTAGATGACCCAGATTGCGAGTCCCAGCAGGATGAGTCCGTTGAGTCCGGCGGCGATCACCTCGGTTCGCAGGTAGCCGAACGTACGACGCGAACCCGGACCGCCACCGTGCTGGGCGACCGTGATCGCGGCGAGAGCCATCACGATGCCGAACGAGTCTCCGAGCAGGTGGCCCGCATCAGCGAGGAGCGCCAGGCTGCCGGTGATCCACGCGACGATCGCCTCGACGGCCAAGACACCAACCGTCAACGCCAGCACGATCGCCAACCGACCGCGGTGACGCACTCCGGTGCCGTGCGCGTGATCGTGGCCCATGCAACAAGGCTACGCGGTCGAGCTGTACGAGCTCAGGGGGCGACAAAGCCCCGCCTGCCGAAGCAGACGGGGCTTGCCAGAAAGCCTTAGTCGAACAGGCTTACTTGTTGATCTTGGTGACGCGACCGGCGCCAACCGTACGTCCACCCTCACGGATGGCGAACCGCTGACCCTCTTCGAGAGCGATCGGCTGGATCAGCTGAACACTCATCTCGGTGTTGTCGCCGGGCATGACCATCTCGGTGCCCTCAGGCAACGTGACGACGCCGGTGACGTCCGTGGTGCGCACGTAGAACTGCGGACGGTAGTTGTTGAAGAACGGCGTGTGACGGCCACCCTCCTCCTTCGACAGGATGTACGCCTGGCCCTCGAACTCCGTGTGAGGAGTCGTGGTGCCGGGAGCGATGACAACCTGGCCGCGCTCGACATCTTCGCGCTTGGTGCCGCGAAGCAGCAGGCCGACGTTTTCACCAGCCTCACCGGTGTCGAGGAACTTGCGGAACATCTCGATGCCCGTGACCGTGGTGGTCTGCTTCTCTTCACGGATACCGACGATGTCGACCGTCTCGTTGACCTTGATGATGCCGCGTTCGATCTTGCCGGTCACAACTGTGCCGCGACCCGTGATCGTGAAAACGTCTTCGATGGCCATGAGGAACGGCTTGTCCGTGTCACGTGCCGGCATCGGGATGTAGTCGTCAACAGCCTGCATCAGCTCGAGGATCGACTCGCCCCACTTGGCGTCACCCTGGAGAGCCGGCGCTGCGGCAACCTTGATGACGGGAACGTTCTCGCCGTCGAACTCCTGATCGCTCAGCAGCTCGCGGACCTCAAGCTCGACAAGCTCAAGGATCTCTTCGTCGTCGACCATGTCGCACTTGTTGAGTGCAACGACCATGGCGGGAACGCCGACCTGGCGAGCGAGCAGCACGTGCTCACGCGTCTGGGGCATCGGGCCGTCGGTGGCGGCGACCACGAGGATCGCGCCGTCCATCTGAGCCG
>CAZWZC010000179.1:0-3323 GCA_964638755.1 uncultured Aeromicrobium sp. | reverse complement strand
CATAAGTGTCCGGTCAGCCAAAAGACAGGACACACCAAGGTTGGATGAATCTTGGTGTAGGTGAATCCAAATCTCGGTTCGGCTAGGAAGCTGCTGGGTCGTCTCGTTCGACCATGTCGACATACTGCGCAGGAATCGGTTCGCCCGATTCGCCGTGGAGCTCACGCTGCAGATTGTTGAAGTCCGTCTCTGGTGTGCGGTACTTCAAGTCGCGCGCAACTTTGGTCTGTTTGGCTTTAGCTCGGCCGCGCCCCATGGGTCCGACCCCCTCGCAGAAAAGTAGTCAACATGTCGTGATGACAAGCCTACCCAAGACCCGCAACATTTTTGGCAGCGACCCCCCGCAGTCCGGGGAACGGTTAAACGAGGTTTACGGTGCCGCCGTCGCCATGGACGCCCGCGCCTGCGGCATCACCGGCGATCCAGGCGTCGACGCCGCGCTCGGCGAGCAGACGCACGGCGGCGTCCGCCGAGTCAGGTGCAACGATCGCGACCATGCCGACACCCATGTTGAGCGCGAGATCGAGGTCTTCTTGGGCGACACCCCCGACAGAGCCGACGAGCCCGAAGATCGGCTGAGGAGTCCAGGTCGAGCGATCCATGCGCACGGAGACACTGTCGGGGAGCACGCGAGCGAGGTTGGCCGCCAGACCTCCGCCCGTGATGTGCGACATCGCATGCACCTCGACTTCCTCTGCCAGGGCCAGACAGGGCAGCGTGTAGAGCTTGGTCGGCGTCAGCAGCTCCTCACCGAGGGTGCTGCCGAGCTCGGGCACCTCGCGGTCCAACTCCCAGCCAGCTCCACCCCGGTCGGACGGAGCAAAGAAAACATGGCGCACCAGCGAGTAGCCATTGGAGTGCAGCCCGCTCGAAGCCATGCCGATCACGACGTCTCCGGGACGTACGAGCTCTGCGCCGAGGAGCTTGTCTGCCTCCACGACTCCGGTCGTCGATCCGGCTATGTCGTACTCGTCGGGCGAAAGCAGACCGGGGTGCTCGGCCGTCTCGCCGCCGAGCAGCGCGGTGCCGCTCTCGGCGCACGCTTGGGCGATGCCCTTGACGATGTCTGCGATGCGCTCAGGCATGACCTTGCCGCAGGCGATGTAGTCGGTCATGAACAGCGGCTCGGCGCCACACACGACGAGATCGTCGACGAGCATGCCGACGAGGTCGAAGCCGATCGTGTCGTGCTTGTCCATGCGCTGCGCGATCTGCACCTTCGTGCCGACACCGTCCGCGGACGTTGCGAGCAATGGCCGCTCGTACGACTTGAGCGCCGATGCGTCGAACAGTCCTGCGAATCCGCCGATGCCACCGACGACCTCAGGGCGGCGGGCCTTGTCGACCCACTTCTTCATCAGCTCGACGGCGCGATCGCCCTCGGCAATGCTGACGCCCGCTGCCGCGTAGGACGTCATCTCAGATGACCTCGAGCGGCAGGGTGTCCTGCACCTCGAGCAAATGCTTGCCGATCAGGTCATCCTCCGGCAGCGCCACGGGGTAGATGCCGTCGAAGCAGGCCCGACAGAGATCGTCCTTGGGCACATTGGTGGCCTCTACGAGCTGGTCGAGCGAGATGTAGGCCAGCGAGTCAGCACCGATCGACTTGCGGATCTCGTCGACCGAGATGCCATTGGCGATCAGCTCGGCGCGTGAAGCGAAGTCGATGCCGTAGAAGCACGGCCACTTCACCGGGGGCGACGAGATGCGCACATGAACTTCGAGGGCCCCAAATTCGTGCAACATACGTACCAATGACCTTTGGGTATTCCCTCTCACTATCGAGTCATCGACCACGACCAGTCGCTTGCCGGCGATGACATCGCGCAAAGGGTTCAGCTTGAGCCTGATGCCGAGCTGGCGCAGCGTTTGTGACGGCTGGATGAAGGTGCGGCCGACATACGAATTCTTGACCAGGCCATGGCCGAACGGGATGCCCGACTCCTCGGCGTAGCCGATCGCCGCGGGCGTCCCGGACTCCGGCACCGGGATGACCAGATCTGCATCGACCGGGAACTCGCGAGCGAGCCGGCGGCCGATCTCGGCACGGACCGAGAAGACGCGCTGGTCTGAGATCGTGGTGTCAGGGCGAGCGAGATAGACGAACTCGAACAGGCAGCCCTTGGGCTCGGCCTTGGCGAAGTGCTCGCTGCGCAGACCGTTCTCGTCGATCGCGATGAACTCGCCAGGCTCGATCTCGCGGATGTATGAGGCGCCGACGATGTCTAGGGCGGCGGTCTCGCTGGCAACCACCCAGCCTCGCTCGAGGCGGCCAAGCACGAGCGGACGAATGCCCTGCGCGTCGCGGGCGGCATACAATGTCGTCTCGTCCATGAACACGAGCGAGAACGCGCCTCGCAGCTTGGGCAGCACGTCGAGGGCGGCCTCCTCGACCGACCGGTCGGGGTAGGAGGACAAGAGGGTTGCCATGACCGACGTGTCGCTGGTTGCTGTCTCGCCCTTGCCGCCGCTGCCGAGAGACCCCTCACGCTCCCGTACGAGCTCAATCAACTCCGCGGTGTTGGTGAGGTTGCCGTTGTGGCCGAGGGCCACCGATCCGGAGGCGGTCGGGCGGAAGGTTGGCTGGGCGTTGTGCCACACACTGGAGCCGGTCGTCGAGTAACGCGCATGGCCGATCGCGATCTCACCTTTGAGCGAGTCGAGTGTCGACTCATCGAAGACCTGCGAGACCAGGCCCATGTCCTTGTAGACCAGGATCTGCTTCCCGTTGCTCACCGCGATGCCAGCAGATTCCTGACCACGGTGCTGCAGCGCGTACAAGCCGAAATAGGTCAGCTTGGCGACCTCTTCACCGGGGGCCCAAACACCGAACACGCCGCACGCATCCTGGGGTCCAGCATCCTGGGGATCGATGTCGTGAGTCAGGCGTCCATCTCCGCGGGGCACGTGCTCAAGTGTACGGGACAGGCACCCCGCGAAACCCCTAGCGTGGGGTTGTGACAAAGGCACTCCTGTTCGGACTTGCGACCGCACTGCCCTTGGTGGCTGGCGCCGCCATCGGGCTGCGTTGGAGGATTCCCCGTCCCGCGCTTGCAGCACTCATGGCATTCGGCGCTGGCACGATGATGGCGGCCGCGTCGGCGGAGCTGTTCGAGCCCGCATTCCACGAGGTCGCGGCCTGGCATGCCGGCCTCGCACTCATGGCCGGCGCAGGTACGTACGTCCTCGCCGATCATCTGCTTGATCAGAGACTCGGAACAGCCGCGATCGGTTGGGGGCTGATGCTCGGCACGCTTCTCGACGGCATACCTGAGAACACAGCACTTGGTGTCACGCTCAGCAAGAGCGGGGGTGTCGTGCTG
>CAZWZC010000178.1:0-3376 GCA_964638755.1 uncultured Aeromicrobium sp. | reverse complement strand
GCCAGCGACTTGGGTGCGCCCTTGCCATCGATGCCTGCGATCATCGCCGCCGTCGCCAGCTCGGGGGTGTAGCCGTTGTACCAAACTGCCTTGTTGTCCTGAGTGGTTCCGGTCTTGGCGGCCGACGGCACGCGGAGCGCGGTGCCATTGGAGTAGCCGAAGCCGCCAGGCTGTTGGACGCCCCGCAGGATGTCGTTGATCTGTGCAGCCTCATCCTTCGTCAGCGCTCGCTCACAGTCCGGCTTGAACTCCTTGATGACCTTGCCGTTGCGGTCGACGATCGAAGTGACCGGCATCGGCTTGCAGTACATGCCACCTGAGGCTGGGACGGCGTACGCGGCGGCCATGTCGAGCGGACTCACATTGGTGACGCCGAGGGTGAACGGTCCAACCTGGTTGGTGATCGGGTCCGAGCGACCCTTCGAGTCCTTGTGGTCGGGATCGAACGGCACGACGATACCCATTTCCTCGGCCGCCTTCACTGTGTTGCAAAGCCCGGCATCGCGCTCCAGCTGGGCGAAGTAGGTATTCACCGACAGACGCGTACCGGTGTACATGTTCATGTTGCCGTTGCTGGTCGAGTTCTTGACGTCCCACGTGGCGGTGCCACCGCCATCGCAGTCGAAGTACGTGCCGGACGGCATACGCAGCCGGGGCGGCGATTTGTAGACCTTGCCGACGTCGATGCCGCCCTTGAGTGCGGCCGCGACGGTGAACAGCTTGAACGTCGAGCCGGCCGGGAACCCGCCGGAGTCGCCGTACGAGCGAGGGACGGTGAAGTTGATGAACGACTCGCCCTTCTTCTTGTCGCGACCCATCGGTCGTGACTGGGCGACGGCGCGAACCTTGCCGGTGCCTGGCTCCACCATCGCCATGCCGGCGATCGCTGAGTCGGTCGGCGAGACGGTCGACTTGACGGCGCTGTTGGCGGCCTTCTGCATCCGGAGATCGATGTTGGTCTTGATCGTCAGTCCACCGCGCTCGAGTCGCTGCTGACGTTCCTCGGGTGTGGCGCCGAGCTCGTCCTCCTGCATGAGATAGCGGCGTATGTAGTCGCATGAGAACGCGGCGACCGACGTGACGCAGCCGTTGGGATACTTCGTGATCTTGAGCTCGAGCGGCTTCGCGGAGAGCTTCTGGACCTCGTCGGTCTTGATGACGCCGAGCCGGCCCATCACGGCAAGCACCGTGTTGCGTCGCTGGAGAGCGCGCTCAGGGTAGACGCGGGGGTCGAACTCGACGGGGTTCTTGACCAGACCGGCAAGCGTTGCCGCCTGGCTCACGGTGAGCTTGTCGGGTTTCTGGGAGAAGTAGTGAAATGCAGCCGCTTGGATGCCGTAGGCACCATCGCCGAAGTAGGCGATGTTGAGGTAGCGCTCAAGGATCTCCTTCTTGGTGTGTTCCTTCTCGTAGGTGATCGCCAGCTTGAGCTCACGAGCCTTGCGCGCCAGGGAGCTCTCGGTGGCTGCGATGCGCTCCTCCTTGGTCGTGGCTTGAGACAGGAGTGTCAGCTTGATCAGCTGCTGGGTGATCGACGAACCACCTTGCGTCTGGTTGTCCGAGGCATTGTTGACCGCCGCGCGAATGGTTCCCTTGAGGTCGAGCGCGCCGTGCTCGTAGAAGCGTGCGTCCTCGATTGAGAGGATCGCGTCCTGCATGACGGGCGCGATCTCCTTGATCGGAACGTCCTGGCGGTTCTCCTGATAGAAGTACGCGAGCAGCTCGCCGTTCGATGCCAGCAACCGCGTGGTCTGCGGGTTGGGGCGATCCTCGAGATTGAGTGGCAGGTTGACGAGGTCAGTTGTCACGTCGTCGCCGGTGACCGCGACGAATGTGGTGGCGGGGATCAAGATGGCGGCGACGGCCGCACCGGCGATAGCGGACAGCCGTGCCATCGACGCCAGCGCTCCTGCCGTGGTCTGAGGGCGCTTCTTCGCCTGCACCAGCCTGCGCAGCGAGTCGCTGAACCCGTCCCAAGACATGTGAATCAGGGTACGGGATGCTTCTAAACAGGGCCCGGTGCAACCGCGTACTAGCCACTAAGAACTAGTGAAGATGGTCCCGACCGGTCTGACATCACTGATGTCACGTTCCTAGATTGAACCCACGGACTCACTTCGGCCACCTTGGCCGGTCTCTCGGGGAGGTTCACACCATGCAGTGGAATGAGAATTGGGCGGCCAAAGCCGCGTGTCGCGGCAAGTCAGATGCGTTGTATGTCAAGGGCGCTGAACAGAACCGTGCAAAGCAGCTTTGCTCGACGTGCCACGTACGCGCCGAGTGCCTCGCTGAGGCTCTCGACAACCGTATCGAGTGGGGGGTGTGGGGCGGTATGACCGAGCGTGAGCGCCGTGCACTGCTCCGTCGCCGGCCCAATGTCACCGCTTGGCGCAACATCCTCCAAGTCGCCAGCTGACCCGGCTAGGCCTTCTTGGCGAGCAGTTCGCCGATCTCCCGCAACCCGTCAAGGTCGTGCACGTCTCCGGCCAGCGCTGCGACTGAGACTGTCGGAACATCCCTGTGGGCTGCGGAGAACCGCGCCTTCAACCTGGTCTCACGCAACGACACCTTGAGCCTGGCCGCGTGGATGGCCAGAAGATCGGCCGTCACCTGATCGGAATCACTGCCCAACGTCAGCCGGTGCGCAGCCGACTCGGCGTCGGCCGCGGTGATGCCCTGCGCGCCGTCATGGTGGACCCGGTTGATCACGAGTCCCGCCAGCGGCATGTTCTCACCCGCAAGTCGCTCCACGAAGTAGGACGCCTCGCGCATGGCTGCCGGCTCAGGGGAGGCGACGACGACGAAGGCCGTCCCGTCGGCCTGGAGCAGGTCGTACGTGCCCTCGGCGCGTTGCCTGAACCCACCGAACAGGGTGTCGAAGGCAGCCACGAAGGTTTGCATGTCGGTGAGCACCTGGGCTCCGAGCACCTTGTTGAGCGCGCTCGTGACGATGCCGAATCCTGCGGTGAGGAGCTTGGCGGGACCCTTGGCAGGAGCCAGAAGCAGCTTGATGAAACGGCCGTCGAGCATCGACGAGAGCCGCTCGGGGGCATCGAGGAAGTCCAGCGCCGATCGCGACGGCGGAGTGTCGACGATGATCAGGTCCCAGCGTCGTTCCTCGTCGACCGCCTGGGCGTGAAGCTGCCCCAACTTTTCCATTGCCATGTATTCCTGCGTGCCGGCAAACGAGCTCGACAGCGCGACGTAGAACGGGTTGTTGAGGATCTGCGCTGCCTTCTCCGGTGATGCCTGCTGCTCGACGACCTCGTCGAACGTGCGCTTCATGTCGAGCATCATCGCGTCGAGCGTTCCGGGTCCGTCGCTGACGCCCTTGACCGGCCGCGGGGTGTTGTCGAGCTCGGTGAGACCCATCGAC
>CAZWZC010000177.1:0-3380 GCA_964638755.1 uncultured Aeromicrobium sp. | reverse complement strand
ACGATTATGTCGAGTAGCGGTCTCGGCTGTTGGTTTCGCCCTGGTATCACCGGTGGTCGTGGCGGGTCTGCTCGGCATAATCGTGAGGAACTGAGGGACGCTTCTTGTCGCTGGAACATGGTGTTCCGGCGGGAGGAGAACGATCATGAACATGCCGTCACCGACTCGTGTGCGTGTCGCGGGCCCGCTTCAGCCCTATGCGGTTGGATTCCGCCAGGAGTTGTCCCGGTTGGGATACTCGTCGAGCCCGGCTGCGGGCCATCTTCAGTTGATGGAGCATCTGAGCTGCTGGCTGGACGATCACAATCGGGGCCCGGAGGGTCTGACAGCGGCCCGGGTTGACGAGTTCTTGGATCATCGTCGCTCGCAGGGCCGGTTGCACCAACAACTCAGCCTGGGCGGGCTGAGCCCGCTGCTGAGTTATCTTCGTGAGGTGGGGGTGGTGCCGCCACCGGCGTTGCTGGCGTCGACTGGTCCGTTCTCGCAACTGATGGAGGAGTTCGTCGGCTACTTGCGTGATGAGCGTGGCCTGGCTGAGAACACGGTGGGCAACTACCGGTGCGTCGCCGAGCTGTTCTTGTCAACAACTCGGCTGTGTGGTTCAGGTGAGGGGCGCTCGACCGTGTCCGATCTTCGTGCTGGCGATGTGATCGGGTTCATGGTGAGCGAGGCGAATAGTCGTAGTGCCGGGTCGCTCAGCAACGTCGCGACCGGACTCCGGGCGTTCCTGAGGTTCTTGCACCTACAGGGCTTCATGGCCACGTGTTTGGCTACGGCGGTGCCTGCGGCTACCGGTTGGCGTGATGGGGGTCTGTTGTGTCGCGCTGTCGAATCAGCACAGGTCGCCCAACTCTTGGCGAGCTGTGACCGGCGGACCGGTTCGGGGCGTCGCGACTTCGCGATCCTGACTGTGCTGGCCCGGTTGGGGTTGCGGGCAGGCGAGGTGGCTGCGCTCGGTGTTGATGACATCGACTGGCGGGCGGGTGAGCTTGTCGTGACCGGCAAGGGCAATCGACGCGATCGGCTGCCGTTGCCCGTTGACGTGGGACAGGCCATCGCCGACTACTGCGCGCGCGGACGTCGCCACGGTGATTGTCGCAGTCTGTTCCTCCACGCAAGGGCCCCTTATGTCGGGGTCTCGGGGAGCGCGGTGAGGGAGGTGGTCGCTCGGGCATGTGACCGTGTCGGGGTGCCCCGCATCGGAGCGCATCGGCTGCGACACGCTGCTGCCACCTCGATGCGCCGGGCCGGTGCGCCACTCTTCGAGATCGCCCAGGTGCTCCGGCATCGTCACTTGCCGACGACCGCGCACTACGCCAGAGACGACGTTGCCGCCTTGGCTGTCGTCGCTCGCGGGTGGCTCGGTGGTGACGCATGAACTCGCTCTACCAACAAGTTGAGGACTATCTGAGCGTGCGTCGAGCGTTGGGTTTCAAGCTGGTCGCGCACGGCAACCTGCTGGTCGACTTTGTTGACCAGCTGGACCAGACCGGGACATCGGCACTGACCATCGAGGCCGCTTTGGCCTGGGCAACCAAACCCCAAGGAGTGCAGCCCTACCGTTGGAAACAACGCCTCACGGTGATCCGCGGGTTCGCCATCTACCTGAACGCACTGGACCCCGCCACAGAGGTGCCGCCAGCCGATCTGCTGGCCTACCGGCGTCAACGCCCCACGCCCTACCTGTTCTCCGATGCTGACATCGCGGCGTTGTTGGCTGCCGCCGGCGACCTCGGCAACGCGCCGCGTGCGGCGACTTACCGCACCTTGTTCGGGCTGATCGCGGCGACGGGGATGCGTTGCGGTGAAGCTCTGGCCCTCGACCGCGACGATGTCGATCTTGATACCGGTGTGCTCACCATCAGGCTGACGAAGTTCAACAAATCCCGTCGGGTTCCGTTGCATCGCTCCACGCTCGCCGCTGTTCGCGGCCACCTCGACGAGCGAGACCGGCTCTATCCCCGGCCTGTGCAGCCGAGCTTGTTCGTCTCCACGACCGGCACCAGACTCGCTGACCGGCGTGTACGGGCGGTCTTCGCCGACCTCGTCGACCAGTCCGGCCTCAAACCGCGTTTCGGGTCCGGCCGCCCGACGATTCACAGCCTGAGACATAGTTTCGCGGTCGCCACTCTCCTCGATTGGTATCGCGACGGGGCCGATGTCGCCTCCAGGATGCCGTTGCTGTCCGCTTACCTCGGCCATGTGAGCCCGGCATCGACCTACTGGTATTTGCAGGCCACACCCGAGCTGCTTTCACTCGCGGCCCAAAGGCTCGAAGCGCCTGTGGGGGTGTGTTCATGAGCGCTGTCGCCCCGACCATCGAGTCGTTCTTCACTGACCGGCTCATCACCCAACGAGATGCCAGCCCGCACACCATTGGCTCCTACCGGGACACGTTTCGTCTACTGCTCGGCTTTGCCCACGACCGCACCGGCAAGGCACCGTCACAACTCGATTTCGTCGATCTTGACGCCACGCTCGTCGCAGCCTTTCTGACCCACCTCGAGCGGGATCGACACAACAGCGTGGCCACCCGAAACGCCCGGCTGTCGGCGATCCGCTCGATGTTCGGCTACGCCGCGCTGCGCCATCCCGAACACGCCGAGCTGATCCGGCGGGTACTTGCCATGCCAGCCAAACGCTCCGATCAGACCATCGTGTGCTACCTCACCTCGGGCGAGGTCGACGCGCTCCTCGCCGCACCCGACCAGACCACCTGGATCGGACGGCGTGACCACGCTTTGCTCCTCGTTGCTGTCCAGACCGGGCTGCGTGTCTCGGAAATCACCGGACTGGTCTGGGGTGACGCGCACCTCGGCGTCGGCGCTCACGTCCGCTGCCGAGGCAAAGGTCGCAAGCACAGGGCCACACCACTGACTGCTCAAACCGTTGACACGCTCCGGGTGTGGCTCCGCGAAAGCTGCGGCAATCCCGACGACCCGTTGTTCCCGAGTCGACGAGGTGGGCCGCTCAGTTCCGACGCTGTTGGCTGGCTCACGGCCAAGTACGCGAAAGCGGCAAGCGATGCCGGCTCGTCGATCGCCAGCAAGCACGTCACCCCACACGTGCTTCGCCACACCGCAGCCATGAATCTGCTCCAAAGCGGGGTCGACGTGTCGGTGATAGCGCTCTGGCTGGGCCACGAGCACATCCAGACAACCCAGATCTACCTTCACGCCGACCTCGCGCTGAAAGAACGAGCACTCGCCCGCACCGCGCCGGCCAACACGGTCGCTGGCCGATACCGACCCGGCGACGCACTCCTTGCCTTCCTCGAAGCCCTCTGATTATGTCGAGCAGACCCGCCACGATCACCGGTGATACCAGGGCGAACCCAACAGCCGAGACCGCTACTCGACATAATCGTCTACTCGACATAA
>CAZWZC010000176.1:297-3474 GCA_964638755.1 uncultured Aeromicrobium sp. | reverse complement strand
CAGACGCGGGCGACCTAGGCCAATGTCGTCGACTCCCCAGAACCTCCAGCCACGAATGGCCCGGTTGCGGGGCATGGCCGCGCCGGTCAGCTCTGGCCAGTCCCGCCAACCGTGGCCGCGTGGGTCACCGATCCGCTCGTCCTGGTAGCGGCGATAGATGGCGCGTGCGTCGGCGTCGAACGTCAGGTGATTCGTGGCGATGCTCAACGTGTCTGCGCAGGGTGGACGGGCGCCCTCTGCCAGCAGCCCGGCCAGCGCGAGCGCGAGCCGGTCGTGTGGGCTGGGGGTCACGCGACACCTGCCGGCGAAGGTGCGGAGAGGTCTAAGACAGAATCAAGAGAGCGGCCGCGTTTGTGCAGGTCAGGGCCTTGTGAGTAAGTCACTGGATGACAACCCGGTAAGTCACTGGATGACGTACTCGCGGCTGTGGGTAAGTCACTGGATGACGTACTCGCGGCCTTGCCCTTGCGCTTGTGCAGCGGGCAGACGACGGTACCGTTGCCACCGACACCGCCGTGTATCGCGTGCTGCGGAACGACCAGACACAGGCTGCCGGACTCCGGCGCCAACAGGCCGAACTCGACCGCCTTGGCGATGACGCGCTGGACGTTGGACTTGTGCAGGGTCCGCCATTCCCCGGTGCTGGTGTCGATGGTGCCCAGGATGAGCGCCAGTTCACCCGGCTTGAACCGGGCGTGTCCGGTGGCGTCGTGCCCTCCGTAGGCGAGCGCGGCGACGCGGAACCACAACGGGAACCGTGGGTCGCCGGCCCGCTCATGCCACACGTCGAGGTAGTGGCGCGACCAAGGTCGAATCCGGGTCACCGTGGCCCCCCGACTGTCGTCGAGGTCGTGCGCTCGACCAGCCGTGCCCCATGCAACTCGGCGAGCACCCGCAAGTCTGGCAAGCGGTCCCGGCGCAACCGTAGCCCGTGCTCAGCGGCCAACCACAAGGCGGGCAGACCCCAGGCCTTGAGTTGCGACCGGACACGCGGACCGGTGACCATCACGTGCCCGGCCGCGCCCAGGTCGGCGACGTAGATCGGAGATCGGAGGCTATCGGTCATGCCGACCGCCTCGAAGAACGACTCGATGACATCTCGCGCCGGATCT
This sequence comes from uncultured Aeromicrobium sp., assembly GCA_964638755.1. GTDB lineage: Bacteria > Actinomycetota > Actinomycetes > Propionibacteriales > Nocardioidaceae > Aeromicrobium. The sequence continues at coordinate 2,362 of CAZWZC010000176.1, read as the reverse complement.
CCTCGAGCTCCGCGGCGACGCGCTCAGCCGCCCGCTCCATCCGGGCCATGCGATCAGCTCGCGTGCCCCACGGCGGCACCGACGCCAGGCCATGCACGACAGCCACGGCGCGCCTCTGCAGAGCGGCGACTTCCTCGCGCTCAGCGTCACGACCGCGTTCGTAACCACGGTCCAGCCCGAACTCGAATCCCGACGAGTAGCCGGACAACCAGACGTCCATCTGCTCGCGCGACAGGGCCGCCAAGTCCACACCCGCGCGAACGTCGCTCGGGTGTGGGACAATCGAGTCAGCCGCCACGCCGGGAGCCGCCTTCGGGCGGCTTCTGTGTTCGTAGGTCACGCGGCACCCCCCGTGGGGATGGGCGAGGCCATCGCGTCGAGCTCGTTCAGGTCGACGCGGACGAGCCGGGAACCGACTCGGTATCCGCGGACGTGTCCCGCGGCGATCATCCGCCGCAGGGTCTTCTGGCTGACTGCGAGATGGTCAGCGGCGACAGATAGCGACACCCAACGACGGGGCGATTGAGGAGACTTGGCGGGCACTTGGCACCTCCGGGGCAGGACGAACCTGCACCCGCGAAGATGCCTGACTGTCGACGTATCTCGCGCCGACTCGGAAGGTCTATCTGCCTCTAACTATAGCGCCAAGCGTGGACAGGGATACCGTCGACTTGCCGTGCCTGGTCAGCGTGTCGACGATTTCCCACAGACGCTCGCCGGGCACGGACACATCCAGGGTGCACAGCTTGCACCGGAACTTGTAGTGAGCCCGCGGCGGCTCTTGCCGAACGGTGCGACCGTCCGCGCCGAAGATGGCATCACGCAGCGTCGGGCGGGCGAGTGGCGCGTTGCCCTCTAGCAGCGTTGTCGCCGTGCTGGGCCGCGCCAGGGCAGAGAGGTGCAGAGTTTGTATCTTGGCAATCCGGTTGGCGTGTGACCGTTCGTCGCAGTAGATGAGGAACGTCCCGCCCTTCGTCATCTCCGTCATCACTCCGGATAGTCGTTCGCGCGACGCCTCCCACTCCTCGCGCGACATACCCAGTTCCGCGAACGCGGCTTCTTCCTGCTCGGGTGTCATCTCCGGCTCGTTCACGACTCCTCCACCATCTGCGAGAGCTTCCGGGCGATCTCGGCGTCTCGACCCTTCGCCGCGTGCTGGTAGCGCAGCGCCGCCTGCGGGGTCGAGTGGCCCAAGCGGCCCATGAGTTCGGCCAGCGTTGCGCCCGTCTGCGCTGCCAGAACCGCTCCGGTATGCCGCAGGTCGTGCCAGCGGAGATCGGGGCGACCAGCGGCCTTCCTGGCGGGGTAGAAGACGCGGTAGAGCGTCGACGGGGCGAGGTGGCTGGTCCCGTCAGCGGCGGGGAACAGCAGGGCGTCACGGCCGCGGACGGGCATTCGTTGAAGGTGCTCCTTGAGGACCGGGAGTAGGTGCGGCGGGATCGCTACGTCACGGGTGCCGGCGTCGCTCTTGGGGCTGCAGACGATGGCGGGGGAGCCTGCGACGTGGACTACGGCTCGGCGAACGTGGATCGTCGCGTTGTAGAGGTCGAGGTCGCGGCGTCGAAGCTCGGTGACCTCACCGAACCGCAGGGCGCACCATGCCGATAGCAGCAGCATCGGGCGGTACTTCGGGGGGAGTGCGGCTGCGATCGCCTCCAGCTCGTCGAGAGTCGCGGGCTTGACCTGCCTGGCGCGCTTGGTCGTGCCGGCCGCCCGGATATGCGCCGGGTTGGCCCAGATCTTCTCGTCCTCGACGGCCGTCGCCAGGATCGAGCGCAGAAGCCCGTAGGCGTGTGCCCGAAGCGTCGGCTTACGTCGGTCTAGGTCGGAGTGCCAGTCTCGGACGGCCTCGCTGGTGATGGCCTTGAGCGGCACGTCTGCGAACGTCGGGAGGATTTGCCGATCGAGCAGTGAGTGGTAGTGGGCGAGCGTGCGTGGCTTGAGGTCGCGCCGGGTGAGCCACCGTTCGGCATACGCACCGAAGGTCAGCGCGCGGGGCTGGTCGGACAGTTTCGTCGGGGGAGTCCAGCGGTCTTCGGAGATGGCGCGACGCTCGCGGGCCAGC
>CAZWZC010000176.1:0-287 GCA_964638755.1 uncultured Aeromicrobium sp. | reverse complement strand
AGGCTTCGGCATCCTCGCGGGCGTCGAAGGTCACCGGGGCGTTGTGCAACGCACCGTCTGGACCGGTGTACCGAGCCCGGAACCGCCGGGACGGCAACCGCGTGATCTGCCCAAAGGACCGCTTCGCCACAGCATCCCCTCTGCCCTCGTCGTGTCGGATACGTGTCGGATAATTGGGTATCCGTGTCCACTTGTGGGCATCACTGTACCGCGCTACTGTGTGGAGTCGTAGCAGGTCAGAGAGCGTTTCTGCAGGTGGCGGCCAGATTCCACGTTTCGGCGGGAAT
>CAZWZC010000175.1:0-3484 GCA_964638755.1 uncultured Aeromicrobium sp. | reverse complement strand
AGCTGCTGGCTCGGCACCGATCGATCCTCGAGACGTTGGCCTTGCCTACGACCTATCGCCCTGGCATCTGGGAGGCCTTGTCGGCGACGATGCGTCTCGACAAGAAGACTCGAGGCGACCAGCTCCGCTTCGTCGTGCTCGACGGTCTGGCCAAGCCAGTGATCCTCCCAGGCCCTGACGATGCGCTGATCATCGATGCCTACCGGGCGATCTCCGAGTGACAGCGGCTGATCGTCGCGAACGACTTGTTGCCGCTCTCGGCGTCCGCGGGCTCGACGGCATCTTCGTCACGACATTGGTCAACGTGCGCTACCTGACGGGCTTCACGGGCTCGAACGGTGCGCTGCTCGTGCCTTGCGAAGGCGCGCCGGTGTTCTTCACTGATGGGCGCTACCGCGACCAAGCTGCCATCGAGCTCCCCGACGTGGAGCACGTGATCGACCGCGATCTCGCCAGTTCGGCATCGCGGCGCATGGACCCCGGACCAGATTCTTCCAAGAAGTGGGGTGTCGAAACGCACACGCTCAGCGTGGACGGCCACGCCAACCTCGCATCGCTCGCCCCCGGTGCAGCACTTGCACCGGCTGGCCGAGTCGTCGAGGAGCTCAGGGTCGTCAAGGACGAGGATGAGATTGAACATCTCCGTACAGCCTGCGCCATCTCCACCAAGGCGCTCGAGGGACTCCTGGCGGGGCCGTTGGTCGGCCGCACCGAGCGTGAGGTCGCCCGCGATCTGGAGCGTCGAATGCTTGACCTGGGCGCCGAGGCGATCGCATTCGAGACGATCCTCGCGAGTGGCGAGAACTCCGCGATTCCGCACCACAGCCCGACAGATCGGGTGCTTGAGGCGAACGATTTCATGAAGGCCGACTTCGGTGCACGGGTCGCTGGTTATCACGCCGACTGCACTCGTACCGTCGTCCTGGGCAGGGCCGACGACTGGCAGCGTGAGGTCTATGGCGCTGTTCAGGCATCGCAGGCGGCCGGACTTGACCACTTCCTGGATGGAGCAAAGGTGTCTGACTCAGACGATGCAGCACGAGCCTCGCTGGATGCCGCGGGGTGGCTCCATGCGTTCACGACCGGGCTTGGGCACGGCGTCGGACTGGAAATCCACGAGGACCCGTTCATCGCCGCTCGAAGCACCGGTAAACTGGTGAGTCGCACCGTCCTCACGATGGAGCCGGGCATCTATGTTCCGGGTCGTGGGGGAGTGCGAATCGAAGACACCGTCCTCGTGACAACGGGTGCCCCAGAGGTGCTCACCACGATGACCAAAGACCTCATGGAGATCGGCTGATGGCCACCACTAACGACATCAAGAACGGCATGGTCCTCGACCTCGACGGCCAGCTGTGGTCCGTCGTCTGGTTCCAGCACCACAAGCCCGGCAAGGGTGGTGCGATGGTCAAGACCACGCTCAAGAGCGTCATGAGCGGCAAGACCGTCGACAAGACGTTCAATGCCGGGCTCAAGATCGAGACCGCCAACGTCGACAAGCGGGACTTCACGTACCTCTACCACGACGGCGACTCCTACGTCTTCATGGACAAGTCGACCTACGACCAGGTCAGCATCTCCGAGCAGGTCGTAGGAGACGCCAAGGACTACATGCTCGACAACCAGGATGCGATGGTCGCGATGCACGAAGGTGTGCCGCTCTACATCGAACTCCCGGCGTCGGTCGAGCTGCTCGTCGAGTACACCGAGCCGGGCCTTCAGGGAGACCGCTCCAGCGGCGGCACCAAGCCGGCGCGGCTGGAGACCGGCAAGGAGATCCAGGTCCCGCTGTTCATCGTCAATGGCGAGAAGATCAAGGTCGACACCCGCGATGGCAGCTATCTGGGTCGCGTGTCGTCGTAGTGTCAGCTCGTACCAAGTCCCGCAAGCGCGCCCTAGACATCCTCTTTGAGTCGGAGGCGCAGAGTCTTGAGCCCGGTGGCACGCTCGCCGATCGACGGGACTCGACGGATTACCCGGTCAACGACTACGCGGTCTCGCTGATCGAGGGCGTCGTGCTGCACCGTGATCGGCTCGACGAGATCATCGCCGAGAACGCCAAGGACTGGACGCTCGAACGCATGCCTGCGGTTGATCGCAACCTGCTCCGCATCGGCGCGTACGAGATCCTCTACGTCGAGGACGTCCCCGACGTTGTAGCCGTGAGCGAGGCAGTGGCCCTGGCCAGCGACCTGTCGACAGACGAGTCGCCAGCCTTCGTCAACGGACTGCTGAGCAGGATCGTCGAGCTCAAGCCGTCGCTCACCGCCTGACCCGCGCGAGTCGATGGGCGTTCACTGTGACGGTTGGGGAACCTTGCAGTCGACCTTCGGGTTGACGCCGATGTAGTTCAACGGCCCTGCGACGACGGTGAGAACCGTGTCGCCGACTTGGTTGCAGTTCTTGTCGGAGTCGTTGAAATAGTCACGCTGGGTCGCCGCGATGACGCCGATCACCAGCCAGATGATGAGAACGATTGATCCGGTACGCATAGGTTCCTCCTGAGCTGACCCGCCATTGCAGCAGGTGCTCGTCAACGTAGTGCACGCTCGCAGAGGATGCCCGTTTTGGCTGGTAGTGTGACACCCGAATCATCGACATCCTTTAACGGCCGTCCCGAGAGGCGGAGAAGGAGGTCAGACATGGTTGCGTCCGATGACGCTGCACGTGCTGACACGCCGCACACTCAAGATGCAGGGCACACCCCCGACCGCACAGTTCTTGACGACAAGGACATCTCCAGGGCTCTGACCCGCATCACCCACGAGATCCTCGAACGCAACCGCGACTCCACCGATGTCGTGCTGCTCGGCATTCCGACGCGAGGAGTCCATCTCGCGCGTCGCATCGCGAAGCGGATGTCGCAGGTCGAAGATCGTGAGATCAACGCAGGTGCTCTCGACATCACGATGTTCCGTGACGACCTGCGGCTCAAGCCTGCTCGCGCGCTTGAGCACACCGAGATCCCCGACGACATCGACGACAAAGTTGTCGTACTGATTGACGACGTACTGTTCTCCGGTCGTACGATCCGCGCCGCTCTCGACGCATTGACTGAGATTGGCCGGCCCCGCGCCGTGCAGCTCGCCGTGCTGATTGACCGCGGACACCGCGAGCTGCCGATCCGCGCAGACTTCGTCGGCAAGAACCTCCCGACCTCGCTCAGCGAGAGCGTCAAGGTGTCGCTCTTCGAGACCGACGATGCAGACCAGGTCATGATCACTGGGGGGACCTCGTGATCAAGCACCTCCTCAGCGCCGGCGACCTCAACCGCGAAGACGCGACACGCATCCTCGACACCGCCGAAGAGCTCCTCGGTGTGGCGAGCCGCCCGATCAAGAAGCTCCCCACGCTGCGCGGACGCACGGTGGTCAACCTGTTCTTCGAGGACTCGACCCGTACCCGCATCTCGTTCGAGGCAGCGGCAAAGCGACTCAGCGCGGATGTCATCAACTTCTCGGCCAAGGGCTCGAGCGTGTCCAAG
>CAZWZC010000174.1:0-3577 GCA_964638755.1 uncultured Aeromicrobium sp. | reverse complement strand
CGACGATCGGTGCGTTGAGCTGCTGCTTGTTGATGGCGTTGTCGAAGTCAGCTCCGATGCCGAGGGTCAGGATCAGCGATCCGGCGATGGCGGAGATCGCGAGGGTCGGCGCTGCGAGCGATGCTGTCTGCTTGCCCGCTGCGGCGACATTGTCGCGCGCCATACGGATCGCGATGTCGCGCTTGGCTAACGGCCGGGCGACGAGTCGAGCGAGGGTGGGGAAGAGGACCGGTCCGAAGCAGACGGCCGAGACCACGAGCATCTCCGGCACGAAGATGCCGAGGATCATCGACAGGATGCCGGTGGACGCGCCCATCATCACGAGCATCGTGAGCGAGGCCGCGAGGAAGAACAGGCCGATCAGGATCCGCCAGAACCCGAGGCGGCGCCGGTCGACCGCTGACTCGCGCATGGCGTCGATGGGCGAGATCTTCGAGGCGCGCCGGGCGGCAGCCCGGGCACCGAGCAGGGCGACGACGAGGCCAATGGGCGCAGCGATCACCAGGCCCGACCACCACTCCGGTGATTGGAGGCCCGCAGGGGTGAGGCCGCGATCGTGCATGAGCCAGAGCGCTGCGGGGGTCAGCAGGTGAGCGAACAGGCTGCCCAAGACGGAAGCGGCGGCCGCTACGATCAGTGACTCTCCGAGGATCATCTGGCGGACCTGCCGCGGTGTGGACCCGATCAGCCGCAGCTGGCCGAGCTCCCGCCGACGCGACGAGACGACGAACGAGAAGGTGCTCGCGACGACGAAGATCGCCATGAACCCCGCGAACCCCGCCATCACGCCGAACATCGACAGCATGTCGTTGACCTGTTGCAGGCCCTCGGTGTCCCGGGTGCCGAGCGTCGATCCGTAGTGGTTCGCGGCCGTGATCATCTCGACGGTGAGGCCAATCAGGGTGACTCCGAGGAACAGCGCGACGAACGACCCGACGTACGGCGCGATGTTGCGACGGACGGTGTGGCGACTCAGGTCGAGGAGCATCATTTCTCGAGCTCGTTCATCTTCTGGGCGATCTGCGCCGGCGTGCCGCGTTCAACGTGTCCGACGATCCGGCCATCGGCGAGGAACAGGACTGAGTGTGCGTACGACGCGGCCAGCGGATCGTGAGTGACCATCACGATGGTCTGTCCCTGCTCATCGACGACAGTGCGAAGGAGCTCGAGGACTTGACGACTCGTCTGACGATCGAGTGCGCCAGTTGGCTCGTCGGCGAAGACGACCTCGGGCTTGCTGATCAGTGCGCGCGCGATCGACACGCGCTGTTGCTGGCCACCCGAAAGCTCGGCGGGGCGGCGCCGGTAGAGATCGTGCAAGCCGACCTGTTCGAGAGCGGCGAGCACCTGCCGCTTGCTCGGATGCTTCCCGGCCAGGCGCAACGGAAGCGCGACGTTGTCATACACCGTCAGGGCCGGGAGCAGGTTGTAGGACTGGAAGACGAAGCCCATCGTGGCGCGCCGCAGCTTCGTCAGCTCGACCTCGTTGAGCTTGCCCAGCTGGGTGCCGCCGATCAGCACATTGCCCTTCGACGCTCGGTCGAGCCCGGCGGCGACCTGCAGCAGGGTCGACTTGCCCGAGCCCGAGGGGCCCATCACGGCGGTGAACGTCGAGGACGGGAAGGCGTGCGTCACGTCAGAGAGTGCGTCGACCGTTCCGGCCTTCGACTTGTAGGTCTTGGTGACGCCGTCGAGCGTCACGGCGTTGGTGGCATCCGAAGCGTGTGCCACGTCGTAAGGACTGAGGATGGTCATGACTCCATGGTGTCGATCCATGTCGGTCGAGTCTCTGGCCTGCACGCCCGACCCGGGGTAGCTCCGGCGCTACCCGCGAAGTAGCGCCTCGTTCGCAGACCTCAACGCCCGACCGCCCTAGGCTGGCCCGATGAATCGATCGGTGTGGGCCGCGCTCACGGGCAGCCCGATCCGGTTCCTGACGTCGGCCTGGCCGTGGAGATCACTCGGTTACCTCATGTCGACAGCGCTCGTCGGCATCGCCGGTCTGGTCGCGCTGCTCGTCGTGGTCGGCGTCGGGGCCCTGACGATCGTGGTCGTCATCGGCTTCTTCGTCCTGGGTTTCGTGCCGCGTCTTGCCGGGTGGATCGCGCAGCTCGAACGGAGACGCCTTGCCCTGATGGGGCAGCGCGGCGACGAGGCGGTTCCCGGTATTGCGTCGTGGCGGGCACTCGGCTACGTGGTGATGCTGGTGCTGGCCCTCTGGCTGGTCGACCTGATGGTCGCTTCGTTGGTCGTCACGACGGTGGTGACCAGCCTCATCTCGCCCGTGCTCGCCGAGGTCGATACGGTGGCCATGTTCGGCTGGGACTTCACCACCGCGCGCGAGGCGCTCCCCTTCGCGCTGATCGCCACTCCCGTCAGCTTCGTGATCGGCTGCTACGCGCTGACGGCTCTCGCCGCGGCGCAGTCGTCGTTGGCACGCATCCTCCTCAGCCCGCGCGAGGAGGAGCTTGAGGCGCACGTGTCGGAGCTGCGCAGATCTCGCTTGCAGCTCGTCGACGCGTTCGAGACCGAGCGCAAGCGGATCGAGCGTGACCTCCATGACGGCGTGCAGCAGCGCATGGTCGCGATGACGATGCTGCTGGGGCGCGCCGAGCTCAACGTGACCGACGGACCGGGACTCGAGCTCGTACGCCAGGCGCACAGCGAGGCCGAAGCAGCACTGGCGGACCTTCGGGAGGTGGTACGCGGGGTGCACCCGCGGGTGCTCACCGACCTAGGCCTGGCGGCCGCCATCAGCGAGGTGGCCGACCGGATGCCGGTGCCTGTTCGCCTCGACATCGCGGTCCCCGGGCGGCCGGCACCGCAGATCGAGGCAGCGGCGTACTTCGTGGTCAGCGAGGTGCTCGCCAACGTCGCCAAGCACGCCCACGCGTCGTCAGCCTCGGTGCAGGCCTGGCGCGACGACGACACGTTGGTCGTCGTCGTCTCCGACGACGGTCGGGGCGGCGCCGCGGTCGGAGCAGGCTCCGGTCTCTCGGGCTTGGTCACCCGGCTCGACGCGTTGGGTGGCACTCTGGGCGTGACGAGCCCGAGCGGCGGGCCGACCACCATAAGGATGGAGTGCCCGTGGCAGCTCGCGCTCTGAGGATCGTGCTCGCTGAGGACTCCGCCCTGCTGCGCGAGGGGCTCATCGCGCTGCTCAGCAGCGCTGGTCATCAAGTCGTCGCGAGCGCCGAGAACGCTGATGATCTGGTCGCCGCCGTCCGCGCCGATCAGCCTGATGTCGTCATCACCGACGTCCGGATGCCGCCCGGACACTCCGACGAGGGCTTGCGAGCCGCTGCCGAGATCCGCGCAGAATTCCCGACCCTGCCGATCTTGGTGTTGTCGCAGTACGTCGCCGACGCCTACCTGCCGGCGCTGATGGAGTCGGCCGGCGACGCCGGCCTGGGCTATCTCCTCAAGGATCGGGTTGGCCGGGTTGCCGACTTCCTGGCAAGCCTCGACCGAGTCGTCGAGGGTGAGACGGTCGTCGACCCCGAGGTCGTGCGCCAGCTGCTCGCTCGTCGCGCCGCCGACGGACCCTTGTCGGCGCTGACACCGCGCGAGCGCGAGG
>CAZWZC010000173.1:0-3637 GCA_964638755.1 uncultured Aeromicrobium sp. | reverse complement strand
CCGTCAACCGCTGCCGACGCCGGCCAGGAGGTCAGGTCGCGTCGTGAACCAGTCGATCGTCGCCCGCAATCCGTCCTCGAGGCTCACCGGGTGCACATCGCCGAACCTCTCCAGGAGGCGATCGTTCGCGGCCTGGGTGTGGCGCATGTCCCCGACCCGGGCCTCCCGGTGGTCGACTGCCAACGTGCGTCCGAGGAGCTGCTCCAACGTCTCGATCAGCTCGAGCAGAGTCGTACGGCTGCCGTACGCGAGGTTCACGGGCTCCGGGTCGCTCACGCCGCGGACGACGGCGTCGGTGAGCACTGCGCACACGGTGTCGACGAACGTGAAGTCGCGGGACTGCCGGCCGTCGCCGTGAACAGGGAGCGGTTGGCCGGTCAACGCTGCAGCCAGAAACGCCGGTACGACCGATGAGTACGCGTGTCGAGGCGGCTGCAGTGGACCGAAGACGTTGAAGAAGCGGAATGCCAGTGTCGGTAGTCCGTAGCTGTGCTGCCATGCCAGGGCATACGCTTCCGTCGCGAGTTTGGATGCTGCGTACGGGCTCATCGGCCGGCACGCCAGGTTCTCGGACTTGGGCAGCGCTGGGTTGTCGCCGTAGACGGAGGATGACGAGGCCACGATGACGTGGACGTTGCCTGCTCGTCGGGCTGCCTCCAGCACGTTGAGTGTGCCGGTTGCGTTTGCTTCGTGTGAAGGACCCGGGTCGGCGACGGACCGTGGGACCGACGGTCGGGCTGCAAGGTGGACGATGGCACCGGCGCCACCGAAGCACTCGTCGAGTGCGGCAGCATCGAGGATGGTCGCCTCCACGAGGCTGGCGCCAGTGCCATCGAGATTCGACCGGAACCCTGTGGCGAAGTTGTCCAGGACCACCACTTCGTCCACGTCGCCGGAGTCCTGAAGGTGTCGACAGAGGTTCCCTCCGATGAAGCCCGCTCCTCCGGTGACAACGACCTTCATCTGTGCGCTCCGGCGACCATCGGCGCAACTCTAGCGATCTTCTTGGGGAATCACTCCCGGCGCGGGAAGCCAGATTGCCCATTGTGCGGCGGGTGTCACTTCAGGTGATCTGGAGCACGTGAGGAAGCGCTCGGCAGATCGAATGGGATCTTCGCAACCAGGTCGCGATTGTTCCGGATCTGGCCTTGCCAGGAGAACCCTGAGTTTGGTTCACTCAACTGGCGCGCTGAAGAGTTTGGGGGCAGGTGTGGGGGGTTTGGACTCACGGAGTCGGTTCGTGCTGCAGGCAGGTTTCGACGCTGCAGCCTGGTTCATGGCGGTTTGGGCCGCGGCCTTGCTCCGATTCGACTTCGAAGTCGGCATGATCGAAGCGAGATGGACATTGGTCGTCGCGGTTCTTGCCGGGTCCCTCCAGGTGCTGTCTGGCCGGCTCATCGGGTTGTACGTGCACCGGTGGCGGTACGGGACGTTCGAGGAGCTGACGGGCTGCATCAAGTCCGTCCTCGTGGTGAGTCTGCTCCTGACGCTCTTGAATCTCGGTCCGCTCACTCGCGCCGTGCCCATCAGCGTCACGATCACCGCAGGGTTCCTGGCGATGTTCGTAATGTCCAGCGGCCGGTTCGTCTGGCGTGTGAGGATGGAGCACTCGAGACGTCCGACTCACGAGCGAGAGCCCATCATCGTCTTCGGCGCCGGCGAGGGAGGGCTCCAGATCGTGACGGCGATGCACCGGTCGGGGCGGTACGAACCGGTCGCCGTGCTCGATGACAATCTGGATCTCCGGAACCTCCGGCTCAAAGGTGTGCCTGTCTGCGGGACGAGGGACACCATCGCCGAGGTCACCGCTCGCACCGGCGCTACCGCTCTGGTCATCGCGATACCGTCCGCCTCATCGGAGGTGGTCCGGGATGTGGCCGAGATCGCTGACGAATCAGGGCTTCAGACGCTCGTGTTGCCGTCGGTGACGGAGCTCCTCGGCGGAGGCGTCGGCGTCGGCGATATTCGATCGCTTACGGAACAGGATCTGCTCGGTCGGAGGGAGATCACCCTCGACATCGACAGCGTCGCCGGCTACTTGACTGGCAAGCGGGTGCTCGTGACCGGGGCTGGCGGCTCGATCGGGTCGGAGTTGTGCCGCCAGATCCAGCGGTTCGCCCCGGAGTCACTCGTCATGCTCGATCGCGACGAGTCCGCCCTTCAGGCGGTCCAGCTGTCGATTGAAGGCAGAAGCCTCCTCGACTCCCGGGAGCTGGTCGTGTGCTGCATTCGGGACAGCGATCGCCTGCGGGAGGTGTTCGACGAGCACCGACCCAACGTCGTGTTCCATGCGGCGGCGCTCAAGCATCTACCGCTTCTCGAATTGCACCCAGAGGAGGGGTGGAAGACGAATGTCCAGGGATCGCAGCATCTCCTTGAGTTGGCGGGCAAGTTCGATGTGGAGCGGTTCGTCAACATCTCGACCGACAAGGCGGCGGAGCCAACGTCCGTACTCGGGCGCACCAAGCGGTTGGCCGAGCAGCTGACGTCCTATGCCGGTCGGAACCAAGCTGGTACCTACCTCAGCGTTCGCTTTGGCAACGTCCTGGGAAGTCGAGGTTCGGTCCTTCCGCTGTTTCGCTCACAGATTGCAGCGGGCGGTCCGGTGACCGTCACTGACCCCGACGTCACCCGCTTCTTCATGACCATCCCCGAGGCCTGCGAACTGGTGATTCAAGCGGGGGCGCTGGGGGACGACGGCGAGGTACTGGTGCTCGACATGGGCGAGCCGGTGCGCATCGCCGACCTCGCCCGACGGCTGATCGCCGAAAGCGATAGGGACGTGAGGCTCGTCTACACCGGATTGCGCTCCGGTGAGAAGCTGCATGAGGTCCTGTTCGCTCCGGACGAGCAGGCGTTGCCTTCAGAGCACGCCTTCATCTCCCGGGTGGCGGTGCCGCCGATGAGCCCCGATCAGGTGGCGGCACAAGATCCATTCACCGTCGCAGGGGTGATCGACATCCGGGACCGCGTATCCCAAGGACTCGATTGAGCGGATCCAGAAGTTGGCTGACCGGTTCACGCAGGTCACGTGCCTTTCGAACCCAGGTAGAGCAACGGGTTCGGCGAGCGAACCGGCGGCTTGAGACCGTTCGGGCGAAGTTGCTGACGTAGAGAGACGACCTGAATGGCGGACAAGCCGGCATCGGTGAGATCCGATCGCAGCTCGGCCCTCGTGAAGTGATGATGGGCGACGGTTGCTGCATCGTCGCCGATCCATCGGTCTCCTGGTTCGCTCCGGATCAAGTGACTTCGCGCGAGCAGGTCATGCGCAGCGAACCACAGCGCCCAATCCGGTCGCCCCAATCGTTGCTGTACGACGCCTGCCAGCACGCCGTTCGGTCGCAGTAGGCGTGTGAGTCCCGCCAGGGCCCGTTGGCGGGACTCTGCGGGTACGAGGTAACCGAGCATGGCGTTAAGACCCACGACCAAATCGGCCGGTTCCGTCCCCGCTGCGATGTCTCCCGCATCCCTCGTCTCGACAGTCACGTTCTCCATCTGAAGCCGGTCGACGCGCCGACGGGCGGAGGCGACCATGGGTGCCGCGACGTCCGATGCTCGGATCACCGCCCGTGGTGCCGCCCCCTCTCTGTCAGAATGATGGTTGCTGCCCTGTAGTGTGAGTCCCGTGAAGTAG
>CAZWZC010000172.1:0-3656 GCA_964638755.1 uncultured Aeromicrobium sp. | reverse complement strand
CGCGCGTCGGGGACAAAATCAAGCTGCAGTGGTGCAGTGAGTCGGACCCTCCCGCGAGCCTTCGCCTGCTGCGCGGGTAAGCGTGCAGGAGCGTGCAGCGGCCGGCGTTGGTCGTTCCGTAGATTGCCTTTCCATGGGTGTACCCGCTCGAGAGTTGGGGGGGGGAGGGGCACGGGTTGTCGGTCGAAGGTGACCGTTACGCCGTGATGGCCGCGGCCGAGCTTAGTGGACACCCTGCGTATCAAGTCTGAACGTATTCGTGGCTTGATTCGCGTACGCTGGCGTCCTCAACCTCACACCGGGTCGCGCCACGTCACGGCGCAGCAGATGACTCGACTCGAATCTCGCGGGATGCCTGTGCGGCCCCGGCCTTCTAGAACCATCAACGGCGGGTGGACGCAGTCATACCTCCGCTCCTGGGAGCACCTCGTTAGGCGCGCTGAGGCTGGCGTCGCATCGCATCTCACTGGATGTCCGCAGTACGATGGTGACGACGGACTCGATGCTCGTGATCAACTTGAGGGGCTCATCGTGCGGGGTGGCCGCAGGGGGAGACGGTTGGCGACCGCAGTAGCGATTCTGGACGAGCGGTTCCGGCGAGCAACCGTGCCAAATCCCCAAGCCGCCGACGGCAGCCAATGGTGGCGCCGTCGGTATCTTGACTGAGCCGTTGGACGCCCCAATGCCGAGGCTGGTGGACCGCTGGCCGGTCCTAGGAGGACAACTTCGTGACGCACTCGTCGCCGAAGGTGAGGAGTCCTTGGTGGCGCAAGTAGAGACGCTTCGCGTGGTGGCGCGCTGTGGCTGCGGTGACGGCTTCTGCCAGAGCTTCTACACGGCGCCGAAGCCGGACGGTATCTGGGGCCCGGGGCACCGGAATGTGTTGCTCGCTCCGCCGTGGTCAGGAATGTTGATTCTCGACGTCGTGTACGGCCAGATCACCTACGTCGAGGTACTTGATCGCGACCCGCTGGATTAGACCCGTAGGCCCCGGCGACCGCGCTAGTGCTTCTGCGACTTTCGGATCTTGCGCAACTCCCGCGTGGCCTGAGCGCCGAGTTGAGTCCCTTCATGAGCGCGCTCAACGCCCTCGATGTACCGGAGTGCATCCGCCGCACCGAGGACGCGGCGCAGCGCCAACATCGCGTGAAGGCCGACGTCGTCATCGTGGATCAGCTCCAGGAGGGCGGGGCGTATGTCTGGTGACTTCTTGAAGCGGGCGAGCGCGGCGACCGGCATTTGGCGCGCGATGCCGAAGGCTTCGTTGCGGCACACGTCGACGACGTCCGCGACGCGGTTGATAGTGGCGGCACTGCTGAGAGCATCGCCCAAGTGCCAACCCGTCGTTGCTTCGGACGGCGCCCACTTCCGAAACGCCGTGAGTAGCGGATCGAATGCCTGAGGCCGGGCCCATGGGCGCCGCAGATGGCCAGCCACGGAGCTGATCAGGTGGGCATCCGTCAGGCTCGGCAGCGCGGCCAGGAGCACTGGCATCGCCGCGCGCTCATCGAATGTCGAGGCGCCGAAGAAGTCCGCGTTGCTGACGAATCTCCCAAGTTCGTGAGCACCGGGCACGCCAGCACGCTCGAGCTCCTGGCGGAGCGCTTCCCACTCGTCAGATTCGGGCACTCCACCAGCCTTTCATGGTGTCCTGATCGCGCGGCCGGCATAGCGAGCCCATGGTTCGGCCGCCTTGTCGGCGTGGAGGAACGCGACCTGGTAGCTGTATCCGAGCGCGTCCGCGACGAGCGACGGTGGGCACTCGAGGACGAGCTCGCCGATTGCGCGATTGCGGGCGCCGAGGAGGTTGACGCCGAGGTCGCGCAGGCGATCCATCACGGTGTTCGGGTGTAGGTGGCGGCCGGCGAGGGTGCTGGGAAACATCCACGGGCTGTTGACTCCCGCACCGGTACGCAGATTCGGCCGAGATGCGAGGTGTTTCCGGATCAGGGATGCGAACGGTTCAGGAACGTCGGTCGGGTGTGTGCCGAGTCTGATGCTCATGCCGGAGTCACCGTCGTCGATGATCGGCGTCTGAAAGGTGACGACCTTGACCAGGGGCTGCGCATAGAGGAGCAGGAGCATCCCGGCGACGCGGTAGGAGAGTGACTCGCTGGTGCCCGTGAGCAGCTCGTGGATCCACGCGATGCGCTGATCCTGGCTCAGAGACGGACTGCTCTTGGCTGTTCGGTGCTGCACGGTGACGGTGGTGTTGAGGCGCGCCTTCTTCGCGACGACGAAGAACGTGCGGATCGCGGCGCGCGTGGTCGGCCCTGTAGCCAGCCATTCGTCGACGTCCTGCTGCGTGCACGTGGCGGCTGTTCGCTGGTGGGTCTCATGCAGCCAACAGAGGAACTTCACCGTTTCGGTGATCTCCTGCTTTGCGGAGTGAATAGGCCCGCGGGTCGGAGCGCCCCCGGAGGCCTTCGTGCGGATGCGTCGAAGGTGGTGCCAGGTAGCGAAGTGTTGGACAGGTTGCCGCACTTCGTCAGCGAGCCCATCGAGCGTGGCGTCGATCCACCGTTCGAAGCGTGGAAGGTAGGGGTCGCGCTGGGGGAGCAAGCCATGGTGCTGCATCAAGGCACGGAGGTGCTCCGCCTGTTTGCCCGCTACCGAGTCGAGGCCCTCGTGTGTCACGGGTGTGGAGCCGTCGCCGAGCCCGCGCAGCAGACCCTGGACCTTGGGGGAGCGTTTCCAGATCAGGATCGACTCTGGTCGATCCGAGGCGCAGAGTGCGTCGACAAGACCCGCCAGTGCCGCGTTGGCTGGTTGGCCGCCGAGGAGCCCGTGGAGATCGTCGCGGAGGGCGCAGCGGACGCAGACTCGGCCGCGGTGGTGAGCTGCTTCGATGTCGCAGCGCTCGCAGTGGAAGTCCCGGGGGATCTGTGCGCAGGTTGAGCAAGTCGGTTGGCCATCGCCGTTCGGCGGGCCGGGGAGCAGGCGGTCCTGAAGACAATCGGGGCACGCGCCGTATGTGCGAGTCGCTGCGTAGACGCACGTGAAGCACAGCCGTCCCTCTGGCCATGTCGCTGCGACCCGGGGCATGTCGCGCCCGCACCTCGCGCACGGACCGTTCATCGCTCTTGCGGCTCTGGGACGGCCCTGCTTGGTGTTGCGAGGGGAGAGGCCGACGGGCTTCGGGTCCACGAGAACTCCCGGTTCTACTCGTCGAGGATGTTCGCGCGGCGAGGCCGCACGCTGCGATCGAGCGATACGACGTTCGGTGGGGCGGCGGTGCCGGTCTTGCGGACGCGGACATCAGTTGCCGTGGTGGTGAAGAGGTCGGTCGAGTCGCACTCGAAGATGTCGCACAGCGCCGCGATCATCAGCAAGGACACACGTTCTGGACGCTGGTTCACGAGGCGGTAGACCTGCGGCCGAGAGAGCGTGATCCCGCGCTCAGCCAACAACGGGATGAGCTCCGTTGTGTTGTGCAGGCCGCGTGCGGCCATCAGCTCGGCCAGCCGCCACGTGTAGTCGACCTTGCGCTTCATGATGTGCCGTCCTCGGTCTTGCGGGCCATGGCTTCCTTCACCGTACGGTCCAGCGCGGCCCGGAGAGTGGACGTGCGGAACTCTTCGGAGACGAAGTGGTAGATCCCCGTGGTGGCGCCGTGCTCGTGACCCATCTGGTTTTGCACGAACCTGGGGTCCCAA
>CAZWZC010000171.1:0-3720 GCA_964638755.1 uncultured Aeromicrobium sp. | reverse complement strand
CACCCACTGGCAGCCACCAAACGGGGAACGCAAGCCCGTCCTGTTTCCCTACACTCCGACATCGGGGGCGACGCGACGTGCGGAGACCGGAGTGTGGGAGGCATCGACGTTCCGCCTCGACGTCATGCTCCCGGCTAGAGAGGTTGCCGGGCTGCCCGACCTTCGCACCAAAGACCCTCGCCGAAACGCGGTGCCGAACTTCCACGACGCTGACTTCTCCAACGCCCAGGTGCAGGAACTGCTCGGTCACGCAGCTGGGTCAGCGGTGACCATGCGCCATTACGTGCGGCTCGCGCCGGGGCGAGCCTCGGCAGCGTTCGAGCGGATCCGCATGAACGCGCAACTGTCTTCCCCGGAGCGGCTGTCGCGGATCTGGGACGCGTGGCTGAAGCTCACCGGCTCCGACCCGACGGCGTAGGCGACCGGTGACCAGACCTACGGCGCGATGCAGCCACACCGTGGACACTCCCGTTGCGCGCTCTCGCCGCCCGTGCGGAGCAACTGACCCCATCTCTAGTCACTACAACTGGTTGACTGCCACACATGGAGCGTGCGGATGTGTTGGCCATGGCGCGAGGAATCGCAGACAAGTCGCGCGGCGACGGAACCCTCATCGGCAATCTCAGACTCCTGAACAACGGAGGCTGTCTAAAGGAACCACAGCTGCGACACCTCTGGGCAGTCGAAGCAGAGGCGCGCGGCCAAGGACGCTACTACGCGTTCGAGGCGCCTACCCCCAGCAAGTTCATGTTCAAGGGCACGCATGGGGTCTCTGCTAGGTACGACCTGGTGCTCTATGACGATCGAGCCGGTGCCGAAGCCAACAGGCCCACGGTCTTGCTTGAGTTCAAGCATGGGCTTTCGCTGACCACGATCTACTACGACTTGGTCAAGGTACTGACGGACAACGCTCAAGACGGCCGAAAGAACGCAGCCTTGATGATCGTCTCGGAGCGCACGAAGGTGGGGACGTTCAACGCGTTCTTCGGAGGGCTGGCTGACAAGATCGGCGCGGCGAAAGCCAACGTTGGTGGCGAACTGCTTGGGAGCAGCGCATGGTTCGAGCTCTTGGTCTTGGTAAGAGACAGCAAACCCAAGACCCAACCTGCTGGGCTCTACCGCGCCTTGCGCGGCGACGGGTTGGCTCTCACCTTCAAGGACCTGTGGGACCCGGGTTTGACGATCAAGTCAGAAGCTATTCGACTCTGAATGAAGCTCGCGAGACCAGCGTGCACGTGTGCGCTGCGTCGCTTCTGAACGACGGTTCCGTCGGCTGACTCGCGCCACAAATCCTGACACTTCCACAAGATCGACTGTCACACCCCCCGATCACACTGAACTCAGAGCACAGACGAGTGGGGTGATCGGAATGCGTGACCAGCTACCCAGCAAGATGCCCGAGCTGCACGTCGGGCAGGGATACGGATATGGCGGACTGACGGTCTTCCCGGTGTGGGTCGACGCACCGATCGCCACCGGGTTTGACCTAGGTGACGCGGCGACGATCGACATCGCCGAGCGCGAGGGTTCGCCTGTTGTCGGTGAACTCGTTGCGCACAATCGCGGCCATCGTCCCGCGCTGCTTCTTGAGGGCGAGCTGATCGAAGGTGGCTGGCAAAACCGTGTTCTTGTGTTTCCACTTCTTCTCGCGGCCGACGCATCTGAGGTGGTCGAGGTCGCGTGCGTCGAGGAGGGTCGCTGGCACGGTGGCGTCGCCCACGCTCGGCGGTCGCGTGCGGCATCCCCGAGTGTGAGGGCCGCTCTGCGTGGGGACCCGAATGAGCGGCAACGCGATGTGTGGGACAAGGTGGGTGCGTTTGACCAGGCGCTCGGTGCGAGCGCGACGTCATCGCTTACCGATCACCTTGACAGTGTCCGTCCCGACCCGAAGCACGAGATCCACCAGCTCGCGGGCCAGCGCGGAGTTGTGGTCGGCATCGGCGGAGTGCCCGCGTATCTCGAGATCTACCCCAGCCCCGAGGCACTGGCCGCACACTGGGATGGGTTGATCGCTGCTGCGGCACTGGACGCGCAACTTGCGCCGAAGGTTCGCACTCCTGCGCAGGCGGCCCGTAGTTTCGCTGAGTCGGTGCAACGGTCGCGCCTAGCCGCCGACCGTCCCGCCGGACTCGGGACGGTTATTCGCTCGACCGGCAAGGCTGTCAACCTTCGCGGAATCGCTCGTGACGGTCAGTTGCTACACGCGTCTGCCGTCCACACCCACCACGCGATGATGAGGGTCGCATGAGGGTTCGGATCCATTGCGGAGCCGACCAGATCGGCGGTAGCTGCGTTGAGGTCGAGCACGACGGATCACGCCTTGTCCTCGACGTCGGACGGCCGTTGACCGCTCAGCGCGGCGAGTTCGTCCCGCTCCCGCCAGTTCCCGGACTCGCGATCGGCGCTCCGACCATTCTGGGTGTGCTGATCTCGCATGGACACCAAGACCATTGGGGATTGATCGACCAGGTGCATCCGTCGATCCCGAGATTCATCGGCAAGGAAGCTGCCGACGTGTTGCGAGCGGCGCAGTTCTGGGGTGCGGGTGTCGACATCAATGAGTCCGGCCACTTCCGACGCCGCGAACCTTTCGCGCTTGGCCCTTTCACGGTGACGCCGCACCTGGTCGATCACAGTGGCTACGACGCCTACGCGTTCGTCATTGAAGCTGGCGGCCAGACCCTCATGTACTCGGGAGATCTGAGGGCACACGGCCGCAAAGCCAGTCTCTTCACCGAACTGATCGACGATCCTCCTGCCGGAGTTGATGTCCTGATTCTGGAGGGAACTCACGTCGGGCAACTCCAGGAGGCCGATGCTCTCCCATCCGAGGCGTCGGTAGAGGACGCACTGGTTGAACGATGCACCGCCACGGCAGGGGCCGTCGTGACGTTGAACTCCGCCCAGAACATCGATCGGGTGGTGTCGTGCTACCGGGCAGCCGTGCGCGCGGGCCGGACGATGGCTATCGACCTCTACACGGCTGAAGTCATTGCAGCGACTGGCCGAAACACGCTGCCGCGGCCGGGTCCGAAATGGCCGAAGGTGCGGGTCTTCATTCCTGTCCGCCAGCGCATGCGGGTTAAGGATGCGACCGCGTTCGACCGGACTCGCAGCATCGCCGCCTACCGCGTCTACCCGGAGGAGATCGCCGCTAAACCCGGCCGTTTCCTCATTGCCGGTTCCTTCCAGGGCGAGGTTCCCAGGATGATCCGCAGCGGGATGCTCGAGCGCGGCTGCGTCACGTGGTCCATGTGGAGTGGATACCTTGGCGAGAAGTCCGGACAGAAGCTGACTGCTGCGCTGGCAGGTGCCGGGGTCCCCCTCGTACAGATACACACGTCAGGCCACGCCATACCCGCTGACTTGCAGAGACTCGTGGCCGCCGTCCAACCTCGCGCGGTGGTGCCCATTCACACCGAACACGCGACGGGGTTCGGACCATTGATGTCACGTCCCGTGCAGGCCCAACCGGACGGAACCTGGTGGGACGTGGCGAACCGAGAGTTACACGCGAGTTGCCTGTAGCGGGAGTCTGGTTCCAGCCGTCCGCTTTGCCCCGCTTCATCCCTCAAAAACACCAGGACGTGCAGTGCGACTCTGCGGTGCGGCCCCGGCGGCACGGCACCCAGAAACTACGAAAACCCCTGCAAATAAAGGGGTTCCGATGCGCGCCCGGAGAGATTCGAACTCCCAACCTTCTGATCCGTAGTCAGATGC
>CAZWZC010000170.1:0-3789 GCA_964638755.1 uncultured Aeromicrobium sp. | reverse complement strand
TGGACTGCACTGGAGGAGCCGACCATCGGTGAAGCTGACCGCCTCGGCTGGGACAAAGTTGACGTTCTGCTGACCCATGATGCTCCCGAGGGTGTGCCGCTCGACTTCGGCATGTCGCTTCCAGGTCACATCGTCCGCGCGGCCAACCAGACGCGAATCCTGCTCAAGCTGGTTGTCGACCAGGTGCACCCGCAGATCGTCTTCAGCGGACACCATCACCAGCGGGTTAGCCACACGATCTGGGCTGAGCCGGATCTAGAGAACCATTTTGAGCCCCATGAAGTTCGCGCCGAGGTGCTTCACATGGACGGCCACCGATTCAACGCGGTCGTGCTGGACTTGCCGACCCTGGAGGTTACCGACATCGGCGACGCCGACCCGGACTGGCACCTGTGGACACGCAAGCGCGAAAAGTACGCCGCGCGCCGGCTGAATCAGCCCTGAACCTTCTCCTTGGGCGCCGACCCCTTCAGTTCTGAGCGAGGTCCGTCGGAGCCCTTGAGGGTGAGGTGGCGGTACAGGGTGCTTTCGGATGCGCCGACGACTCGTCCGATCTCGCCGACCGTCATCTCTTCGGCGTCGTAGAGGGCCTGGGCTCGGGCCAGAGTCTTGGCGTTCAGCGACTTGGGTCGCCCGCCCATCCTGCCTCGAGGTCGACCTATCAGGGATTCCTTGGTCCGGGTGCTGATGAGGTCACGCTCGAACTCGGCGACGGCGGCGATGATGTTGAAGAAGAATCGCCCTTCGATGGTGGAGGTGTCGATGGCCTGGTCCAGCACCACGAGGTCGATCTGGCGTTCGCGCAGTGTGGCGCTGAGCTCAACGAGGTGGCGCAGCGACCGGCCGGCTCGGTCGAGCTTGGTGACGACCAGCTGATCGCCTGCGCGCAGGGCCTTCAGGGCTGAGTCCCATTGGGGCCGAGAAGCCTTCGCCCCCGAAACCTTGTCGGAGAAAACCACGTCGCACCCGGCTTCGCGGAGCCGGGCTTCTTGGCGGGTGAGGTCCTGGTCGATGGTGGAGACTCGTGCGTACCCGATCCGTGCCATGCGTCCATTCTTCCAGCCGCGGCCGACATCGTCAGGGAGCCAGTCAAAACCGGCAATGAACTGCGTGTTTGATTCTGACAGTGTTTTGACACTCTTTTCCTTTGCGCTCTTCCGCTCAACCCAGCTGAGCTCGACGCGCCGTCACAACCGACCGTGTTTCTGGCGGTGTCGAGGGCTAGGGTCGTGGCGGCCGACATGGAGGCTCAACTCGCAGGTCGGAGAGAGGCGGCGATGAAGCAGATAGACGGCTTTCCCGCCTTTCAAGCCATGCGGTTGTCAGTCCGCCCGAGGCGCTACTTCTTCACCAAGCCCTGAAGCATGGCGCTGAGTCGACGCTGCCTGGCGGACTTGTTGTCGTAGACCTGCTCGCTTTGGATCCGCTCGATGAAGTCGGGCAGAGTCATGAGAGGTACGTTGCCGGGCCACTGTGCGTCATGACCGACGCGAGCCGAGCCCATGTGGGTGGGAATGAGGACGACAGCTGATTTGACCTCGACGTCGTAGCCCTCGGCGATGACCTTGAACACGAGTTCGGCCGCCTCCATGTTGCGTGTCATCTTGCGGACCTCGCCGACCTGGCTGCCCGTCGGGTTGTCGATCGCCAGGAGCAGGTTGCCGTACGAGTAGTAGGTCATGTCCCCGCCGGGGTAATACTTCATGTCCAGCAGCCACAGTGTGTTGGCGGTCAGAATGACGCAGTCGACGTCGGCTCCACCGAGAGTGCCGTTGAAGTCTGGACGATTGACCGACCAGAACGTGGCGTGCCTTTCCAGCAGTCCCAACATGTTGAGGGCCTTGGCGAAGTTGACCTCTCGGGTTGTTTGGCTTTCTACCCTGACCTGCACCGTTGCAAGAAGATTCGGGACGGCTTCCCAGCATAAATCGAGATTCCTCCCAGGAGTCTTGACGTCGAGAGACCTTGATCTGTCTGTGCCAAAACTGCCAGCTGCCGTCGTCAACATGGGTGAAGATCCGTCTCACGGGACGGTACAATTGAGGGACGCAACGGAGGTGAACAGCATGAGCGCACGCATCCTGACAGAGGACGAGATCGAAGAGTCGATCCGTTTCGCAGACGGAGCCCTGGCCGCAGCTGGTCACTTCGTCAAGAGCCCCGAATCTGATGCGGACATCCGCCAGGCACTTCGCGGCGAGATCACGTTTGACGAGGCTGTTGAGCGTGCAGCGTCCCGCGCATTGAAGTGAACGCGCGCTTCACTTCCTGGGAGTCGTATTGCTACCCGGAGACATCGACCCTTCGGAACAAGCGAGACATCCGCGATGCCGGAGCACTACGCGCCTTTGAGGAAGCCTCGGGCCGCATCCGTATCGCGGAGCTGGTGACCAACCCCATCGGAGGCAACTTCGACCGAGCACACATGAAGGCCATCCACCGGCATGTCTTTGGTGACGTGTACGAGTGGGCTGGCGATGAGCGAGCCGGGCCGCAGCGTCCGAAGTTCATGTCCAAGAACGGACCCTCGGTCGAAGACATCCGGGCTGGTCGGTACGACGCCCCTGCAACGCAGTCGTACAACTACTTCCCCGCCGATGAAGCGATGGTCGAGCACTTCGACGCCTACGCTCGACTGCTACGGGCAGGCGACCTTTCGGGCATGTCGTCTGAGCAGTTCTCCCACGCGATTGCCGAGCCTTGGGGCGAGATGAACGTCGCTCATTTGTTCCGCGAGGGCAACACCAGGACCCAGGTTGCGTTCTTTGGGGCGCTCGCTCGCAGGAACGGCCATTCGATCGACTACGTCAGATTCTCCCGAGACAAAGCCTTTCGGATGAAGTTCAACGCGGGACGTTTCCTGATCCAGGCCGAGGCAGACAGCGGCTTGTTCGCCGAGACCCTCGCTGAAATTGTGGATGTTGCGGATGATCCGGCGGATTTTCAGCAGGTCGATTCAGGCGCAGCTGACGACTACCAGCCGAACTACATGTCCGACGGCGGAGCCGCACCTCAGCGCAATTCACGGACGCCGGAAGCGCAGCCGCGGGATCGTAAGGGTCGGTTCTCGCGCAAGACGCACGGAATCCCGCCCAGGCACCTCTAGGCCATCCGCGGGCCGTCCTGGGGCTAGGGTCTGAGGCTTCCCGAACATCGCGTCGAGCTCCGCCCCGGCGTCCTCAACAGAGGTCTCGCCGGACAGAACACGGGCAGCGCGATCTGAGTCGTCGGCAGTCGGGAAGTGCCCAGCCATCTGCTGCCCCTTCTCGATCGCGGCAAGAGCAAGCTCCTGCTCACGCGGTGAGAGCTCGCGTCGAGTCATTCCGAGCCCTGCCGATCCCCGGTGCCCTGGAGCTGGCCGGCCTCGTTCGCGTAGATGGACGTGTCGAGGTAGCACTTGGCGTGCTTCCAGCCGTGGTGGCGGTAGGCCAACCCACCGTCGACCATGAGGTTGCCGCACCGGCAGTGCCGCGTGTGATGGACGCTGAGCGACTCGATCTCCATGAAGCAGTTGCGGCACCACGCAGAGTTCCTGACGAGGCTGTAGGTCTGCTCGATCTCAAGCATCAGTTCTCCCCGCCCAGGTCTTGAGGGCATCGAAGTCGAACCGCCGAAAGCCGTGGGACGGCTCGATGTGGAAGATCCACCGCGGAACCGCAACTGGGTCGCCCTTCTCTTCGCCATAGTGCCCCGCGAAGAACGCCCGGTCTGCTTTCCGCACCTCGTCGTCGCACCACACCCACGGCAGCGGTGTGCCGTCGGCGTCGAGCCCGTTGGCTTTCAGCCAGG
>CAZWZC010000169.1:0-3790 GCA_964638755.1 uncultured Aeromicrobium sp. | reverse complement strand
CGCCGGTCGGGCGCCAGCCGGCCGGCAATTCGGTGGCCCACGTCTTGGTGTCGTCCCCGTCGAAGGCGGTTGGCCAGGCGCGGTACGGGTTGAACCCGGGGTCCCCGCGCCAGGGGTTCTGGGCGATCTCTAGTGGCGGCAGTTGTCCGACGTCCCCGACGCCGACGTGGATGGGTGCCGCGTAGGTGATCCTGTCGAAGAGGTGGTGCGGCAGCTGCCACGCCTCGTCGACAAACAGGACGTCGAAGCGGTGGTCACCGTGGAAGGACGGCCCGAGGTGTTTGAGTAGGGCCGAGCGCGCGCCGGGCATCCCGAGCATGTGGGTAGTTGCCACCACCACCGACGCGTCCGGGGTGACGCCTGCAGCGGAGTCGACTACGGTGGCGGCCTTCTTGACCGACTCCGGAACGTCTACGAAACGGGCCTTCGACGACCACAAGACGACTTTGCTCTTCCCGATGGCGTTGCCCAGGGACTCGGCTAAGGGCCAGAGCTGTCGGTTCTGGAACGCGGTCACCGCGACGCGCAGGCACTGTGGCTGGACGATGGCGTCCTGAACCAAGCTCCGCAGTAGGAACGACTTGCCAGCCCCGGCGGCGGCCTTCAACAGGATGCGCTGGATGTCGGAACTGCCATTGAGCGCGTCGAGCAGTTGGCCCTTCGCGAGTTTGGCGGCGGCCTCGTTTTCGGACGCGGCGCGCGAGTGGTGGTGCGCCTTGTCGATGGTGGCGAGGGGCGGAGCGAACAAGTCGGTCATCAGCTACTCCACGTCGTCCATCGAAAGGTCCTCAGGTGGTGCCTCACCCGGCGTTGCGGACGGGTCGGGCAGGTCCTCGTTGGCCGCGGACACGTCGAACGCGTCGGAGTCGATGACTGGTGGCCATGCTTGCGGGTTCAGCTCGCCTCGGGCGCGGCGCGCCGCCAACTCGTCGGACCATTCGGCCTCGGACGCCTCGTGCGGCTTGCAGCACCATTGGTGGTTGGCCGGGTCGTCGCCGTAGGAGTCGGGGGTGCAGTTGATCGTGGGTGCCGACGACGAGTCGACTGAGGGCCGGGGCACGTTGAGGAATGCCTCACGCTTGTTGGTCGAGAACCATGCGAAATCGGCGACTACTAGTTCGTCGCCTTCCGTCAGCATCGGGTCGTTGTGAGGCGCCCACCCGTAGATGCGGGAAATGTCGGCGTGAACGTGCAGCTCCCCGATCGCCATGTTGGAAATCTTGAAGCTGCCCTTCTGGATGTGGATCGTGACGGCGCTCTCCTCGACGCACGCCTCGCCGTTGACGTGCAGAAGGACAATCCGTGACTCGGGGCCGATCCGACGTGAGTCGATTTCGACGAGGAGCGGATCGACGCTTACGACGCGGCCCAGTGCGAGGTTGCGGTTGCCGGCGTCCTGGGCTCCGTCGGACGCGGCGAGGGGGTTCGTCAGTGCCGTGACCTGCGCGCTGAACTTGTCGTCTGCTTCGAGGACTGGAACCGAGTCGTTTCGCCACCAGCGAGTGGTGCGACCGAAGCGGACGAGGTCGAATGCGTGGAGGGTGAGGCGCCGATGCCACACGCGCTGCGCGTCGGCTTCCACCGCGCGAACGGAAGGTTGGAGGTTCGACAGACCGAACTCAGACTCCAGGACGGCAAGGGCGCGGTCGAACGTGTCGGTCTTGTAGGCGAGTTCGGAACGGACGAGGGCGTCGTATGCCGCTGGCCTCGCTGGCCGGGCAAGGCCGGGCCGGTCGCCCGTGAACGCTTCGTGGATCGAGTTTGAACGGGTCGGGGTGAGTTGCGCACCGACTGCGTGTTCGGACCGCTCGACCAACTCCGCCAGGGCCCGGTGGTCGATGGCCGGCTCGGTCTTGTCGGCCCAAGGCGTGAGGTAGTCGAGACGCAGGGAGTTCACTGCCGGGCCGCCGGGGGTGACGAGGGCCGCGAGGGTCGCGCGTAGGTCGGCGATCGACGAGCGCATCTTCATCGTGCGAGTGCGGTCCTGTTCGAGAAGGAACGAGACCGCGACGCGGTCCTTCTCCGGGAGGCGCGAAGGGACGACCGCGGGGTCGCCGTTGTAGGTGAGAGTCGGGCGCCCTTGGTGTTTGTCTTGTTCCCAACGCAGGCGGGAGAGCTCCTTACCCGCGACGCTGTCAGCGATCGACACGAGGATGTCGGCGGTCGTCGAATCGGGGACGACGACGTGGATGGGAGCAGGGTCATTTGCGTTCGCCTTGCGCTGCTCGGTGATTGCCTTGTTGAGGTCCCTGCCGAGCGACCTCATGATCGCTCGCCGGGTTTCGCCGCTGTCGGGGTTGCTGAACACTTCGACCTGCCAGGGTTCGGCTCCGCCCTTCGTGACGCGCTGAATTGCGACGCCGTAGACGCCGAGCGCGGCACCGTCGGACTTGGCGAGCACGACGTTCACCGTGCCTGGTTGACCGATCGGGTCCAGTCGGCGCTGACCTGACGGAATTCCCGACCCAAGCAGAGTCGCCTCGATTTGGTTCTGGACAGAGTGGGCGACCGCACCCACGGGTGTCGCCCCGTCGATCAAGCCGACGGCCTGGTTCCTGAGTTCGGGCTTAACCCCGAGTTCGACCAGAAGGTCCACCGGGTCGGTGGAGCTTTGGATTTCCGCCCGGCAGTAGATGAACATGTCGCAGCCTGGGCAGCTTTCCGGCGAGTAGTTCGCTGACAGGTGCCTCAGGTGCTTGGACGGGGCGACGCCGAGGTCCGCCGGGAATCGAGCGACCTCGTTCGCCCGTTCCTGCACGCGCATGCGCACTTCCTCGCGGTGGTCGGTCAGGTCCTCGATCACCGCTGTGGGCGAAAGGCTCGCGTTGCGCGGGACGGCCAGAATCCCGTAACGGTGGACGTCCATCCCGGGGGGGAGTTGAGACCAAACGCTCGCCGACTCGGCGCCGAGTGCGACCTGGAGGAAGCCCTTGAGGAGTCGCGCATCGTCGATCTGCGAGCGGATGCGCTGGTAGTCCTTCGCGTCACTGACGATCAGCCAGGATCCATCTACCTCGCCTGACTTGCCCGGGAGCTTGGGCGCGACGACCGCGAAGTCTGGGCGAGTGTCGGTGGCGTTCTGTCCCTCGAGCCCGACGAAGGGCACTGCCAGTTGGTAGATCAGAGTCGCAGTGCCGGCGCCGACTGCGGCGTCGTGCGCTCTCTGCAACAGGGTGGCGGTCTTATTGACGTCGATGTGAGCGTCCACGAGGCTGACACCGGTCGGTCGCGCGAGGCCGAGCGATCCGACGGAAACCGTGACTACTTCGGATGCGAACCGCTGGTCGCGGACGAGCCGTTCGAACGCCATCGCGCGCACCCAGCGCAGCATCGGGATTGAGCTCTGGGGTCCCTTGGAGTGACCCACCTGCTCTGCCAGTTTGCGGCGGCTGACGCCGGTGATCAGCGGATCCGTTCCGCGGAATCGAGCGCACGCGGCGTGAGATGACGATGCGACGGCGCTGCTCGCGCCGCCAGTCACTTTTGTTGCCATCTAGGCCTCACCAACGAACACGCCGACCCGCGCGGCCGACCCAGTAGCAGACTCTATCGCCACGATCCGACAAATCTCGGGTCTTGTGACCCTGATGATCAACTCGTGCGGTATTGGCTCAGTAGAGGGCATCTTCCTCGTGGCGTGCGAGCGGGCGTTGCAATCGCTCAGGTTCGGTGTGACGGCGTGCTGCCCCCCAACGCCTCGCGCCGATTCCTCTGGGCCTGCGCCGGGACCTCACGACAGAGCTCGGCCAAGTCGCACTTCGCGCACTTGTCGTCCCACAACTCGAGGCGC
>CAZWZC010000168.1:0-3795 GCA_964638755.1 uncultured Aeromicrobium sp. | reverse complement strand
ACCTAGACCGAGTCTGGCCTGACACCGATCCTGCGTGAAGTCTCTAGTAGCCCAGAATGACGCACGTCGCGAGTGGTCCCGCGCACGTCGAGAGAGGAGCTGGGAGTCGGCAGGCGGTCGGAGCGCCCTGTGAGCACGGGACCTTGGTCGAGTTCAGATTCAACGTCTAGCGAAACTTCACAGGCCGAAGCGCTCGGCTGTCGCCAGTTCGCTCAACTCATGTTGGTAGCTGGCATACGCGGCCCGGAGGGAGTCGCCTGGCCACTTTGGTGGCAGCAGTTTCTTGGGTAGGAGTGGATCGGTCGCGAGGTGCCGCACGAGGTGTGCGGCAGCGGCCAACCGTTCGGCGGGCTCACGAGTGTTTTCGAGCTGGAGGGTGAGCGCTCGCCCTCGATCAGCCCAGCCGGGCAGGTCCCACAGCGAAGACACGAGCGCCCTGGGGTCGCCATCGGGGTGGGCTTGGAAGCAGGTCAGCACGGTGTGCGAACAGTAGGTCGGCGTGCGGCGAAGGTTGGCCGGGCGGGTCCAGACGCCTTCGCGTAGCTCGGCCAGTCGAGCGCTGCCGAGCAGCTCTCTCAGCGCCGCGCGTTCAGCGCCCGCACGCCCGGTGACCGTGACGACTGCCATCTCCCAGGCCCCATCCCATCGCCCACCACCGTCTTCGGCGGCCTCATCCTGGCGACGTTGGCGGTCGTTGAGGCGGTCGCCGAGCACGTAGTCGCCATCCGCCCGCTTGAGGTCGCCGGCGGCGACGGCGCGTGTGAGTGCGACTCGGACGGTGGAGGGTGAGATTCCGAAGTGCTGACCCGCCTGTGTCAGGGCCTTGGGGCTCAGCCGACCTGGATGGGCACCCAGCACCAGGCTGAGGATGACCGAACGTGCAGCCAGTGGCTGCAGGTCAGCAATATTCGGGTCGCGACTCACATGGAGCAGTTTGCCATGCTACCGATCTATACACAGCCGTAGTCAGTATTGTAATGTTTGGGACATGACAAGCCCAGCACCGTGGCGCCGACCCACGACCGATGGCGCGGACTCGCAGTATGCGCACGCCACCGCACCCAGTGATGCCGGACCGACCTACAAGACGTTGACGTACGAGGTGGACGGTCGCGTCGCTCGGCTGACGTTCAATCGTCCCGATCAGGGCAACTCGATCACCGCCGACACTCCGGCCGAGCTGGCGCATGCGGTCGAGCGTGCGGATCTCGACCCGCGGGTGCACGTGATCGTGTTGAGCGGTCGTGGCAAAGGATTCTGCGGAGGCTATGACCTTGCGGCCTTGGCGGAGAATCTCATGGATGGCGGTGTGGGGATCGCGGTGGGCACCGAGGGAACGGTCGTTGACCCGGTCGTCCAGATGACCAATCACGATCCGAATGGCACGTGGGACCCGATGGTCGACTTCGCGTTGATGAGTCGCTTCACCAAGGGATTCGCCAGCCTGCTGCACGCCAACAAGCCGACCGTCGCCAAGATCCACGGATTCTGCGTGGCGGGCGGCACCGACATCGCGCTTCACTGCGACCAGATCGTGATCGCCGCGGATGCCAAGATCGGCTACCCACCCACGCGGGTGTGGGGCGTGCCGTCGGCCGGCATGTGGGCACATCGACTCGGTGACCAGCGCGCCAAGCGGCTCTTGCTCACGGGCGACTGTTTGAACGGTCGCGAAGCCGCCGAGTGGGGTCTGGCGATCGAGGCACCCGAGGCGGACGAGCTCGACGAGCGCACCGAGATCTTGGTGCAGCGGATCGCCGCGATGCCACTCAACCAGCTGATGATGGTCAAGCTCGCGCTCAACTCCGCACTGCTGGCCCAAGGCGTTCAGAACAGCCAGATGATCAGCACCGTGTTCGACGGCATCTCTCGGCACACGCGCGAGGGCTATGCCTTCCAGCAGCGGGCGGCCGAGGCAGGGTTCCGCGACGCTGTCCGCGAACGGGACGCCGCACCGTACGACGACTTTGGCCCCTCCACCAACAAAGGATGAAAAGCATGACCGTCACGCATGAAGTGTTCAATCAGGTCCCGCCGCTCGTCGGGCATGACACGAGCGACGACGCCGCACTGCGTGAGGGGCTCGAACGTGAAGGGGCCGGCTGGGCGATCGAGGAGGTTTCGGAACTCGGCCGTCTCGCCGGCAGTGACGAGGTCCGTGAGCTGGGTCGAGTGGCCGAGCGCAACAAGCCGATCCTTCGTACCCATGACAGGTATGGTCACCGGGTTGATGAGGTGGAGTACGACGCGAGCTACCACCAGCTCATGCAGATGGCCGTGTCACACGGTCTGCACGGTGCGGCCTGGGCCGACCGGCGCCCGGGAGCGCACCTCGCCCATGCGGCCAAGTTCATGGTATGGAACGTAGACGCCGGGCACGCGTGCCCGATCGGCATGACCTACGCCGTCGTCCCAGCTCTGCGCTCCAACCCCGACCTTGCTGCCAAGTTCGAGCCGCTCCTCACCAACCGCACCTACGACTTCGGGCTGAGGGACCCGGCCACCAAGCGCGGTCTGATTGCGGGCATGTCGATGACCGAGAAGCAGGGCGGCTCCGACGTTCGTACCAACACCACCACCGCCACGCCTCAGTCCGACGGCACCTACCAGCTGGTCGGACACAAGTGGTTCACCAGCGCCCCGATGTCGGATCTCTTCCTTACCTTGGCCCAGGCCCCGGGCGGGTTGTCGTGCTTCCTGGTCCCGCGTGTCTTGCCGGGCGGCGCCTTGAACCCGATGCGGCTGATGCGGCTCAAGGACAAGCTCGGCAACCGATCTAACGCTTCATCCGAGATCGAGTACGACGGCGCCGTCGGTTGGCTGGTGGGCGAGGAGGGGCGCGGGGTGCCCACTATCGCCGAGATGGTCAACATGACCCGTCTTGCCTGCGTTGTCGGGGCTGCCTCCGGAATGCGCACGGGGCTGGTCCAGGCCACGCACCACGCCAAACACCGGTCGGCATTCGGCAAGGCACTCATTGAGCAGCCCCTCATGCGCAACGTGCTGGCAGACCTCACCGTCGAGTCCGAGGCCGCCACCGCAGCAATGGTCCGCCTTGCCGCCGCCAACGACCGAGCGATCCATGGCGACGAAACTGAGGCCGCCCTGCGGCGCATTGGACTGGCAGTGAGCAAGTACTACCTGTGCAAGCGGGCTCCGGTCGCCGTCGGTGAGGCACTCGAATGCCTCGGCGGCAACGGCTACATCGAAGACTCCGACATGCCGCGCCTCTACCGCGAGATGCCGCTGCTCTCGATCTGGGAGGGCTCAGGAAACGTCGCTGCCCTGGACGCGCTACGAGCTCTGGCCCGCGAACCGCACACCCTCGACGTCTTCCTCGCCGAGGTCGAGAAGGCAGAGGGATCCGATGCCCGCTTCGACCAGGCACTGGCTCGCTTGAAGAAGGAATTCACTTCCTTCGACGACATCGAGCTACGCGCACGACGGCTCGCCGAGCAAATGGCGCTGGTGTTCCAAGGGTCCTTGTTGCTCAGGCATTCACCGACCGCCATTGCGGACGCGTTTTGTGCCTCCCGTCTTGACCGCGACTGGGGCGGCGCCTTCGGAACGCTGCCGACCGGGCTCGACTTCGACACGATCCTCAACCGGGCAGTCGCCGGCTGATGTCGACCCGAACTGCGCCGTCTTGGCGTGCAGATGACGAGGCGATCGCGGTGCGGCGGACGGCAAGACCGCACGCACCCAGCCGAGTGGCCATCACTCGTATCTGACTGAACCGCCGATGCATCCAAAATGTTCGCCGGACGCCGAAATGCGACGCGGATCCACCACCGG
>CAZWZC010000167.1:0-3801 GCA_964638755.1 uncultured Aeromicrobium sp. | reverse complement strand
CCGTCCTTGGCCTGCAGGTCGCGGGCCGTGACGTCATTGGCGACGGTGTAGCCGAAGATCACCTTGGCAACATCAGCAGCAGCGACGTCGCGGCAGATGCGCGACACAACTACTGCCAACTCGGCTTCGTAATGGACATCGTCACTTTGGCTGGGATAGAAAATTGGCTCACCGGGGCCGATGACGCTGGTGTTGGGCTTGAGGAAGATCAGCGGTTCGGCCGGCACCTCACCGCCCATCTCGGCGGCGTGCGCGCGGTAGTTCTTGCCGACGCACACGACCTTGCTGCGCGGGATGACCGGCGCGAGGAGACGTACGTCGTCCAGCGGGATCTTCTGGCCGCTGAGGTTGAGCCCGGCATACAACGGATCACCGTTGAGCACCGCGATCGTGGGGACCCCGTTGTCATCACCGATGACTCCAAAACGGGGATCGTCGTCACCCGCAAACCGTGCAATTCTCATATGTGTTCAGGGTATCGGTTGGGATTTTCACCCATGCAGCCACGCGAGGACTGCACGCACCCTGCGGTTCTCGTCGGGCGACGGCGGCAAGTCGAGCTTGGTCATGATGCGGGCCACGTGGGTCTCGACCGTCTTGACCTCGACATGCAGCCGCTCGGCAAGCGCGAGATTGGACAACCCTTGAGCCATCAGGTCGAGAACCTCGTGCTCGCGATCGGTGAGGCGAGCGAGCCGGTCAGCCACGCCACGTCCGCCCAGCAGGTGCGACACGACCTCGGGGTCAAGCACCGTGCCGCCGGTCGTGATCGTCTCGAGTGCGTCGAGAAGTACGTCGACATCGACGACGCGGTCCTTCAGCAGGTAGCCGAATCGCTCCGGCTGATCTCGCACCATGTCGGTCACATACCTGCTCTCGAGCGACTGCGAGAGCAGAAGAATGCCGAGGGTCGGGTTGAGAGTGCGCAGCTCGACCGCCACCCGTGCGCCCTCGTACGTGAAGCTCGGCGGCATCCGGATGTCGATGATGGCGACATCGGGTGACAGCTCCGACACGAGCGAGGTCAGCTGCTCGCCATCGGGCGCAATGCCGACGACATCGTGACCCGCTTCGGTGAGCAGGTTCGACAGTCCTGCCCGCAGCAGCCCCGAGTCGTCCGCGATCACGATGCGCATGGCACCCTCGCCTCGATCGTCGTGCCGTTCGAGCCGGACGAGACGCGAACCTCTCCCCCGGCGGCATCGACTCTGTCGCGCAGTCCCCGCAATCCGCTGCTCTCAGGGTCGGCCCCTCCCCGGCCGTCATCGCGTACGACGATGGCCAGCGCATCATCGACTTGCTCGACATGCACGTCGATCTGCTTCGCCGCGGAGTGCTTCGTCGCGTTCACCACCGCTTCAGCCACCACGAGCCAGCAGGTGAACTCGACGGCGGGCGGAAATCGTTCGATCGGGCAGGTGACCGTGACCGGCACTGGCGAGTGCTGAGCCAGGTCGTCGAGCACCGCTGTCAGACCGGCTTCGGTGAGCGCCTGCGGATGAAGGCCGTTTGCAAGATCACGCAGCTGCCTTGCGGCATCGCGCGCAGACGTCGCGCCGTCGGCAAGAGCCGCCTGCATCCGCTCAGGCTCGCCGTTTAGCAGAGCTGACTGAAGCTCGAATGCGAGCGCGATGAGGCTTTGCTGAGCGCCGTCATGAAGATCTCTCTCGATGCGCCGACGTTCGGCACGCTGGGCGTCCGCGATGCGCGCTCGCGACTCAGCGAGCTCGATGAGATGCCATTGTAGCTCCGCCCGGAGTCGCGT
Organism: uncultured Aeromicrobium sp.; assembly: GCA_964638755.1. Taxonomy (GTDB): domain Bacteria; phylum Actinomycetota; class Actinomycetes; order Propionibacteriales; family Nocardioidaceae; genus Aeromicrobium. Next base: position 2,036 of record CAZWZC010000167.1, on the reverse strand, counting down.
GTTGTCGAGCTCGGCAGCGGCAACCTCGCCGACCCTAGCCACGGTCGACTGATCCGATTTTGACGGGTCATAGCCAATACGCGCAACGGTTCGACCCGCGCGAGTGATCGCTACGTGATCACCGCCCGGGTGACGAGTCGCGCCTGTGCCATCAACCCAGCCATCGGCCAACGGGTAGGCAACCGTCACTGAATCGTCGGCGAGTGCAGATCGCAACAGCGCCTCCGGGTCGAGTCCTGCCTGGTCCACCCTGACCTCGTCACGCACCATACGAACTGCCTCGAAGGCGCGCAGGTTGAAGCGACGGTCGACGCGTCGTTGGATTCCGCTGCGCATCGGGGACGCGAGGGTCGCTGCAGTGACCGCCCCAACCGTCGCGGTGGCCGCAGGTGAGGGTGACGATGTCGTCGAGACGTGACTGCCCAGCCAGACAATCGCCGCATAGACGGCAGTCAGGACGAAGGTCAGGATCGAGTACGTGGTCGTCGCGGCAACGATGCGATCCACGTCGTACAACCTGTACCTCAGTACCGACAAGCCCGCAGCAATCGGGATCAGCGCAAGGAAGAGGGCCAACGTCACGAGGATGAGCCATCCGGTGTCGGTGCCGACGGCATACAAATGGACCGGGATCACCGCAGGCAGCGGCACGACAACCATCGCCAACCACAAGAGCTGCTTGCGGGTGTCTCCCGCTGAGCGTCGCCATCGCAACCACAGAGAGAGCCCGCCGAGAAGGAATCCGATCGCGACAACGTAGAAGCAGAAGGCAGCGGCATATCTGGTCACATCGCCGACACCGTCAAGCGCCCAGGGGTTGCCAACGGTGTTGTACGGAGAATTCAGCGGTTCGGTTCCAATGACTGCCAGGAAGAAGCAGAGGATTGATGCCACGACAGTCGTCCGACCCACCAGTCGCCATCGCGGCGAGAGGTACGTCCCGGTCGGCGTGAGCAACAGAATCAACGCAAGCAATGGCCACCATGGGAGAAATGACTTGTCTGCCAGGACGGCCGCGACACGAGCTCCACCAACCTCGGGCGGGTCGACGATCGACGCCAGGGTGAACCATTCGTCCAGCACCCCCGACGCAAACAGCGAGATTGAAAGGCCGACGAAGAGCCATCCAACTGGATGACGTGGATGGCTTCGTACGACGACGGCGCCGACGAGGCCTGGCACGAAGATGACGACCACCAGAAGCCAAGTGAGGGGCTCAGCGAGCGATTCGTACTGATCGCCGTAACCCCGAGCCGCCAGACGTGTGTCAATCACTGCCACTATGGCGATCCCAGCGACCTCGACGAGCAAGACCGTTGTGGCAACAGCTGTCGCGAACCGCTTCGTCATACGCCACATCATCGCGCGGCTCGGGCGCAGGAGCGTCGGGGTTAGCACCGACGAAATGTGCATGGCGTCCTCCAATGTGGCAAGGGGTGGTTGCCAGTCACGGTGGGTGCATCAGTCCACACCAACATAAGGAACCTGACATGACCACCACTTCAAGCGCCACTGTCGGCGCTCAGACCAATGACCGTCCAAGTCGTCGCGTGCTCGTCGGCCTCGCCATCGTGATTCTCGTGTTCTTCGCCGGGATCCTCGCCACAGGGCACGACATCTCGTCGGACACCAAGCTTGCCGACATCAAGGGCGCTTACGACGCCAGCGAAACTGCCACCCAGATCGGTGCCTACGCCGGCATGGTCATGGTCGCACTGCTGCTCTTCTTCGGCAGCGCCTTTCGCGGCGCCCTGCAGGTGTCGGGCAAGACGTGGTATGCCGACTCGGCATTCCTCGGTTTCGGAGCACTCGCCGCAACCTTCGCCTCGTGGGTCGTGACCGATGCCGCTTTGTGGAACGCGGTGAATGTAGGCCACGACGGCGCCATTCGTACGCTCGCGGTCATCACCGATGCTGGATTCCTGCCGTTGATGGCAAGCATGATCGCCCTATACGCGGGCACTGGACTGGCTGGACTCACCACCGGGGCGCTGCCCAAGTGGCTTGCGATCGCGTCGATCGTCATCGGAGTGACG
>CAZWZC010000166.1:0-3812 GCA_964638755.1 uncultured Aeromicrobium sp. | reverse complement strand
GCTTCGTGCACTTCCGCCCAGGTCACGTCGTCACCGCCGAGCAGGTACCGCTCGCCAGACCGACCACGCTCTGCGAGGATTACATGGCCCTGGCCGACGTCGGGAGCAGCGACGACGTTGATTCCACCTGCGTAGGTCGATCCGAACGGGTCAGCAAGGTACTGCACGACGATGGCATTGCTCGGACCGAGTCGAGCGGCCTGCCGTCCGATGGTCATCGTCGGGCACGCCAACACGACGTCGAGATCGAGCTGTTCGGCCAACTGGAGCGCGGCCCGATCCTGACGGACCTTCGCGTCCACGTAGCCGGGCCCGACCGGTTCTGCATCCATGGGGGCATGTGTCTCGTCGACCGGCGACGGCACCGAGGAATACCCGAGCACGACCGACGACGAGGTGATGACCACGCGGTCGACGCCGTTTGCCGCACACGCTCGCAGCACGTTGGCTGTGCCTTCGGCGGCGGTCCGATCGACGTCGTCGTCGACTTGCCCGGCATACGCGAACGGCACGGCGGTGTGAAAGACGACGTCGCTCCCTGCAGTCGCGCTTTTCATCGCCACCGGATCCAGCACGTCGCCGTCGACGAGGTCCATCGGGAGGTCGTCAATTCCCGAGCGATCCGATGTCACACGAGTCACCCCGCGCACATGGTGACCACTGTCGATGAGCGCCTTGGAGATGTGCGCCCCGATCAGACCGTTGGCTCCAACAACCAGAGCTTTCACAAAGGCCCTCCAGGGGTGCTCGCGAGCTTGGGGGCGAGCGACGCGCCGCGCAAATGGGTGAAGCCGTCGTGATCCACGATTGCGGTGTGATCGGTTCCGCTGGCGAGGGTACGTTCTCGGTCCTTACCGACTGTACCCATCCAATCGCCGAGATCGTCGATCCACTGCTCCAACATCGCGCTCGGCATCGGCTCGCTCGCCAACGGCTCAAACGGATCCTCCAAACCAGCCGAGGTTCTGCCGATACGGATGTCGCGGCCCTCGACCAATGCCTCAAAGTTGGCGATCGTGCGCGAAAAGAAGGTTGCGTAAGCATGGGTGACGAGGCGATCGCGCAGCTGAGGGTCGAGGTGTTGCTCGACGAACCCGAGCGCTTGGGGCAGCACGAACTGCTGTCGACCGACGACAGTGACGGTGGTCCCGATCGACGACCGTGCGAAGGTCACCTTTCCATCATCGGTGATCGCTGACCCGTTCGGACTGGTGATCGTCTTCCAGTACATCGTGCACGAACCCTTGCTGTGCGTAGCGACCTCGATCTTGCCGACATCGATTGGCATTCCGCCCCACAGAACGACGTAGTTGGGCTGCGGAAGGTAGAGGTTGCGCTCGGCCTGCCGGACCACGCGACCATCGTCGTCGTGATCGAGGGCGACGGTGTGCCCACCGAGGTAGTCGTTCATAGCGCTAATCGTCGCGGTTACGTCGACTGCCTCGACAAAGTCGTCGTACGGAATCGGCAGCGAGCGCCGGTAGTCGAACACGACCGCCCCGTCGACCCGCCGCCAGCGCAACCCCGGAGCGCAGGTGGGTGCATCGCTAAGCAGTGCATCGAGGCTATCGAGTACGGGAACTATCGCTGCGTACTCCTCGACGGCGATCGCTCCGGGATCGAACCCGAGCGGCGACTCGACGCTCCGAAGTGCATCCTTGTCAAACAGCGTGCGATACGCGTCAATCGCATCACTGACCTCGGCGAGGCCGAGGTTTGCAGCGATGAGTACCTGGAGCGCGACCGGGTCGTGGTCGATCCCGGCGAAGAACCCTGCGGTCCGGTTGTTCACCCACGCGTCGAGCGCCGACTCAAGCGGGAACGATTCGGTGTCGAGAGTCTGAAGCCACGGCGGTACGAGCCGCGACCAGAACCACGAGGTATCGCGGCGCTGAGTTGATCGGCGGAGAACGGGAGGCGTGTTTATCCAGCCGTCGTGAACACCGAGATCTCCGTCGATCTGCACGTCATGGAACGCCTCACGATCGGCCGCTTCGGCGAGTGGCGACACCGAGGGGTCGAGACCCATCTTGAGCGCCCCGACCCGGTCCGCCAGGTGGACGTCGGTCGCGACGATGACGCAATCCGTGCGGAGCGGCCGAGGTGACCGACCGCCGCTCCATCCGTGGCTACTGACGATCGCATCAACGATCGCGAGGTGGACCGGAGTTGCGGTGAGCAATTCGCCCAAAACGACGTCTTCCGGTGCGACAAGGCGGTAGTGGTAGTCGTCGTCGACGAACGGAAGCGCGCGCATGGTCGTCGCCCGCGTCAAGTGGTACCCGGCGCGGTCATCGGTGCGGCACGCCGAGAACACGATGCGCACATCCGCGTCGAGCCACGCCTGGCTCAGACCGCTGCCACTGAGGACGTCAGCCGCGGCGAACGGGGCGGGCACTACGTTGTCAGAGAGATCGACGATGTCGTAGTCGTGACCCGCCGGCGTGACATAGGAGTACCCCAGCAGGTCGGCGAGCGCGTAGGCATCGCGGTTCGCGGCCCACAACGCCGAACTGTCGGACCCGACCCCGATGGAGACATCGGCGTATGCGTGAATGCGCAGGAGATCAACGAGCGCTTCCACCAGTGCCGGGTCGGTGGCCGCGGGCGATCCCTGCGCGAATCCTCCGACTTCTGGGACGATGATCACCGCAGCGTCCTCCGGCGAGGCATCGCTCGACATCTGAAGGTGCTGCCAGGCGCCACAACGATCGAGGGCGACCGATAGGCAACGATCGGGCGCGAGCCCGCCATCGACAACGATCGCTGCCCGTTGACTCGCGTTGGGCCTGTTCGGTGCGTTCGTCACTCGCCACCTCTGTCGACTCGTGGTGGTCGCACCCTATCGGGCGGGCCCGACGACTGCTGCTCCCGTTCGGACCGGCCGAACACCTGAGCCTGGATCCATCGATCTGGTGGGATGAGGGACTGTAGAAACGCAGAAGGTGCCTTCCTGTATGGGAGAAAGACGGTGTTCAAAGCCAGTCAAGTCCCAGATCAGAAGAAGACTCTCTGTGAGCACACCCTGTCAAGGTTCTGACCGGGTCGAGGTGCTTGTCGATCACCCGAACTCGGAGAATCGGTTGAGCTTGCTGACATGGCGGAATGGACCACGCAGCCCTCCACGACTGAGCGCACGTCCACTACCGGCAACCGTTGCATCGACGACCGTCGCACCCACGACCGCAGAGCCACGACTGCGGCACTAACGACCGCCTCGCCCACCGCCGCACCGGCCACCGCTGCTGCCACACCCCGAGCCGGTGATGTAGCTGCTTCGATAGGCCAGCGGTCCGTCGCACCGGAAACAGAGCAGGGCAGAACGTCCAGGACCTGTCGTCCGGCTGGTTCGATGCTGACCACAACGGCTGCAACCCACGCTGTGAGGTGCTCGCCACCGAAAATATGGCTGCCAAGTGTTGAATCCCAGCACCTACCGCCCTTGACGGCGTGTCTCGCCCAGATCTACGTAGGGTTCCTACGTCGTCAGGAGGAGAATCTAGTTGCCGTTCACCCGCCCGCACCCGACCTTGCCGACTCGCAGTGGTTCAACACCGACTCGGAGTTGAACCTGGCAAACCTCCGAGGCGAGGTGGTGGTGATCGACCGCTCGGGTGCTCTCCAGGTTCCAGGTCAACGGGCCGACGAGGTCGTCCGGGCATTACCAGTTCGAAAATAGGTTCAGGTCGTGACGCTCTGGTAGCGAGCGACCGTGAAGGCGATCATCAGCGGCACGATCGTCGCGAAGACCACAAGGCCGGCGGTGAGGACCGCCAGTGGGCGTCCCGGAACATCGTTGATGATGAATGACC
>CAZWZC010000165.1:571-3817 GCA_964638755.1 uncultured Aeromicrobium sp. | reverse complement strand
CCTTGCGCCCGAGGCTGCGCGCTCGGCGCAGGCTGTCGCACATCTCGTCCTGCCAGCCGGGCCCCGGTGGTGCTTCCGGGATGAGGGCGAAGTCGCAACCACCTGCGATGGCGGCGGCGAGGGCGAGGTAGCCGCAGCGTCGGCCCATGACCTCGATGACGAAGGTCCGCTGGTGACTCGCGGCCGTCGAGGAAATCGCGTCGATGGCTTCGACGATGCGGTGCAGGGCGCTGTCTGCGCCGATGGTCATGTCGGTGCCGACCATGTCGTTGTCGATCGACCCGACGATGCCGGCGATCTGCAGACGGGGGTGCGCGCGGGCAACGTCGACGCCCAGTTCGCCTGAGTCGACGAGCTCGGCCAGCAGGTCGGGCCATTCGCGGGCGAGTTGGTCGGCGCCCGAGAGGCTGCCGTCGCCACCGATGACGACGAGCCGGTCGATCCCGAGGGCCGCGAGATTGCGGGCCGCCCGCCGCCGCCCGCCGCGCTCGCGGAAGTCGGCGCTCCGAGCGGTGCCGATGACCGTGCCGCCTCGGTGTTGGATCCCGCTGACGTCGTGCCAAGTCAGATGTCGGATCTGGTCGCTGCCGTCGATGGCCCCCTGGAACCCGTTGCGGATTGCGAAGACCTCGGCACCGAAACGGATCGACGCCCGCACCACCGCCCGCACGGCGGCGTTCATCCCCTGGGCGTCACCTCCGCTGGTCAGGACTGCGATCCGTCGAGTGGTCGGTGATGCCGATGAAGCCATGACTCTCATCCTCCCCCCGACGCGCCTCGCGGGGCCAACCGGAAAAGCAAGGGACGGCAACAGCACGGCGACGGGCGGGCGGCACAACGGTGACGGCACGGCATACGAGGTCGTATGCCGTGCCGTCGGGACCGCGCCCGGGGCGGACTACCAGCGCGGCGCGTCCTGCGGGGTGGCCGTGGGGGCGGTGGGTCGGGAGTCCGCGCTGGGGCGGGAGCTCGGCGACTGGCGGGTAAAGGCGAAGTAGGCAACCACCAGGCCGGCGATGAGGACGACGGTCCAGAAGCCGCTCAGCGGGTGCGGGTCGGGCAGGATCGACAACGCCGTCACGACGAGCAGGACGATCGAGCCGGTGTGCCCTTGGCGCAGCGCGCGCTCGAGGTGGAGGCTGCCCGTGGTGTCGGGGAGCAGCAGCCAGGCCAGCAGGTACGCCGGCACGCCGATGCCGAGCAGGGCCAGCACGACGGCGCCGATGCGCGTGACCTTGGTCGAAATCCCGAGATGAGCGGCGACGGCGGCGCAGACACCGCCGATGCTGCGGTCGGTGGTCGAGCGCCGGATGGGGCTGCGGCGGAGGGTGTCGAAGAAGCGGTCGAGCGAGGTGTGCGGGGCGGTCGTCGTGGTCATGCCTCAACTGTGCGCCCGGCCGTATGCCGCCCACCATGAGGGCCGGCCCCGACTCACCCCTGACTCACCCCTGAGTCGGTGGACCTAGATGTGCCCGAAGGTCGTGTCGTACTCGTTGGCCATGCGCACAATCATGTTCGAGTAGTGGAAGTTGTCGCCGGGAGCCGGCGCTGGAGGCCCGTTCTCTATCGTGACGCGCGAGCCGTCGTTCCGGAGCCTCAACACGGTGATACCGACGGCATCGAAGCCGTTTTCGCTGGAGTTGGATCGCCGCGGAATCTCAGCGACCTTGGCGATCACACGCGCGGCATCTTGGGGCTGCCGGTGGGATGACACTTTCGGCGCGAGGCCGTCGAGGGCTTGGTTGTTGATGACTGGCGAGAGGAACTCAGAGGCCAGGTTGATCTGCACATATGCGATCGCGAGAGCCTGCCGAGACGCGCCATGAACGCAGAGGTGTGAGGAGTTGAGTTCGTCGTAAAGGCGCGGGAGGGACTTCACATGTGCCGTCATGCAGGCCTTGGCCTCCATGGCAACCTGGACCGCTCCTACCGGAGCGATCGGCACAGTCGGAAGTCCCCTCAGAGCAGTCTCCTGCGGAGCAGTCAGCACGATTCCGTACTGGTCGGCCAAGTCGGAGAAGGTCCTGGTTGGGGACAGTGCTGACTCGACCGGTCGCGCGAAGACGAGGTCGAGGTCCTTCTTTCGGCCCGTGGCATGGTCGGTCATGGTCTGATTCACGCCCATGACGATCTTGCCTTCGGCAGCATGTTTGCGCAGTAGAGACGAGGCGAGGAGGAGATCAAAGGCAACTCCCCAGCTTCCGACCTTGGAGTGCCGATCTGAGCGTGAGTGGTATTGCCAGCGGTTGCCGTACTTATCGGCCGGTCCGGGATGACTCAGGAAGTCGGCGAGCAGCTCAGGTCCAAACACAGGCTGAGGCTAACGCAAGCCCCTCCTGCCGCGTCGTGCTAGCCAGCTGCAGTCTTCATGTCGAACAGGGCTCCAAGGGCCGCGTAAGAGTCGACATCCTGACGAAAGCCTGGATACCTGCCCAAGTTGCCTTGTAGCAGCCGACTCCGGAAGCCCCGGATCGCTCGTTGGCTCAGTGGTGACGCACTCTGCACATCTACCACCGTTCGTAGCGGCTGATAGGGGGCCTGACGAGGGAACTCCGAGATTTCCACTCGACGGACCTTTCCCTTCTCTCCCCACGCCGCCATCGGCCAAGCACCAGTGGGTGTCCAGGGAAGACCGACATCAGGGAGTGGCTGTGGGGCGACAAGTTGTGTCGACAGCCAAGCTGCGACTCCTGTCGTCACCGCATTTCCCACGAGCTTCCACCTATGACCTATGCCGCGTCGCATGCCACTCACGGTCTCTGTCCACCCTCGGGGGAAGCCCTGAAGTGCCTCCGCCTCTTCGATGCCCGGCAAGACGAATCGTCGCTCAAGTGGAGATTCGGGCACCCATATCGCAGGCTGTGAGGGGATTCCGATCGTCGACCCGCCCTTGAGGGTGGGGACGGCGTCACGAGCCCACCCCAGACCGCCCTTTCCCTCGGTCCAGTAGAAGCCGAAGGCACCTTCGCGATGGGAGTCATCAAGCGTCCCGGCGTCCTCTGCGAACAGCACCGGACGCGGGTCCTCGGTAGCTGAAGCGACCAGGAGAACCCGGCGTCTCCTCTGCGGAACGCCCGTGAACCGAGAGTCGACCACGCGGTACGCCCAGCGATACCCGAGGTGTTCTAGCTCTGCGACCAGGTACGCCATAGCTTTGCCTCGGTCGAGAGCGAGCATGTTGGGGACGTTTTCGATCACCAACCAAGGGAGCGCTCTTCCGGCGGCGTGAGTGCTGCGGAGCATCTC
>CAZWZC010000165.1:0-545 GCA_964638755.1 uncultured Aeromicrobium sp. | reverse complement strand
GTGTCCAACGATTCCGGACTGGGCTCCGGTGATTCCTGCTGTCCTACCTGCCTGCGACAGGTCCGTACATGGGAACCCAGCGGCAACGATGTCCACGCCCTGGGGCAGTCTCCGGAGTTCTCGAACGTCGGGGTGCAGGTCCACGTCCGGGAAGCGATCCCGGAGCACGGATTGGGCTGGCTCCCAACTCTCGCACAGCAGGACCGTTTCGACATCTGAGCCAAGGCTTGAGGAGAAGCCCTTCTCGATGCCACCGATGCCCGCGAAGAGGCCGACCACCTTCAGCGGGGTGGACATGGCGCCTCCTCTGGTTCGTGAGCGACTAACGGTAGCTGGGAAAGGAGGGGGCGCGGTCGTCCGCGCCAACTCCGATAGTCGAACACTAGTGCTGATGGGTGACAGCGTCCGGTCGCCACGCCGTCCAGGGCGGCGAGGGAACGCGAACGCCGCAGGTGCCGTGTGCGGCATACCTGCGGCGTGATGTCTGTCTGGTGGCCAGGGGCGGGGTCGAACCGCCGACCTTCCGATTTTCAGTCGGACGCTCG
>CAZWZC010000164.1:0-3863 GCA_964638755.1 uncultured Aeromicrobium sp. | reverse complement strand
TGACGCGATCCCGGTGGTCGGGTCAGCCCCCGTGGGACGCGCTCCACACACTTGCGGACGAACTCGGCCTCCCGGAACTCGACGATTTCGCAGACATCATGCGGCTCTCCGGCGAGGAAGGCGCCAGCGTGTACAGCCACTTGCGTGCCCGGTCAGCCGCCATGCGCACGGCGATGCTCAACGACGAAGTCGCCGAGGCCAACGCCGTCGGTGAGCGGATGACCATCCCCGGGTCCCTGCTCGGCGTCGTATTCATGGCGCTGCTCGTCGCACCGTCCCTGCTCCGGATGTTCAGCAACACCTAATAGCCAGCCCGACGGGAAAGGACCGCGGACAGGAAGGAAACGAGATGAACCGACTGATCGGACTCCTACTCGGAGTCGCCTTCGGGCTCGACGCACGGATGCGTGCGCGAACCGAGCGCGGCTCAGTGACCACGGAGCACGTGCTTTGGGCTGTCGCCGTGATCGCCATCGTCGGCGTGGTGGTGGCAGCGGTGAAGGCCTATGTCACAGCGCAGGCCGGCAACATCAAGTAGGCGAAGGGACGAGCACGGGTCGGTGTCGATCCAGCTCGTGATCCTGCTGCCTGCGCTGTTCGCGGTGATGTTCCTAGGGATGCAAGCCGCGTTGTTCTACCACGCCCGAACGGTGGCGATTGCCGCCGCGCAGGAGGGGGCTCGTGCGGCCAGCGCAGAGACGGGAACGCGGTCCGATGGCGTCGCAGCCGCCGACGCGTTCGTCTCCGATGCGGGCGGCGACGACGTGCTGTCGGCGGTCAGCGTGACGGCCGATCGGACGGCCACGACAGTCACCGTGACAGTGACTGGCCACAGTCTGAGCGTCATCCCGGGATGGACGCCACGGATCGAGCAGTCGGCTTCGCTTCCCACGGAGAGGATCACGGAGCCGTGAATCAGCGAGACGAGCGAGGGTCTGCCGCCATCGAGGCGGTGATCGGCGTGCCTGCCTTCGCTCTGTTCGTCGGGCTGATCATCTTCGGCGGACGCACTGCCATGACTCACGGAGCGGTTGAGTCCGCCGCGGCTGACGGCGCGCGAACTGCATCGATCGCACGAACGAGTCAGGAGGCTCGCTCCGCCGCCGAGGAGGCAGCGCGAGCCAGCTTGGCGAACCAAGGCATCGACTGCATCGCCGTTCAGGTCTCGATCGACGCGTCAGACTTCGCGAAGCCCGTCGGAACATCAGGGTCCGTCGAAGTCACCGTCTCGTGCCAACTCAACCTCGCAGATCTCGCGGTGCCCGGCGTCCCTGGATCGCGCAGCGTGACGGCGACAGTCACCTCGCCGCTTGACTCGTTCCGGGAGCGGTCGTGACCCGCCGCGTCCGTGACGAGCGCGGCTCGATCAGCGTCTGGCTGGTCACCGCAAGCTTCGTGATGATCATGCTCGTCGGTCTCGCCGTCGACCTCGGCGGTCAAGTGCATGCCCAGCAGCGAGCCCACGACATCGCCGCCCAGGCCGCTCGGGCCGGAGGGCAACGGATTCAGGCTCCGGCCGCCATCGAGGGCCGTTCGGTCGACGTCGATCTGGCGGCTGCACGGACGGCCGCCAAGGAGTACCTCGCGGCCGCTGATGTCGAGGGAACCGTCGAGATCACCGGCGGCGACACGGTCACGGTGACCGTGACGGACCACTACGACCCCCAGTTCCTCGGAGCCATCGGCATCTCGGACTTGACCGTCACCGGCGAGGCATCCGCACGGGTTGTAAGAACCATTGGAGGCACGGAGCAATGACGACACTCGGTCAACGGATACGCGGGCTGTTTGCCTGCATTGCCCTGCTCGGGCTGGTGGTGGCGTTCCCAGCGGTCCTCATCGCCATCGGCTTCGCCCCGTGGGATGCGGATCTCGGCGAACTCCGGCGAATGCTCACCCGACCAGATGATGGAAGCCTCGCGTTCGCGGCCTTCGCAGCCGTGGGCTGGGGCGCCTGGGCAGTCATGACGGGATCCGTGCTTCTGGCAGCAGTCTCGGAGGTCCGCCGCGTCCCCGCGCCCGCGCTGCCGGGACTCGGAGTGCCCCAACAGTTCGCGGCCCAGTTGGTCGGCGCTGCTGCCCTGCTCTTCATCGCTGCTCCGACTATTGCTGCCGCCTTGCCGAGTCCGCCTGCGCACGCCGTCGCTGCTGTGGCGCCCGTGTCTCCTACGCCGATGGGCGCCGAGGCGGTTTCGGCGGAGCCAGTTCCGCAGGTGTCTGTCGAACCCAAGTCGACGGCCGAGAAGCGACAGACACGCGAGTACACGGTCGCCCGAGGCGACAGTCTGTGGAGGATCGCCGAGCGGTTATTCGGGGACGGCGCCCGCTTCACCGAACTCGTCAATCTCAACAGGGAAGTCCTCGACGGCCGCCCGGACTTCATCACGCCCGGAACCGTCCTCCGGGTGCCCATCGTCGAGTCGAGGGATTCCGAGATCGTCGTGGTTCAGCCAGGCGACACCTTGTCGGAGATCGCTGACCAGGAGCTCGGCGACGGCACGCGGTATCCGGAGATCTTCGAGGCATCGCGCGCTACTGAGCAGCCCGATGGCGATCACTTGGAGGATCCCGACCTGATTCGTCCGGGTTGGGAGTTGACGATTCCCCAAGGCGCTGAGCGCGCTCAGCACCATGACGACGGGGCCATCGACACGCCACCGCCAACCGCAGAACCGCCACATGACGAGCGGCCCGAGGCGGAAGTCCCGATACCTCAGGCGGAGCCGACACACTCCGCAGCCGAGCCGACCCAGCCCGTGGCTAACGCAGACGACTCCGCCGCAGAGGGCGCGCCCGCCTGGCTGCTGCCAGGAGTAGCTGGTGGCGGGCTCCTCGCTGGCGTCGTGCTCATGGCCGTCCGGGCACACCGCCGCACTCAACTCCGCTACCGACGCCCGGGCCAGACGCTCGCACCCAATCCGCCCGAACTCATGAAGATCGACAAGACGGCGACCGCGCACGGCGACCGGGCGGCCGACGACATCGAAGGGCTCGACGCAGCGCTCAACAGCATCGCTGCTCGTTCGCGCGACATGGGCGTGCCGCTCCCAGTCCTGACATCAGTCTTGCTATCTCGTGGAGTCGCGACGTTCCAGTTCGCCGAAAGCGTGGAGTTCGCCGATCCGTGGAAGGGCGATGAACAGCGCTGGCAGGTCGAGCTCGGCACGGTCGAAGCCGACAACGACGTGCTGTCGCCGTACCCGATGCTCGTCAGCGTCGGCCGCGACGACGGCGGCGCCTTGTGGTTGGTAAACCTTGAACCGCTGGGCTCCGTGGCCCTGACCGGCGACCGAGATCATGCCCTGGCGTTCGCCCGGCACGCTGCCGCCGAGTTGGCACTTAACCCATGGTCAGTCCTCGTGCAGACGGACACCTTCGGCATAGGCGAGGAGCTGGGCGACCTGGACACCCTGCGACTGCGCACTCACGACGCCGACGACGCTGCCGTCCGCTCGGTGACGGCCGAAATCCAGACTGCGAGCCGACGGCACGGCGACGAACCCGATCCGTGGCAGGTGGTCATCACCACGAACGTCAACCTGGCTGGTGTCATTGACGACGCCCGGGCACAGTCGGCAGGACGATTCGGGGTTGCCGTCGTCACCGTGGCCGCATCGCCGCCGGAGGGTGCCGCTGAGTTCGCGTTCACCCCCAAGGGACGCCTCACGTCGCCACCCATTGCATTTGACGTTGCCGCTGCTGGGCTGACGGTCGAGGAAGCAACACTGTGCGCGGCCATCGTCGACGTCACGCGGGTGACGCCGACCACCGACATCCCGAACTTCGCGCAAGCCGCCGACGGCTGGCGGTCGGTCGCCGATCAGGCTGGAGCGCTGCGCACCGAGTACACACGTCCACGTCTG
>CAZWZC010000163.1:0-3897 GCA_964638755.1 uncultured Aeromicrobium sp. | reverse complement strand
GCCTGGTGGCCAACCCTTGGACCGGCCAGCAAACCCGTGACGGTGGCAGTGTAACAGGGTCTGCGCTGCGTCGGCGCCGGTGTTGAACACCAACCGGTATGAGCCGTTGCCGGCAGAGTCGGCAACGGCACGAGCCTCGTTGAGCAGAGCGATCGCCGCAGCCGGGTCGGCCGCTGCAAGGCTGCCGATGTCGGGCTCATGCCGCCGTGGAATGACGAGGACGTGCGTCGGCGCCTCAGGGTTGATGTCCTTGAATGCGATCGTGTGCTCGGACTCTGAGACGATCTCAGCGGGAATGTCACCCGCGATGATCTTGCAGAACAGACAGTCATCACTCACTTGAACGCATCCTTGATCTTGCCGAAGACGCCCTTTGAGTTGACGCCCATCAGCGCTTCGGGACGCTCCTCATCGCGGAGCTTGGCCAATTGGGCCACCAGTGCGCGTTGCTCCTCGTCCATACGGGCTGGGGTCTCGACGATGATCTGCACATTGAGGTCGCCGCGACCCGAGCCGCGAAGCCGCGGGACTCCCTTGCCCTTGATCGTGATTGTGTCTCCCGATTGGATGCCAGCTGTGACGTCGAGTGGAACCGTCTTGGATTCCTCGTCTGCGTCGACAACGTCGGCCTCGAGAGTTGGCAGGTCGAGGTGTGCGCCGAGTGCAGCCGCTGTCATCGGCAGCGTCACCTGACAGAACAGCTGGTCGCCCTTGCGGGTGAACATCGGATGTCGGGTCACGTTGATCTCGAGGTAGAGATCTCCGGCGGGACCACCGCCGGGGCCGACCTCGCCCTCACCGGTGAGCTGGATACGAGTGCCATGGTCAACGCCTGCGGGGATCGTCACCGAGATCGAGCGACGTGAGCGTACGCGCCCTTCACCGGCGCACTCGGCGCACGGATCGGGGATCACGGTGCCGTATCCGTGGCACGTCGGACACGGCCGCGACGTACGGATGTCGCCGAGCAGTGATCGCTGTACGTGCTGGACGTCGCCGTGACCGTGGCACGTGCGGCAGGTGACTGGCTCAGAGCCCTCGGCGGCACCAGTGCCCGCGCACGTGGTGCAGGTGACAGCAGTGTCGACCTTGATGTCCCGGGTGACCCCGAATGCGGCCTCGGCGAGGTCGATCGTCATGCGGAGCAGGGCGTCCTGACCGCGCTGCATACGCGGACGTGGACCGCGACCGGTGTTCTGACCGAAGAACGCATCCATGATGTCGTCGAACGAGAAGCCCTGGCCGAACCCCGATGCACCGGCGCCACGCAACGGGTCGCCGCCGCGATCGAATGTGGCCCGCTTGGCCGGGTCGGAGAGCACCTCGTACGCAACTGTGACCTCCTTGAAGCGCTCCGAGGCGTCCGAAGCGTCGTTCACGTCGGGATGCAGCTGACGCGCGAGTTTGCGGTAGGCCTTCTTCAGCTCTTCAGCAGTCGCGTCGCGTCCGACGCCGAGTGTTGCGTAGTAGTCCTGAGCCATGAGTCCTGGTTCTTGTCGAGTGCGGTCTGTTCAAATGCGATGTGAGTGACTAGGTGTCTGCCAGCGATCGCCCGACATAGCGGGCAACAGCGCTGACGGCAGCCATGGTTGCCGGATAGTCCATCCGGGTGGGTCCCACGGTGCCGAGTGTCGCCAGCGCCTGATCGTCAGCTCCGTAGGCGGTCGAGACGACAGCAGTGCCGAGCAGGCTGTCGAGGCCGGTCTCGGCGCCGATGCGTACGGTCAGGCCCGAGGTGGCCTCGCCGAGGAGCTTGAGCAGCACGACCTGCTCCTCGATTGCCTCGAGCACGGGCTTGATTGCGGAATCGAAATCGCTGCCGAAACGTACGAGGTTGGCGGTGCCGCCGACGGCAATGCGCTCATCGGAGCGCTCATTGGTGAAGGTCTGGGAAAGGGTCGTGACGATCGCGGTCACGATCGGACGATCGTTGACATCGAAGGTCTCGATCATTTCAGCCAGACGTAGTGAAGCCTCGGGCAGTCGCTCGCCGAGCGTGGCACGTGAGATGCTCGACCGCAGGTCAGAGATCAGGTGATCGCCGGGCGTCGCCACGAGTTCGATGATGCGCTGCTCGACGCGGCCGCTGCTGGTGATCACGACCAGAAGGACCCGCGCGCCCTCGAGTGCAACGACCTCGATGTGCCGCACAGTCGAGCGGGTGAGCGAGGGGTATTGCACAATGGCGACCTGATTGGTGAGCTGTGCGAGTACCCGTACGCTGCGCTGCACCACATCGTCGACGTCGACCGCGCCTGTCAGGAACGTCTCGATTGCCCGCCGTTCGGCAGGTGACAGTGACTTGACCGTGGCAAGCCGGTCGACGAACATCCGATAGCCCTTGTCGGTGGGAATGCGGCCTGCGCTGGTGTGTGGCTGTTTGATGTAGCCCTCGTCCTCGAGCACGACCATGTCGTTGCGGATCGTGGCTGGGGAGACGCCGAGGTGATGTCGCTCGACGAGGGCGCGCGATCCGACAGGTTCTTGGGTCGCGACATAGTCCTCGACGATCGCTCGAAGCACGTCGAGGCGTCGATCATCAGGCATCGCCTTCCCCTTTCAACCGAGTCCTTCCGCGCGTCGCGTTGGCACTCCCCCAGGCCAAGTGCCAGTCTACTGATGTGTCCGACAATGCCGAATCTCCTGTCGTCGTCACCGGTACGGATCACACGCTGACCTACTCGTCACGACGCGTCACGATCGACGACGGCACTGAGCTGGTCCACGAGTCCCTCGGCGGCACGCTCTCGTCTGCATGGGCGGGTGACCTCGGCGACTGCTACGTCGAAGTGGTCCACATCGGCGACGGACCGGTCGGCGGTGAACTGGTCCTCGTCGCGCCCGACCGAAACCTGGTTGCGCTCGGCGATCTCTACCGGTCAAGCCCCGCCGGTGCCACGCCCACCTAGGCTGAGGCAATCGACCTGACCCTCGGACTCACTACTGTCTCTACCACGATCCTTTCCAGCTCAGGACCGGTGGTCCGCGACGAGCTCGAGGCCTTTCACCAACAACTTCTCGGAGTTCTGTATGGCTGACAGATACGGCACGGATGTTCTCTCAGGAGACTGGCGCAAGCCTCCGCGTGGACGTTCGGTCGAGGTCGTAGCCGAGCGCGGCATGGTCGTGGAGGATGCGACGACCGGATTCGTCGGCGAGATCATGGTGGTCGAGAAGGACCTCGGCATGATGGTGCTGGAAGACCGGCGACACACCCGTCGGTCGTTCCCGTTCGGCCCTGGGTTCCTCCTCGACGGCGCACCTGTCGTCTTGCGACCCCGTTCTGCCAAGGCACCCAAGACCAGCTCACGCACGACGTCTGGATCGCTGACCGTCGAAGGCACCCGGGCGCGCGTGGCACTGCCGAGTCGCATCTACGTCGAGGGTCGCCATGACGCCGAGCTCGTCGAGAAGGTGTGGGGAGCAGACCTGAGGGTCGAAGGGGTCGCCGTCGAGTACCTCGGCGGTATCGACGACCTCGTCCGCATCGTCGACGAGTTCGATCCCGCACCCGCGAGACGACTCGGCGTGCTCGTCGATCACCTCGTACCGGGCTCCAAGGAGACAGCGATCGCCGACCAGCTTTCTGGCCGCGAGCACGTGCTCGTCGTCGGACACCCGTACGTCGACGTCTGGCAGTCGGTGAAACCTGATCGACTCGGCCTGGATGTTTGGCCAGTCATCCCACGTGGCTCCGACTGGAAACACGGCATCTGCGAAGCACTCGGTTGGCCTCATGCCGACCAAGCCGACATCGCACGAGCCTGGAAGCACCTGCTGAGCCGGGTCGACTCCTACGCTGACCTAGAACCGTCCTTCCTCGGCCGAGTCGAGGAACTCATCGACTTCGTGACGACTGAGCGCGCCTAGCGCGCGAACGTCGTCGCGCGCCAAGGC
>CAZWZC010000162.1:0-3979 GCA_964638755.1 uncultured Aeromicrobium sp. | reverse complement strand
CCCAGCGGTAAGGCCATTCTGTAACGTCCGGGTCGCGGCCCAGCAGATAGACAGCGAAGTCAGGGGTCGGTGCATGCCCGCGAGATCGCCGCGTCCCGGTGCCGCGGACTAAACGGCCGTCCGGGAGCCGGACCACCCCTGCGTCTGCACCCCATCCGCTCATTCCCCAACCGTAGTTCGCTGAGGTCACGTGCGGCGGCGAGGGCGCCCCGCTGGATGGCAGTCTTGTCAGCGGCGCCGGTGAGCCCGGCGTGATGGATCAGTCAATCCGCCGCTTGCGTGCTAGCTTGTGAACTCATGACGCTTCAAGACGCGGCAGATCGTGCCGACCCAGTCCAGTAGCCTCAGCCTTTCGAGTTCGTGGAGGCCCGCATCGTGTTCGCTCATCAATTCGTAGGCTGTGGTGGCCAAGGTGAGCGGCGGCGTCTCTAGGTCCAAGGTGAGATCTGCTCCGCGGTGTTCGGGGGCGACGAACTGGGCGACCGCGACAGTGGCCCACAGCGCCATAGATGAGGCGTCGTTTAGGTCATGCGCGTTCCGCGGGTCCATCCGTGTCTTGTCCATTTGGCGCGTCTGCTCGTGCAGTGATGCGAGCAGGTCGCATGCTCGCATCATTGCCACTTCGAGTTCGGGAATGATTGCTGAGCCGATGTCCGTCATTGAATTGCGCCTCCGGTGGGTTCCAGATCTCACCCTGGACGGTCCGAACTCAAACCGGATCGACCCGCCGGTGCGCTGTGGATAACACCACTAGGACTAGCGCCGAGCGGACTGCACAACGCCAGCAATTCGCTCCGAAATTATCTTGGAATCGGCCCTACTGACGGTTCCAGCGACGTCCAACGGGTACTGGTCGTTTCCACTCGTTCCCTCTTTCCGGCACGCATGCTACGAATGTAAGTGGATGGGTCGCCCGTGGTCGGGCGGCCCACGACGCATTTTCGGACCTGTTGTTGGAAATCGTTGGGGGCGATTGATCGTGCATGGTGGTGTGAAGGTCTACCGGGGGAACCCGGCCGCGGCCAGGAACTATGTCGAGGCTGACCACGCCCGCGTCGACGACTACTACCTAGCCGAGGGAACAGGTCTGGCGATGCGTTTTGGCGCCACCCCCGATGGCGTCGCGCCAGTCGGAGCTTTGGATGGCGATGGGTATGAGGCGTGGGTCGCCGGACTTGACCCGCTGACGAACGAACCTCGCGGGAGGCTGCGTCAGGACGCGAACGCGGTGCGATTTGTCGAGGTCGTGGTGAACGGGCCGAAGACTTGGTCCCTCGCGGCGGCACTGGATCCAGAGGTCGCCGAAGCGTATGACGCCGCCCAGGACCGTGCCGCCGGTGAGATCATCGGCTGGTTGGCCCAACACGCCACAACCCGGGTGGGGCCACGGGGCCGGCAAGTGCAGGTGCCGGTGGAGCGGATCGACGCTGTGACGGTGCGTCACTACACGTCACGCGCCGGTGACCCGCATCGCCATCTGCATGTGCAGATTAACGCCCGCGTCTGGGCCGAAGGCAAATGGCGTGGCCTGCACACGGTCGGCGTCCGCGACATGATCGACGCGGTCAATGGGATTGGGCATGCGGCGGTGATGTGCGACCTGGTATTTCGGCAGGTCTTGGCGGACCGCGGATTCACCATCAACAACCAGTCTGGCGAGGTGAAGGAGTTGGCCGGGTTCGTTGGGCCGTTTTCGTCTCGTGCACGTCAGATCGGTCGCAATATCGAGCGCTACGAGACCGCATGGCGCGACACCCACCCCGGACAGGAACCAGGGCCAGACCTTCTTCGCACGTGGGACCGACGCGCATGGGCTGAAGCGCGACCGGACAAGGTGGTCCCGACCGACGGCACGGTGCTGATCGACCGCTGGGTCGACGAACTGCATCGACTCGGATACCACCCGCCTACGAGCCAAGTGGTGTTGAAAGGGCCGCGTTCGGGTGCTTTGGATCGTGATGCGGCAGTGAACACAGTCTTGTCGCGGTTGGGGGCGAAGCGGTCGGGGTGGAATGCCGCCGATATCCGCGGTCAGGTCGAACTCCTCATCGCTGCCGAGGGGACGGTTGCTGACCCTGCCGTGCGTATCGAACTTGCGGAAGACCTGACCGCCCGCGCAGTCGGAGCCTGCATCCCATTGCTCGAGCAGCAGGGAACGCCGCAGCACATTCGAGCACTGACGTCGCCCGAGGTGCTCAGGGTCGAGGCCGAACTGAAGGATTCGTTCGCGATCCGCGGCTCCTCAATCGGTGTCCCGGCGAGCATCACCGGCGGCGACCTTGACGAAGCACAAATGAAAGCTATCGCCGTCCTGGCTGGCAAACACCACCTTGTCGTGGTCGAGGGTGCCGCCGGAGCGGGCAAGACCGCAACTCTGGCCGGCACCCAAACGATTGTCGATCAGACTGGTCGCCGGATGATCGTGGTCACGCCGACGCTGAAGGCCGCCCACGCCGTCGCTACTGCGGCCGGGGTGGGGGCGCACTCGGCCGCATGGCTCGCCCACCAATACGGCTTCAGCTGGGATGACAACGGCACGTGGTCCCGCGAACCCTCATCCCCGTCCGCCGATGCCCGGCTGGGTCGGGGTGACTTGTTGTTGATCGACGAGGCCGGAATGCTCGATCAGAACTCCGCCAGAGCGCTAGTGAAGATTGCGGACGAGACTGGCGCGCGTATCGGACTGGTCGGCGACCGCCACCAGCTGCCGGCTGTCGGCAGGGGTGGCGTCCTTGACCTCGCCGTCTCCTCGGTCAGACCCGAAGCGTCGGTGACCTTGGACACCGTTCACCGGTTTACCGACCCTGACTACGCGAAACTCAGCTTGACCATGCGTACAGGCCAGGACCCGGTGGCGGTGTTCGACCAACTCGTCGGGCGGGGCCAGATCGTCCTCCACGCCGATGAGGCCACGCGCACCGCCGCACTGGCCGACGAAGCAGCCGCCACCGGTGCGCTCGTCGTCGCAGATACCCGCGAACAGGTCGCCGATCTCA
Organism: uncultured Aeromicrobium sp.; assembly: GCA_964638755.1. Classification (GTDB taxonomy): domain Bacteria; phylum Actinomycetota; class Actinomycetes; order Propionibacteriales; family Nocardioidaceae; genus Aeromicrobium. The sequence continues at coordinate 983 of CAZWZC010000162.1, read as the reverse complement.
ACCAGGCGATCCGCGAACGACACATCGGAGCCGGGAAGGTCGACGACAACCAGGTGTTTGTCACAGGAGGTGGTGAGCGGATCGGAGTCGGCGACAAGGTCTCGACCCGCCGCAACGACTACGACCTGGGCGTGGCCAACCGTGACACTTGGACCGTCACCGGACTGGGCGACGGCGCCATGCGTCTCGCCGGAACTTCGGGTACGCGGAAGGTCCCCTACTGGTATGCCATCGGTGACATCGAACTCGCCTACGCCTCGACGGTCTACGGCGCACAAGGGGAAACCACCCGCGCGGCTCACCTGGTGCTCGGTGAGCACACAGGCGCGGCGTCGGCCTATGTCGCCATGACACGCGGCCGCGACACTAATACCGCCCATCTTGTCGCCGAGAACCTTGACGACGCCCGACAGCAATGGGCCCGCGTGTTCAGCCGCGACCGGGCCGACCTCGGACCCGCGCACGCTGCGGATCTTGCTGCCGAAGAAGCGGCCAAATACGAGCCCTACGAGCACAGGCAGCAGGCTCCCAAACCAGTCCGTCGGCGCCCACCGGAGCCTCCGCCCAGCCTTTCCCGCCCACCGGGAAGAGGGCCGGGTATCGGATTCTGACGTTGTCGGCATGGGCTAACCGTGAGTGCCTTTGGTGTATTTCTCGGTTAGTGTGTCTAAAGTAGAAGTTTGAGACACGGGTTGGAGTTTGTGATGGCTGAGTATGTCGAGCTCTGGTGGCGCCCGGAGGGCGCCGCTGGCTTGGCACGGAAGGACCGGACCCCGGGCCGCTATCTGGCGTATGTCCCGGACGAGCTGGGCGACCGTCTCCCGGTCCTTGGGACGGAGGCTCAGTCAGCCGCAGAGGATGCGTTAGCGGTGCTCGCGCGTGCCGATGAGCGGATCGGGCCCCGAGCCCGCTACCTGAATCATCTGCTTATCCGTTCGGAATCCATCTCATCGTCGTGGATCGAGGGAAACCGGGTGACCCCG
>CAZWZC010000161.1:0-4059 GCA_964638755.1 uncultured Aeromicrobium sp. | reverse complement strand
CAGGTAAGGACACGACCAACCACGCGGCAGTGACTGCGGCCAGCAACGTCGATATCGAGCAGGCCTTGACTAATCGCAAAGTCGACGTGGTGGCCGGCACCGCGTGGCTGTTCAGCCGAGTCGGGATGATCGGACTCCTTGATGTGCTCGTCATCGACGAGGCCGGACAGCTGTCGCTGGCCAACGTTGCCGCCGTCGCCCCGTCCGCCCTCAGCCTTGTCCTTGTAGGCGATCCTCGCCAGCTATCTCAGCCATCGAAAGGCTCGCATCCCGACGGAGCCGAGGCTTCGGCCCTCGAGCACGCCTTGGCTGGCGCGGCCACAGTCTCGCCCGACCGCGGCCTCTTCCTCGACCGCACCTTCCGAATGCACCCCGACATCACTGCCTTTATCTCCGAGCAGGTCTACGACGGCCGGCTCGAGAGCGAGGACCGCTGCAGACCGCAAGCCATCGGAGGCTCCGGCGGCCTGGCTGGGTCCGGCCTGCGGTGGGCCCCCGTAACCCATACCGGGAACCGGACGTCCTCTCTCGAAGAAGCAGCGAAGGTCGCCGAGCTCCACCGATCACTGCTGGGCCGCACCTGGACCAATGGGAGGGGCGAGGAGCGAATTCTGGGAATCGATGACGTACTGGTGGTGGCGCCGTACAACGCCCAGGTCCGGGCCCTTGCGGAGGTCTTGCCAGAGGGTGCTCGAATCGGCACAGTGGATCGCTTCCAGGGACGGGAGGCAGCCGTCGTCATAGCGTCGCTCGCGGCTTCAACCGCAGAGGACGTGCCCCGGGGGATGGAGTTCCTCTACTCGCGCAACCGGCTCAACGTTGCTGAGTCTCGCGCTCAGGCAATCGCCATCTTGGTGTGTAGCCCCGACTTGCTCGCCCACCGCTGCCAAACCGTCGCCCAGATGAGGCTTGTCAACGTCCTATGTCGCTACGTCGAACTCGCAGATGAGCTTTGATCCGATGGCGCTGGCTCAAGACTGCACGCACCCTGCCCCGGAACTCGATCAGGCGACCGTTCGACCGGAGACTGTCGTGCGCCGAGGCCACCTCGCGTCCTCATGCGAGAAGAAGACGATCGCAGCGGACGATCCCCTGCGACCTCTGAATATGTGAACACCCTGACAGTGCATTGGGCCTGCTACGAAGTTCTGCAGGGTCCTCAAGACGTTGGCGGTCGTGCGTCAAGGGTAGTAGCCGACTGAGCAACTGGAACCGAAAGTTGGGCTGCCTTCTGTGTGTCGAGGGCTGAGCCTTGCTTGGCGACCGGGCGAGCGTCTACCGCATCGAGGATTCGCAATGCTCCGGCGGTATCGATGAGTCGTGCAGCGGTCGCCTCGGTAGCGAGGTCAGCGTCGAGAGCCCAGTCCCACTTATCCACCTCGACGTTTAAAACCAGTCTGGCGAGCTTGAGCGGGTCCAGAGTCGGTTCGGCCAGCACCGCTCTGACGGAGTGGACGACTTCCAACGGGGTGGCCTTGGCCACTGTCAAGGTTGGACCTTCGACGCTGACGTCTAGGCCGTGTTCCCTGAGGGCAAGCGCAGCGGTGGCGAGTCCACGGTCGCCGATCCAAGGCAAGATCACGGTGTCATTGCCGGCCGCAACGAGCACGTGGTCGTTGAGATCGAGCCTGCGCCACGCTTCGCGCCCTTCGGTGAGCAAGATCGCCGCTTCGCTGTCGAGCCACTCGGGTACGTCGCTTTCCCGATAGACGGCGACCATCTCCTTACGGATGCGGTCACCGACCAGCGCTGCCCCACCACTAAAGAAGCTCGGCGGCACACCACCAGCGGCTCGGATAAGTTCGACGACGTGACCCTTGACATCTACGCCGGTGATGCGCCAGCGCCGTCCAGCGAAGATGAGCAGTCCGCCGACCGCGAGTGGTTGAGTGACCGGTAGGGTGCCGAGAGGCCTACCGTCGGCGACTAGGCGCCACTCCTCTGGCGTGTGGAAGGCGCTGTAGAACGAATAGTGGTTCACGGCTCGCTCGCCGATCTGACCGTGCAGCAGCGTCCCGTCCCTAGCCTGCGTGATCAGATCCTCGCTAGCCATTGCGCGAAGAAGCCGTCCGAACCGTTCCTGGTGGACGTCTCCAAAGGGTCCCGGGCCGCAAAGAACCCCGTGGAGTTCGGCGGCCGATACGCCACCGTGCTGGGCGATGACCGACAAGACCTGCTGAATCAGCGTTGACAAGTTCAGACCGGGGTCATCTGCAGGTTCGAGCCAGCGTTCGAGCAGCAGCCGCACCATCGCAACGGTCTGCACGAGCCCGCAGCGCAACTCGTCGGCTACCGCTGAGCGAATATCAATGTCGTTTTCGGTGACGTAAACGCGCAGCACCGCTGCTTCGCCTCGACGTCCGGCCCGGCCTAGCCGTTGTCGGAGCGAAGCCACCGACGGAGGCGGACTGATCTGGGCGACGCTGGCTACCGAGCCGATGTCGATGCCCATCTCAAGCGTTGATGTACAGACCGCAGTGACGGGCCTTGTCCGGTCCTTAAGTTGCGCTTCGACAACCTCGCGGACGTCTTTGGCAAGGCTGCCGTGGTGGGGCCAGAACTCATTGGGGACGTTGTCGCGGGCGCTGCGCCGAGCGAGCAGGTCGGCGTAGATCTCAACCTCTGTGCGTGCGTTTGCGAACACGAGATTGTCTCGGCCGCGCAATGTGCGAAACAAGTGCTCGGCGATGTCGAGCCGGTCACCATTCACGGTCTGCTCCATCTCGACGAATTCCCCAACCGCCTCCGCAGCTCTTATCTGTCGGCCGAGCAGCTCTGGTGCGGCCCGCCGGTAGCCGCGAACTTGCAGTTTGAGTTCTTGGCCGCCTGCGGTCGACTCAATCACGAGCACGGTGTCGGGCCAGGTGGGCCGGAGGAAGGCCGCGGCCGCGTGCATGTCGCCGAGCGTGGCGGAGAGCCCGATCCGTGGTGGCCGACGACCGATAGCGAGCTCGATGCGGTTGAGCAGCGACTGAAGCTGCGCTCCCCGTGGTGTCGAAAGGAATGAGTGAAGCTCGTCGACCACGACGTAACGGAGGCCGGCAAACAGCGCCGGTACTTCCGCGCCTCGGTTCACGAATTGGGCTTCGAGCGACTCGGGAGTGATCAGAAGCACGCCAGACGGGTCGCGCACCGTGTTTCGCTTCGCACTACCCGGCACATCGCCGTGCCAACGGTGGACCGCGACGTCGGCACGTTCACAGATCATCTCGAGCCGGTCGAACTGATCGTTTATCAACGCCTTCAATGGGGATAGGTACAGCACTTCAATCCCGCTGGCAGGATCAGCGGCTGGCGGCGCCCACGGGTCGTGACCCTCCCACGGGTCGTCTGTCGGTCTCGCAGCGACCACGTCTCTCTCTTGAGCGAGCACAGAGCAGATCGGAAGGAACGCGGCTTCGGTCTTTCCTGCTGCGGTGGCCGCAGAGATGATGACGTCGCTCCGCTCGTCCAGAATCGGACCGATCGCTCGTTCTTGGGCGTCGTGAAGCGTGGTCCAGCCCTGATCGTGCACCCATCGCTGCATGGCAGGGTGCAGCCGGCTGAACGACTGGGTCGCAGCCACTTCAGAGCTTGAAGCTGGCGAGGTCGTCATCGTCGCCGTTCGAATCGCCTTGGGCCGGTCTCTGGGCAGCGGTGGTTTCGGGCGCCGAGGTCTCATCTTCGAACGGTGGCGCAAGGTCCGGGTTTGATTCCGGTGCCACTTCGACGCGTTCCACTAGGGCGGACCACTCAACGTCAGGATTTTGATCGAGCACGGCGAGGAGGTTGATGAACTCCTTAATCGTCGTGCGGGGGGTCCGGAAGTAGGCGTCGCCGATCCGTGCTGAGCAGTGGGTCATGAAGGCGGTGAGCGCCTCGTCGGGCACGAGGTAGTTGTCGGGATTGCCTCCTGCGTATACATGCCGGAGCTTGTCGAGGAGGACGTACATGTCTTCGGGTGCCAAGTTTGTCAGCCGCAGCACCGGGCCGGAGTAGTCGACAAGCCCGGACCCCGCAAAGGTGTTCTCTGCGAGTCGGGACTGGAGCGCAGCGTACGAGTACAGCCCGCGCCGGGTG
>CAZWZC010000160.1:239-4210 GCA_964638755.1 uncultured Aeromicrobium sp. | reverse complement strand
GACGCGCGCCGCCGAGATGGCCCAAATGATTCCTTGGGCCCCTCCGAGCTCGTAGCCCAGACCAATCACGACGATCGCCAGGCCCATCCAGGTGACACTGAGCGTCACCAACAGATTCAAACGCTGAAGGCCGCGAAGCGCGGCATGCGGACCGGTGGAGAGCGCCTCGGCAAGCATGTAGGCGGCGAACGGCAGGAGTAGCACCTCCGTCGGGTGCCAGTTGTCACCCAGGACGAGCTCTCCCAGCCGGTCTGGCACGGCGAGCAGCACGCCCAAAACAACGGCGCATCCCGCCGTCGCAAGCCACGACGTGTTCCATGTCGTGCGGACGATCCCGCGGCGATCTGTACCGTGGGCGACCTCGCTGACCCCTGATGCGGACATCGTCTGCAGGATCAATGACAACGGTCGGGCGAGCACTTGGGCACCGGCAAACCCGGCGATGAAGGCTCTTCCGGCGAATAGCCCGGCAACGCCCACCATGGCGAGAGCACCTGCTTGGAGGACGATCGATTCGATTAACGTAAGAGCGGACGCGCGCCGAGTCATGCGGAGCCAGGAGGATCCCGGCCTCGGGACAGTTGGCCAAAAGATGTGGACCAGCACCGCGGCAAGTGCGCCGGAGCTGGCCCAGGCTGTCAGGAACGATGCTGCTGACGTGACGCCGATGACCTGTAGGGTTGCGATGCTAGCGGCTGCGGCACCCAGCCAGACCAGATCTAGCGTGATCGCGCGCGAGATGCGGCGAGTCGTGAAGGCCAGGAAGCGACCGGTGTCCTGCAGGATGAGACCGGGCGAGAATACTGCGAGGATGCAGAATCCCAGCGCGAGTGAGTTGTCAAAGAACGCCGTGACCAGCGCAGCGATCAACGTGAGAACGGCCGACAGGAGCCCGATCCCCCAGCCCGATCGAATGATGTCCGACTCACGCTCGGCAGCCTCGACCGGATACATGAGGACCGGGATGCCGATGAGGGAACGCGATGTCACCAGGATCAGGCCGTAGACCATGAAGACGATGGAGACTCGCGCGAAGTCGTCGACGTGCAGCAGTCGGGCAGCTGCCACGACCAGCAGGATGTTTGAGCCGCCCGAGATCGCTTGGTCGAGGGCGAACGCGCTAACCCGGCGGCCGTAGCCGGACGAAACGGGGGCCTCTTCGTCAACGCTGCTGTCGGTCTGGCCACCGTGCGGTTGGTCCGGCCGCCCGCCGGTCATGTGTCCTTCCGCCAAAACGCACCCATGCCGTCGATGTCGACGATCTTCTCGGTGATTCGGTGCTTCGCGCGGTAGTCGTGGATGGCTGCGCCAGCCTGTGAGGCGTGGCTGCCGAAGTCATCGATGATCAGGAATCCGCCGGGCTGCAGCTTGGGGTAGAGCGCTTCGATCGCCTGGATGGTCGACTCGTACATGTCGCCGTCGAGGCGCGCAACGGCGATCTTGTCGATCGGTGCCGTCGGGAGCGTGTCCTTGAACCAGCCGACGAGGAACTCGACCTGATCGTCGAGGAGCCCGTAGCGCTCGAAGTTGTGCTTGACCTGGTTGACGCCTACGGCCAGACCGGTCTGTTTGTGCAGCTCATCACCGGTGTCGGCAGGGAACCGGGCAGCGTCAGGCTCGGGCAGACCCTCGAACGAGTCGGCGACCCAGACTTTTCGGGTGGTGTCGCCGTACGCCTTGAGGACGCCGCGCATCATGATGGTGGCTCCGCCGCGCCAGACGCCCGTCTCGATGAGGTCGCCCTCGACGCCGTCTTTCACAACCGAGGACACCGACTTGACGACGTTGTCCATCCGCCGGAGACCGATCATCGACTCGGCGCGCGCGGGCCAGTCCATGCCCACCTCGCGCAAAGCCGGGTCGTAGGGCTTCTTGTACGCGATCTCGAAGCCGAACCTGCCAGCGATCGTGCCCGCGCGGTTGGCGAGGCGTCTGCGCAGCTGCTTGGCGCCCTGCGTGCGCACTCCCCCAAGCAGTGAGTCATTGTCCTCGGACAACGCGCCGGTGAGGGCTCTCTTGAGAAGTTCAAGGTAGAGGTCCCGGGCAGCTTGATCAGTCTCGTTGGGGGCGATCACATCAGGGAGGTTACCGCACGATTCTCGGCCTGTATGGCAAGCGGTTGTGATCGTTGCAGGCGTCCATCGCGCCCCTGAGAGAACGGGCCCAACTGAATCGCGGCGGCGCTATACAGTGGTCCCGGTTCACTACTCGTCAGCGGAAATCTGAGGCACATGAGCGGCACGAACGATCGGCGTATCGCCTATCTCACCATTCTCGCCAGCAACTACCTCCCGAAGGCTCTGGCCCTCGCTGAAAGCCTTGAGCGACACCAGGGCGCGACGCTCGACATCCTGTTGATCGACGTCGAGGACGACGCCTCGCTCCCAGAGGTCCCGATCGGCCGTTTGCACAGCACACAGTTGCTGGGTGTCCCGCTGCAGGAGGTCCACCGGCTCGCCACGATCTACCAACTGATCGAGTACGCGACCTCGGTCAAGCCTCGCGCTCTCCAAGTGTTGTTGAAGGACCATGACGAGGCCTACTACCTCGACCCCGATCTCTACCTTACGGCTGACATTAGCGAGCTCTCGGCTGAGCTTGCCGCGAGCGAAGGGGGACTCCTCGTCACTCCTCACTTCCTGACTCCGCCCACCCCGGAGGCGCCGCTCAAAGAGGGGCACCTGCTAACTGTCGGCATCTACAACCTGGGATTCTGCGGCGTAGATCGTCGCGCTGCGGAGTTCCTCGACTGGTGGTGTGATCGACTTCGGACTCAGTGCTTGGTGGAACCTCTCAACGGTTTGTTCGTCGATCAGAAGTGGGTTGACATTGGCGCGGACCTCTTTCGTGGCCGCGCGCTTCGGCATCCGGGTTACAACATCGGCATCGGCAACCTCTATGAGCGACCACTCGATCGGGAGGACGGTCAGCTCGTCGTGACAACGACGGGTGACCCGTTGCGCCTGTTCCACTTCCACGCATTCGACCCCGATCGGCCCACCGAACTGTCGACCCGATTCCGGTGGTCGACGGCCGATGTGCGTCAGGGCAACGACACCCTCGACGCGTTGTGCGTTGAGTATGCCGACTCCTTGAAGGCCCACGCGCGCGGCCTGACGATTCCGGACTACCCCTACAACTTCGACCGGAAGGGGAAAGAACTGTCGCGACAGATCAGACGTGCCTATCGACTCGACTGGGAGGATCCTGGGCGGCTCCCATCGCCCTTCCTGCCGGACGACGAGCAGGAATGGGCGAGCTGGCGACGGTCAGCCTGGCGCCGGATGGGTCGTTCGCTGGTCGGTGACGCGGCGAAGTCAGCCCGGCTGGTCCTGCCCGAGGAGGCCGGCCGCCTGATGGCCAAGGCGCCGCGCTTGCGTGCACGTATCCGCAACGACTACGTCGAGGATTCCGGTCTCTGGGGCTGATGACGCTTCTTGTGTCAGTCGCTCAGCACGTGTCGAGCACCTGCACGGCTAAGCAGCTCTTCGTGCTTGGTGTACCACTCGACCGTACGGCGCAATCCTTCTTCGAACTCGATCTGCGGCTTGAATCCGAATTGCTGAAGCTTGCCGGAGTCGAGGAACTGGTCTGGGATCTCGATGAAGTTGTCGGGCTTCGGGATGGTGATCGGCTCCAGGCTCGCGCCGACGATGGCCCCGATCTGGTCGATGACCTGGCGGACACTGCGGATGTTGGAGTATTCCTCGGGCTTCTTGCCCTCTGAGCTGATGAAGCTGCCCACGTTGTAGGCGGCCCACCCATACGTCGCTCGGCCGGTGGTGGGGATCTCGCCGGCGTAGTGGCGTTCGGCATTCTCGGCCAGGAAAAGGTAGGCGTCGACCAGGTCGTCAATGTAGACATACTCGCGAAGCACGTCAGCGTTGCCCAAGTTGATCACCGGAGCCTTGCCGTTGAGTATCCGCAGGCTCGTGCGCGGAATCAGGCGGGAGAAGTTAAGATCGCCGGCG
>CAZWZC010000160.1:0-229 GCA_964638755.1 uncultured Aeromicrobium sp. | reverse complement strand
CGTAGATGTTGCAGCTACGAACGATCAGCGCCGGCACCTTGAACTGGAATCCATAGGTCTGGGTGATCAGGTCGGCACAGGCCTTTGATGCGCTGTAGACGTCCATCCCGCGCAGCGCGTGGCCTTCGCGGTAGGGCAGCGGCTCCGGATCGTCGGCGTCCGCGTGGTCGCCGTACGACTTGTCGGTCGACGCGATCAGCACCCGTGGGATGTTGTTGATTCGCGCGAC
>CAZWZC010000159.1:0-4243 GCA_964638755.1 uncultured Aeromicrobium sp. | reverse complement strand
GTCGACGTCGGCGCCGTCCTCATGAGTCGCATCAGCCACGAGACCGGGCGTGTCCGCCGCGGGAAGCGCACCGCAGAGCCCAATCTCATCGCTGGGCTGGTCCCGGCGGCCGACGGTCCGATGGCGAGTGACATGGCGGACGCGCTGCGAGAACGAGCTCACCTCATCGAGGATCGAGCACTTGCCCTCGCGGCATCTGCGGTCGAAACCGATGCAGGATGGCTCAAGCGGCTCGGCTCGGCTCCCGAAGACGGCGCTGAGCGGCGCCGGTGGCTGCGCGAGGTCGCGACTGTCGCCGCCTACCGCGACCGCTACGGGATCTCTGCTCGAAGCGCGCTCGGCGACGAACCCGCGACGGTGGCCCAACGCCGCGACGCCGGTCGAGCTGAACAAGCCATTCGCCGGGCACGGTCCACCTCGAAGGCTGAGGCCGCCGAGATCGATCACAGGAGGGTGCTCCGACGCGGCGCTTCGATCGCGTAGGTCCACAGGTCGACGTTGGTCGCGGTTATCCACCACTCCGTCCACAGCCAGTCCCGGCCGCGTCGAGCCGTGCCACGTTCGGTCGCACGAACCGATGGGAGAACCCGATGCTTGCCCTGCTCTGGAACATCAGCGCCGCCATCCGCGGCTACCTGCGCTTCTACATGCCGACCAACCGGGTCCTCGACTGGGTGCGGTCGCCGCGAGGGCTGAAGTGGGCCATCCCCGTCGCGGTCGTCGCTACCCCTGCGTACCTGTTCGCGACGAGCATTTGCGCCACCACCATCGTGCGCGGTGCCCCCGGCTACCTCAACGTCCTCGTGCTGCTCTTCGCCTGGAACGCAATCAAGTTCGGGTTCGCTGCGGCTCTTAGCCCCTTCTGGTGGCTGGCGGCGCGGCTGCCGCATGCCTCAGGCAGGCCATCGTCATACAAGCGAGCGAACTGACGAATGCCCACGTTGCTGGCTATTGGACCGCAGAGCGTTCAACCGTTGTGCTTCTGGTGGCGAAGTCGTTCACAACCGAAGACACAGGTTGAATGTCACGTTCCTGATACACGGATCTGTGTAATGTTCCTGATACATAGAACCCGGGGATCGAGGAACTGGCAAGCATGACAGAGCTCACGGCGGCAACCACGACTGCGACGACAGCACGCATCGTCTGGGACACCGCGGACAAGTTCCTGCGGAACGTGGTCGATGAGGAGGACTACGGCGACTTCATCCTGCCGTTCACCGTGCTGCGCCGTCTGGAGTGCATGCTGGCCGACACCAAGGAGGAGGTCACCAAGTTCGTGGCCTCCCTCGGCGAGCTGCCGCCGCACCTGATCGACATCGCGGTCAAGGACAGGTTCAAGCTCAGCTTCTACAACACCTCGCCGCTTGACCTGAAGACGATCGCCTCGGTCGACGACAACGTCGCGAAGTCGCTGAAGTCCTACATCGAGGGCTTCTCCCACAACATCGCCGACATCTGGGTCGCGTTCGACTTCAACAGGCGGGCGAAGATCCTCGCCGACTCCAACCGCCTTCACGCGGTGGTCAAGCACTTCTCGGTGCTCGACCTGTCGCCCGGCAGCCTTGCGAACACCGCCATGGGTGACGTCTTCGAGGACGTCATGTACCGAGCCTTCAACAAGAAGGGCAAGGCAGCCGGCAACTTCTACACGCCGCGCGACGCGATCAAGCTGATGGTCGACATCCTCATCAGCAACGACGACGAGACCCTCGCCGGCGACAGCACCCTGCGCTCGATCTACGACCCCACGGCCGGCTCCGGCGGCATGCTGCTAGTCGCCCAGGAAGCCCTGCGGCGGATGAACGAGAAGATCGACATCACGCTGTACGGGCAGGAGCTCATGCCGTCAGCGTTCGGCCTTGGCAAGGCGGACCTGCTGATCCAGGGTGGTCGGCCGGACGCGATTCGTCAGGGCGACACCCTGATCCACGACGAGTACGAAGGCCAGACGTTCGACTACGTCCTGTCCAACCCACCGTTCGGGACTGACTGGGAAGTCCAGGAGGCCAGCGTCCGTGCTCAGGCGAAGGAGCCGGGTTCGCGCTTCAGCCATGGTCTACCCAGCAAGTCTGACGGGCAGATGCTGTTCTTGGCACACTGCGCCTCGAAGCTGACGCCGGCATCGAAGAACGGTCAGGGTGGCCGAGCTGCGGTCGTCTCGAATGCCTCACCCTTGTTCGCTGCTGACAAGGGCCCAAGCGCCATCCGCCAGTGGCTGCTCGATGCGGACCTCATCGATGCGATCGTCGCGCTGCCAGCCGACATGTTCTACGGCACTGGCATTGCGACCTACGTGTGGTTCCTGGACACGAACAAATCGCCCGAGCGTAAAGGAAAGATCCAGCTCATCGATGGCTCGGACCAGTGGTCGCTGCTCCGCCGGCCGATGGGCGACAAGCGTCGGGAGATGGAACAGAGCCACCGCGAGATCCTGGTTGAGGCATACGAAGCGTTCGAGCATGCCGACCCTGCGATCTCGCGCGTCCTGACCCCTGCGGACTTTATGTTCCAGGACGTGCCGGTCTTCAAGCAGGCGCGGCTGGCCACTCAGTTCGACGAAGAGGCGATTGAGGTCCTCCGGAGCCGTAAGGACTTCGTGGAGGGTCATGTAGCCGTGCTGAAGTCGCTCGACGGCACCCCATGGAACGAGCTGCCGAAGACTCTCCCCGCCGCCGCGAAAGCAGCTGGACTGAAGGCCACCTTGGGGCTGGTCGACGCCGTCATGGCTGCTCTGGCCTCTCCCGATGAGTCGGCCCCCCTGGCATTCGATCGCAAGGGGAAGCCCGTGATCGCCGACGGCTGGAAGATGACTCAGCGCGTTCCCATGAGCGAGGACGTCGATGAGCACATGGCGCGCGAGGTTCTTCCCTTCGCGCCGGACGCCTGCTGGGACGCTGCAAAGGCCAAGGGTGGCAACGAGATTCCGTTCAAGCGGTTCTTCTATGTGCCCACGAAGCCTCGTGCTCTCGAAGAGATCGACGCCGATGTCGCGCGGATCATGGGCGAGTTGGCCGAGAAGTTCACCGAGGTGCACGAGTCGTGAGTTCCTCAGCGACACGGTGGAAGTCGGTGCCGTTCTGGTCTCTCTATCAGCGCGACAAGAAGGTCGGCTTTCCTGCCGAGGAGCTTCTGTCGGTGTACCGCGACTACGGCGTCATCCGGAAGTCTGACCGCAGCGATAACTGGAACCGCGCGGGCGAGGACCTCGCCGCCTATCAGATCGTCGAGCCTGGTGACCTGGTTCTGAACAAGATGAAGACGTGGCAGGGATCGTTGGGCGTGTCTTCGCTCCGAGGCATCGTCTCGCCCGCGTACTTCGTCTACAAGCCGCAGACTGACGACGATCCGCGGTTCCTTCACTACGCGTTGCGGTCTAGGCACCATGTCGAGATCTACGCCAGCATCTCGAAGGGCATTCGCCCGAATCAGTGGGATCTGCAGCCCGAGATGCTCGATTTGATGCGGGTGTTCCTGCCCGACATCGCCACCCAGCGCAAGATCGCAGACGGTCTCCAGAGAGTCGATGCGATGCTCGCGAAGCTCGAGGAGCTCGCCGACACGCTGCGACAGCGGACGACGGACACCGCGGCGGTCTTCGGACTGAGCGACGATCACCTGGGCCACTTCGAAGACGCGCACTCCCCGCTCGATGGGATCCCCGAGCATTGGAGCCATACGAAGTTCGGCTTTGACTTCGTCGAGAGTTCTGAGCGGAACGGCGACGACCCGCCTGGCCCCCTGCTTTCCATCTCGGAGTACCGCAGCGTTGAGCTGAATACCCGCACTGATGGCCAGCAGGCGTCGGCGGACGTCGCGCACTATCGGGTGGTCCGCCCCAACCAGCTCGCCGCCAACATGATGTGGCTCAACCACGGTGGCCTTGGTGTCTCGTCCCTGACTGGCTATATCAGCCCTGACTACAAGGCCTACGAGATCTCTCCGCGGTTCTACCCGAGGTACGTCCATCACCTGTTCCGCAGCCCTCGCTACGTCGACTATTTCGGGACGATCGGCACGGGTGTTCGGCCCAACGCACAACGGGTCACGAAGACGGCGCTCGAGATGATGCCCGTCCCGCTCCCGCCGATGGATGAGCAGATCGCGATCGGCGATCACCTCGACGAAGTGGGGGCGAACATCGATCGCATGCAGGCGAGGATTGCAACGCTTCGGCGGCTGTTGATGGAGCGCCGCGGGTCGCTGATCACGAACATGTTGATTGAACAAGGGGTGCAGGCAT
>CAZWZC010000158.1:0-4381 GCA_964638755.1 uncultured Aeromicrobium sp. | reverse complement strand
GTGCTGATGCGAACCCGAACTGACGACCCAGGCTGCAGACAGTCGCCCGGTGTCGGCAGGCAGGTGATCTTCACCGCAACCTCGGGCAAGTGCTGATCACCGAGCGCGACTCGAGCCGCAATCCTCGCGCGCCGCTCACCAGTTGGGACGTCGGGTGCCTGTATGAACGCCCGGGCGGCTGCACGACTGGCGGTCGAGACACCGTACGCGGCCCGCTGTGCGTCAAACACAGCGATCAGAAGGTAGACGAACGGGACGAGCAGCAGGATGGTCAGCCAGACGAACTCGACTGACGCCGTGCCATCTGAATCTCGCTTCACGGCGCGACCTCACGGATGGCGTGTCCTCGGACGGTCACCGACACCGAGGGTCCGAACAGGCCGAGTGCCGGAACGTCCGCGTGGACAACGACCTCGGAACCGGCAACCCCGCCGACAGTCGTCCACGACGCCGAGACGTCGTCGGCGTAGCGGTCGGCCAGAACCTGCCGGATCATCGCCCTCGTCCGCGCAGCGCCGTCCGTGGGCGTCGCACCCAATGGCGAGGCCGCTCTGGCACCCTCGGACGCAGCCGCGGCAAGGGTGTTTCGCACGTGCAGAACGAGGCCAACCTGTGCGATGCCAAGGACCAGCGGTACAAGAAGCATCATCACGAGCACGAAGTCGACGACCGCCGCACCCGCCTCATCACTCGCGCGGGACTGCATCAGCCGCCGACGGACGAAAGCGCCTGTTCCAGCATCTGCCGCAGCTGCGGTCCGGCGACAGCCCCAAGTATCGCCACCAAACCCGCACTCATGACCGTGATCATGACCCAGCCGGGCACATCCCCGCGGTCGTCATGTCGCGAAACCAGAGTCTTCAACAATTGTTCCATCCCATTGCCTCTCTCAAACATTCCCACTTACATTCCGGAAGTCAGGTGAAGTCCGATGTAGCCCGGAAAGAAGGCGAACACGACGGTGACCGGCAGGATCAGGAACACAACCGGGATCATCATCGCCACCTCCTTGCGTCCGCCCACCTCCATGAGCTCGCGTCGCCCGGACTCACGTACGTCAGCCGCCTGCGCGTGCAGAACATCAACCAAGGGCGTTCCGCGTTCGACCGCGATTGCGAGACCTTCGGCGAACCGGGCAATGCTTGAGACACCGGTCCTGGCCGCAAGGCGATCAAACGCGCTCGCCATCGGTGTGCCCGTACGAATGTCGGCAAGTACCTGACCAAGTTCGTGCGAAAGGTGCCCGTTGCAGACCCGCATGATGCGTTCGAGCCCTGCCACCGGGCTTTCGCCCGCCGCCACAGCCAGCGCCAAGAGGTCTGCCACCACCGGGAACTCCGCCCGGAGCTGTTCTTCGCGGGCACGGACTCGACTCGTCAGTTGGTTGTCGCACCACAGCACTCCGACAACCATTCCGCTCACACACACGACCAGAAGCACAGGAACGGCCGATCCTCGAGTCGACCAGAGGACGATCGACGCCAACACGCCGATCGCAAGGCCCCCGCCACCCCAGATCGCTTGTCGAATCCGAAAGTCATCGACAGTCATCGATGAGCCAAGTCTCACGAGGCGCCTTAACACACTTGTCGAACCTCCCAAGACATCACCGATCGTCTCGCCGGACTTGCGCAGGCTCGGTCCAAACACCGCGCCGACCACGCCCGCCGGCGCACCGACAACTGCGTACGGGTGAACGTCACGCACATACGGAAGGACTCGATGCTCGAGAGACGGTCGCCGCGTCCGCATCCATCCCGACACCAGCATGATCACCCCCACCGAGGAGCACAGTCCGATCATTGCCCCAGTCATGCCAGAATCCGTCGCTCTGCGGGAAGTCGCCCAATCCACATCATCAACCGATAGGCAATCGCGCACATCACCGCACCAGACCCAAGGACGATCATCCCCGTCGTGGTGGCGAACCGGCTGATGACCTCGCCCTGGAAGCTCATGAAGAGGAGTACCAGCCACGGCGCTGCAACGGCCAGCCGTGCCCCGTTGACGGTCCAGGACTGGCGTGACTCGATCTCACCGCGCGTGCGTAGATCGTCGCGGAGGAATCCCGACAGCGCACGAAGCATTTGGCCGAGATCACCGCCGCCAACCTCGCGGGCGATGCGGAGCGCCTCAATGACCCGATCACCCACCGGATCTGCCAGGCGCACCTTCAACAGGTCGAGCGACTCGTGGAACCGTCCCGTTGTCTGGTAGTCCCTGCCGAATTGTGTAAACGGCAACCGCAAGCCCTCCGGGCCTCGATCACCGAGCTGCATCAGCGCCTCGGGGAGCGAAAGTCCGGCCCGCACCGCAGACGAGAGGTTGTCGACGACGTCGGGCCACATTCCGGCGTGATCACGCATACGCCTGCTGGCACGACCGCGCAGAACAGCAACAGGCAGCCAGGCCGCCATCAGTCCGAACACCACGCCGACTGCCAGCACACCGGAAACGCCGAGCATCACAATCGCCGCAATCACGAACGATCCGAAACAGAGCGCCAGTACCTGGGCAGGTGAAACACCTTCGACTCCAGAGGTCGCGAGAAGGAACGCGAGCCTGCCCTCTCGGCGAACGGGCCGCAGCTGCTTGTGGCCCGGCGTCCCCGTCGTCGCCGAACCGATCATCAATACGCCGACACCGAACACGAGGCCGATCAAGGAGCCCATCTACCGACCCCCAGAATGTCGTCGAGGTCAACGCCGACCAGCTCAAAAGCATCGCGACGAAGCGGGACACCGTGTTTCCTCTCGAGTCGCAAGCCCTTTCGGACAAACACCGGCTCGGACTCGATCAAGTCGCTCTCGACCCGCCCGGTCACGGTCGCTATCTCGCGCACAGCGCGCGATCCGTCGGGGTCGATACCTGTATGAACGACCAGGTCGACCGAAGACGCCACGGTCGGGACGACGAAACGCGAGCCGATGTTCTCGCCGGCCAGCAGCGGCAGGGTGCACATCTTGACCAGCGCCTGCTTGGCCGAGTTGGCGTGAATACTGGCCATTCCCGGAATTCCGGCGTTGAGGGCAAGGAGCAGATCGAGGCATTCGGCGGCGCGCACTTCACCGATGATGATCCGCGACGGACGCATACGGAGGGCTTCCTTGACCAAAGTCCGAAGGTCAATGCCGCCCGTGCCCTCCAGCCCAGCTTGCCGAGTCTGCATCGCGACCCAATCGGGATGCCCGCACTGCAACTCAAACACTTCTTCCGCTGACACCAGGCGCTGCGACCCCGGGATGGAAGCCGCCAGGCAGTTGAGCAGTGTCGTCTTGCCGGCCTGGGTGCCGCCCGACACGATGATGTTCAACCCGGCCAGCACGCTGGCACCAAGGAAGTCAGCGGCCTGTTGGTCCAACGTCCCGAGGGTCACGAGGTCGTCGAGCGTGTGCGCCTTCGCCACAAACTTGCGGATGTTGACGGCCGCGAACCCGCGAGAGATGCCGTCGAGCACAACGTGCAGGCGATGGCCTCCCGGCAACATTGCATCGACGAATGGCTGGCTGATGTCGAGTCGTCGGCCAGACGACGAGAGCATGCGCTCAACCAGCTCTCTGACCTGCTCGGCCGTGAGGATGATCGGTGTGAGCTCGTGCCGTCCGGCCCGGGCAACGAACACCCGCGACGGTTCATTGATCCAGATCTCCTCGACCGTCTGGTCGTCGAGGTAGGGCTGCAATGGCCCGAACCCCGAGACGTCGGCGACAATATGGCCGACGACGAGGTCAGGCTCGTCCAGCGATCTCACCGCGCCGGTCAGGCTTCGCGATTCGTGCTCAGCAATGACGTCAAGAGCGGCCCGTCGAACCGAGTCAGCGTCCGTACGCGGATCGATGCGGCGCTCGCGCACCAGGTCGCGTACGCGCTCGGCCAGCGCCGATGCCTGAGAATCCACTCCCTGTACCTCTTCCCCCGAAGAGTGCCAATGAAAATCGTGACTGTCGCACGATCCTGCCGAAAACGCGTGGGTTTGTGAAGACCCCTGAAATCGCGATGTGGAGAAACTTCGATCAGACAGTTGACATATAATGGATTAACGATATATCGTTTACTTATCGACGCTAGATCAATTCAGGTTGTGTCGACGTGCACAGACTGTACTCACTCAGACTGTACTTATTCAGAAGGTGGGTAACCCCCATGCGCAACACCAACAATTCTTCAGAACATCGCAATCCGGCCGATCGCCGTCGCGGACGTGGACACTCAGATTTCGGCTTCGGCCGTGAGTTCGGCCCCGGCTTTGGCGGCCCCGGCCGTCCTCGTGGACGCCGTCGTGGCGGACGAGGTGGCGACGTTCGCGCCGCCGCCCTACTGCTCCTCAGCGAGCAGCCACGGCACGGCTACCAGCTGATCCAGGAGATCGGCGAGCGTTCCA
>CAZWZC010000157.1:0-4442 GCA_964638755.1 uncultured Aeromicrobium sp. | reverse complement strand
TGCGGAACGCCTCGACCTTGTAGGTCACAGCCCGCTCACGCTCGAGCCAGAACCCGATCTCCTTCAGCGCCTCTGCCGCATCCATGTCGCCATCCTCCCCCAAGTTTTGTGACACAAGGAGGCACGGTCACCCGATGGAGTACCGAGTTGCTTCACAAGGCTTGTCGGCTAGAACCCGAGCTTGCGGAGCTGTTTGGGGTCGCGCTGCCAGTCCTTGGCGACCTTCACGTGCAGGTCGAGGAACACGGGCGTTCCGAGGATCGCCTCGATCTGGGCCCGCGAGTTGGAGCCGATCTCCTTGAGGCGCGCACCCTGCTTGCCGATGATGATGCCCTTCTGGCTGCCGCGCTCGACGTAGACGTTGACGCGTACGTCGATCAACTGCTTGTCCTTGGGCCGGCCAGCCCTGGCAACCATCTCGTCGACGACCACGGCGATGGAGTGAGGCAGCTCTTCGCGTACGCCCTCGAGCGCTGCTTCGCGGATGATCTCGGCGATCAAGGTTTCCTCGGGCTCATCGGTGAGCTGGCCCTCGGGATAGAGCGCGGGTCCTTCGGGCAGCGTCTTCACCAGCAGTTCGGCGAGCAAATCCACCTGCTCTCCGGAGACCGCCGACACCGGGATGATCTCCTGCCACTGCAGCCCTGCGTCTGCACCAGCCTGCTGGATCGAGAGCAGGTGGTCGCGCAGTTTGTCACCCTTGACGAGGTCAGTTTTGGTGGCGATCGCAAAGACCGGCTTACGGCGGATTTGGGCCAGTTCACGGATCAGGAACTTGTCGCCTTCGCCAACCGTCTCGTTCGCCGGCAGGCACATGCCAATCGTGTCGACCTCGGACCAGGTCGTGCGCACCAGCGCGTTGAGACGCTCACCGAGCAAGGTATGCGGTTTGTGCAGCCCGGGAGTGTCGATCAGGACGAGTTGTCCTTCTTCGCGGTGCACAAGTCCGCGGATCGCGTGGCGTGTCGTCTGCGGCTTGGAGGACGTGATCGCGATCTTGCCGCCGACCAGCGCATTTGTCAGCGTCGACTTGCCGGCATTGGGACGGCCTACGAAACAGGCAAATCCAGAGCGGAAAGAAGGTTCCGGACTCACGTGACGCCCACACGCACGACACGGCCGTCGAGGTCTGCGATGAAGATGTTGATGCCGCGGCCCGAGAGATCGCGAATGGCAGTTCCGTCAACGATCGGCTCCGGGTGCTTGTCGGCAACCAGAGCTGCCGCCTCGATGCCCTCCGCGCCGGATGAGACGGCCATGGCGACCGCAAGGTCGAGCGCGTCGAACCGCAGCGACGGGAGGACGACAGTGGAAGCGGCGTAGGTACGACCGTTCTCATCGCGCACTGCTGCACCGTGCTGAGCACCCGTGCGGGCTCGCGCTGAACGGGCCAGCGTGATCAGCTTGTCGTCTTCAGGACTGAGCGTCATCATCATTGCCTTCCGGTGCTTCCATCCGACTGACCAGCACCCGACCGATGCGATTGCGTCGACCTGTCGGGCCCTCGGCCTCAAACCGTAGGCCCTCGACCTCGACAACACTTCCCCGGATCGGCACCTTGCCGAGGTGTTTGGCCATCAGGCCGCCCACCGAGTCGACGTCTTCGTCCTCGATGGGGATGTCGAACAGGTCCTCCAGGTCATCGACCTCGAATCGTGAGCTGAGCCGCCATGAACCGTCGGCGAGCTCCTCGTTCTCGTCCGGCTCGGTGTCGTACTCGTCAGTGATCTCGCCGACGATCTCCTCCAGGATGTCTTCGATCGTGACCATCCCAGACGTCCCGCCGAACTCGTCGACGACAATCGCGACGTGCGTGCGCTGTGACTGCATCTCCTTGAGCAGATCGTCGATCGGTTTGGTGTCAGGCACGAACAGCACCGGTCGGGCAAGTGTCGCGATGCGCTCGGTCGTCTCGGAGTCGTGGTTGTCAAACACCCGCTTGGTGATGTCCTTGAGATAGGCCATGCCAACGATGTCGTCGAGATTCTCGTCAATCACCGGAATGCGCGAGAACCCACTGCGCAGGGCCAGCGACATTCCCTGACGAAGCGTCTTGTTCAGCTCGACGAAGACGAGCTCAGTACGCGGCACCATGACTTCGCGGACGATCGTGTCGCCTAGCTCGAACACCGACTGGATCATCTTGCCCTCGTCGGACTCGATGACTGAGCTGGCGGCGGCGAGGTCTACGAGCTCACGAACCTCGACCTCCGAGGCAAAAGGTCCTTCGCTGAATCCCTTGCCCGGGGTCACCGCGTTGCCCAGCAGGATCAGCAGCTTGGGCAGCGGCCCGAGCAGCTTGGTCAGCATCACCACCGGCAACGTCGATTTCAACGCAATCGACTCGGCGTGCTGGCGGCCGAGCGTACGGGGACCGACGCCGATCAGCACGAAACTGACGACGACCATGATCGCGACGGCGACGGCGAAGCGCTGCCAGAGCCCTTCGACGCCATCAGCGACGACCAGCGCGACGAGCACGATGCTCGATGTCTCGGCGAGCACCTGCATCAGCAGCACCGAGTTGAGGTAGGGCGCAGGGTCCTCAAGGATCTCGGCGAGGCGCCCCGCCCCGGCACGTCCCTCGTCGTCGAGCTCTTCGGCGCGTGCCTTGGAGAACGACGACAGGGCGGCGTCGACGCTGACCAGCAGACCAGCCACGACGGCAAGCACGGCTGAGACGACTATTGGCAGCACCATCACGATGACTCGGGATCGATGCCGTCAGCAGCCTGCTGCCACTCCAGCAGCAGCCTGCCTTGTACGCCGAACATCTCCTTGTGCTCCGCTGGCTCGGCGTGGTCGTAGCCCAGCAGATGCAGAATGCCGTGCACGGTGAGCAGATTGACCTCGTCCTGGACGGTGTGACCAGCGGCGGGTGCCTGCTGCTCGGCAACCTGCGGGCACAGTGCGATGTCGCCCAGGTAGCCCTCGGCCGCATCCTCGTCGTCACGCCCGGGCGTGAGCTCATCCATGGGGAAGGACAGGACGTCAGTTGGCCCCTCCTTGCCCATCCAGTGCTGGTTGAGGACCGCAATCGTTGCCGGGTCGACCAGCCGCAGGGTCAGCTCAGTGGCCGGGTGCAGGCGCATCCGCCGCATCGTGAATCGGCAGAGTCGAGTCAGCGCGACGACATCGACGTCTGCGCCCGACTCATTGAGTACGTCGACGTTCATGTGCCGGCGCACCCGCTTCCGACTCGTACTCGCCGTAGGCGGCAACGATGCGCCCGACGAGCTTGTGGCGGACGACATCTGAGGCCGTGAGCATCGAGAAGTGGATGTCGCGTACGTCCTCCAGCACATCCTGCACGATGCGCAATCCGCTCTTGGCGCTGCTCGGCAGGTCGACCTGGGTGACGTCGCCGGTCACGACCATCCGCGAGCCAAAGCCCAGACGCGTCAGGAACATCTTCATCTGCTCCGGGCTCGTGTTCTGCGCCTCGTCGAGAATGATGAACGCGTCATTGAGCGTCCGACCCCTCATATAGGCAAGCGGTGCGACCTCGATGACGCCCGACGCCAGCAGTTTGGGAATAGTCTCCGGATCGATCATGTCGTGCAGCGCGTCATACAGCGGACGGAGATAGGGGTCAATCTTCTCGCCCAGCGTGCCGGGCAGGAAGCCGAGGTGCTCTCCCGCCTCGACTGCCGGGCGGGTCAGGATGATGCGGGTGACCTCCTTGGCCTGCAGCGCCTGAACCGCCTTGGCCATCGCAAGGTAGGTCTTGCCAGTGCCGGCGGGGCCGATGCCGAACACGATCGTGTGCTTGTCGATCGCGTCGACGTACTTCTTCTGGTTGACCGTCTTGGGACGGATCGTCCGGCCACGATTGGACAAGATGTTGAGGCTGAGGACCTCTGCCGGCTTCTCCTCGGTTTCGGTCTGCAACATTGTGATGCTGCGCTCGACCGTCTCCGGTGTCAGGTGCTGACCCGTGCGAACGATCGTCACCAGCTCGTCGAGCAGCCGCTCGATCATGGCGGCTTCAGCGGGCGATCCGGTCACCGTGATGGTGTTGCCGCGCACGTGGATGTCCGCCACGAAGGAGTCTTCGATGAGGCGGAGGAATTCGTCGGCAGGCCCGAGTAGGGAAACCGCGGGAACGCTCGACGGAATGGCGAACGCATGTGCCGGTGCAGTGTCTTCAGTCATCTGTGTCCATCGTACGGGCAGCCTCAGCCTGGAGGCCAACTCATGGAGCGGCCGGCCAGCACGTGACCGTGGCAGTGGAACACGGTCTGCGCTGCGTCGGCACCGGTGTTGAACACCAACCGGTATGAGCCATTGCCGGCAGACTCGGCAACCGCACGAGCCTCGTTGAGCAGAGCGATCGCCGCCGCGGGGTCGGCCGCGGCAAGGCTGCCGATGTCGGGCTCATGCCGACGCGGGATGACGAGGACGTGCGTCGGCGCCTCAGGGTTGATGTCTTTGAATGCGAT